>NZ_CP193666.1:1132634-1441845 GCF_051106275.1 Streptococcus sp. KHUD_014 | reverse complement strand
AAGAGGATAGTCTTAAAAAAGATACAACTGAGGAAGAAAATCATCAAGACAATGAAGAGTCTATCGAAGAAAAATCTAGCTTGACTATTCATAAAACTATTTCAACAATTAGAGAGTTTGAAAGTAAAGACTTGAAGAAACTCATTAAAAAGAAATTTAGAGAAGTTGATGACTTTACAAGTGAAACTGGTAAGAGGACAGAAGAATACGATTATAAATACGATGATAAGGGAAATATCATTGCTTATGACGATGGTAGCGCCTTAGAATATGAAACTGAAAAACTTGACGAAATCAAATCAAAAATTTATGGTGTTCTAAGCCCGTCTAAAGATGGACACTTTGAAATTCTTGGAAAGATAAGTAATGTTTCTAAAAATGCCAAGGTATATTATGGTAATAAATATAAATCGATAGAAATCAAAACGACCAAGTATGATTCCCACTCAAAAACGATGACATTTGATTTATACGCTAATATTAATGATATTGTGGATGGATTAGCTTTTTCAGGAGATATGAGATTCTTTGTTAAAGATGATAATCAGACAAAAGCTGAAACTAAAATTAGAATGCCTGAAAAAAATAAGGAAACTAAAGCAGAATATCCCTATGCATCAAGTTATGGGAATGTAATAGAATTAGGAGAAGGAGATCTTTCAAAAAACAAACCAAACAATTTAACGGACATGGAATCTGGTAAAATCTATTCTGATTCAGAAAAACAACAATATCTATTAAAGGATAGTATCATTCTGAAAAAAGGCTATGCACTAAAAGTGACTACCTATAATCCTGGAAAAACGGATATGTTAGAAGGAAATGGAGTTTATAGCCAGGAAGATATAGCAAAAATCCAAAAGGCCAATCCTAATCTAAGAGTCTTATCAGAAAAAATAATTTATGCTGATAGTAGAAATGTTGAAGATGGAAGAAGTACTCAATCAGTATTAATGTCGGCTTTGGACGGCTTTAACATTGTAAGGTATCAAGTGTTTACATTTAAAATGAACGATAAAGGGGAGGCAATCGATAAAGATGGAAATCTTGTGACAGATTCTTCTAAACTGGTATTATTTGGTAAGGATGGTAAAGAGTACACAGGAGAGGATAAGTCCAATGTAGAAGCTATAAAAGAAGATGGCTCTACGTTATTTATTGATGCAAAACCAGTAAACCTTTCAATGGACAAGAACTACTTTAATCCATCTAAATCTAATAAAATTTATGTACGAAATCCAGAATTTTATTTAAGAGGTAAGATTTCTGATAAGGGTGGTTTTAACTGGGAATTGAGAGTTAATGAATCGGTTGTAGATAATTATTTAATCTATGGAGATTTACACATTGATAACACTAGAGATTTTAACATTAAGCTTAATGTTAAAGACGGTGACATCATGGACTGGGGAATGAAAGACTATAAAGCAAACGGATTTCCAGATAAGGTAACAGATATGGATGGAAATGTTTATCTTCAAACTGGCTATAGCGATTTGAATGCGAAAGCGGTTGGAGTACACTATCAATTTTTATATGATAACGTTAAACCAGAAGTAAACATTGATCCAAAAGGAAATACTAGTATCGAATATGCTAACGGAAAATCTGTAGTCTTTAATATCAATGATAAAAGAAATAATGGATTCGATGGTGAGATTCAAGAAAAACATATTTATGTAAATGGAAAAGAATATAAATCATTTGATGATATTAAACAAATAGCAGATAAGACACTAAATATTAAGATTCTTGTAAAAGATTTTGCAAGAAATACGACCGTAAAAGAATTCATTTTAAACAAAGATACGGGAGAGGTAAGCGAACTAAAACCTCATACGGTAACTGTGACCATTCAAAATGGAAAAGAAATGAGTTCAACGATAGTGGCGGAAGAAGATTTCATTTTACCTGTCTATAAGGGTGAATTAGAAGAAGGATATCAATTTGATGGCTGGGAAATTGCTGGTTTCGAAGGTAAAAAAGACGTTGGCTATGTTCTTAATCTATCAAAAGATACCCTTATAAAACCTGTATTCAAGAAAATAGAGGAGAAAAAGGAGGAGGAAAATAAACCTACTTTTGATGTATCCAAAAAGAAAGAAAAAACACAATCTGATTCAACTAATGATGTAAGCAGTATTGTTCCTGATAAAAACTTTGAAAATAAGAAGGAAGTTTATCTTAATGAACAAGAGAGCATAGCTAATAAACATACCGATATCGATAGTAAATCAACTACTAACAATTCTGATAGGTTGCCAAAAACTGGAACAGTTAGAGCAGTTCTTACACCATTCATTGCTGGAATATTGTTTATAGTAGGATCACTCCTTGGATTGAAGAAAAAAGATCAAGATTAGGACAAAAGCTATAGATGAAAAATTGGTTTATGTACTGAGATTAGCTAGTGTGATAATGAAACAGTTTTGTGAAAATAGCCATTTTTAACTCAATTAGTTAGTTTGCTTTGATATTGATACCCTTTTTGGATTTATGAATGGACTTAGTTTAGGTAAGTAATGAATTGATTGAAAGGGTTAGTCTTGACAATATTGGTCATATTGATTAGAAAATAGAGTCTATCAAAATTTAAAGGTTAATAGAGGTGATGAGACAATTTCAAGGAATTAAGTAACGTTTGGTTGCTTAATTCCTTTTTCTTTTATAAAATTCTAACCACTTAGTCAAGGAAGGTGACCACATAGGCAAAAACTATTGTTGACTATTTTTATTTTTGCTATAGTAGTTGGTGTAAAGGGAAAGAAATCCCAAGTAAAACGGAAAATGAGGTCGCATCATGAAAAAAGTATTAGGTATCAGTTTTTTAGTAGTTGCAGTAGCAGTCTTGTATTCTGGTTTTGTAGGATGGCCAAGTTTGGATGTCAATATCTGGCCCCTCTTTCCAGTAGGTTTATTTTTATTTTTCACTCTTGAAAATCTAGTGAAAAAAGATTATAAGTCTAGTCTGATGTGTTTGATTATTGCCTTTATCATTGCAAATTCAATTTTTGATCTACTTCCTATTTCGAATGGCTTGGTTATTGGTTCAGGAGTACTTGCCTGTATTGGCTTAAGCTTTCTGTTTCCAGATCAAAAACATGATCTAGGGTAAGAAAAAGAGGCTGGGACAAAAGTCCTAGCCTCTTTTTGGCTTATTGACCAGCGTAATATTTTTGGATACCTTTAACAATACCTGCTACCAATTTATCTTGATAGGCTTCATTACGGATTCGTTGGTTTTCATCAAAATTATCCATATAACCTAATTCGAGTAAGACTGCTGGTTTATCAGTTTCACGTAGGACTGCAAAGCTTCTCTGTAGAAGCCCAGCATTTTTAGCACCTGTCTCAGCTAGAAGAGAGGAATGGATATTTGCTGCAAGTCGATTGCTTTCGCTGATTCGATCAGGATGGTTATGCCAGTAGGGATTTATCTTAGCACGATAGTCGCTGTCTTCTTCGTAAGAGTAAGTTTGAATACCAGATCTCCCTGAAGCAGGATTCCCGCTTGCATTGAAGTGAATACTGATGAACATGTCTGAGTCCGTTTTGTTAACCATTTTTGAACGTTCAGTGACAAAGTCGACATAGACATCACTATCTCTCGAAGAAAGAACGGTATAACCAAGACCCTGGAGTTCCTTACGTAGTTTTTGATAAATTTGCATGGTTAGGTCTTTTTCCTGAGTGTTATAATAAACAGCACCAGGATCTTTTCCACCATGTCCTGGATCTAAGAAAACAGTTTTTGTGTACTTCCCTTTTTTAAATCCACGACTTTCTGGAATTTCAGCAGTCCATTTTCCGTTGCTCTGGAAAATATGAGTTTTGCCGTTAATTTTACGGGTTCCCGTAACATAGATTCCATTTTCATCGACATAGTAGCGAGCATTATAGTAGCTGTCCTCAATCCATTCGCTCTTAGCCATATAACCACCAGACTTGAGGTAGTAAGAGCCAATCCATTCACGGCTAGCATAATTTCCACCAGATTTTAAGTAGAACCAACTATTATAGCTTTTATCAAAAATCCATTCTCTTTCAGCCATAGCTCCACTATCCTTGAGATAGTAGCTACCTAACCATTGCTTGCTTGCCATAGTGGCATCTTTGTTAAAATAGTACCAAGAACTTCCAACTTTTTCCCATTTATCATGTGAAGGACGACCAGATGCTTGGGCAAAGTACCATTTTTCATCTAACTTGACCCATGATCTTTCAGCCATAGCACCGCTGCTTGAAAAGAGATAACCATTGAAGAGCCGGCTGCTCAGCATAGTCCCGTCTTTGTCGAAGTAGTACCAAGAACCACCAATCTTTTCCCATTTTTCCTGAGAAATCTTTCCTGAGGCATTGGCATAGAACCATTTTTCATCTAATTTGGCCCAACCTTGGCTAACCATAGCTCCGCTCTTAGAAAAGAGATAGCCGTCCCAAATGGTGTTATTAAGCATAACACCGTCTTTGTCAAAGTAGTACCATACACCACCGATTTTCTCCCATTTCTGCTGGGAAATCTTACCAGATGAATTTGTATAATACCATTTGTCCTCTAGTTTGCTCCAACCACCACTAGCCATGACACCATCTTTATCAAAGACATAGCCGTCAAAAGTAGTATTACTCAGACGATTGCCGTTTTGGTCAAAGAAGTACCATTTGCCTTGGATTTGTTTCCAATTGACCACAGGCTTATTATTTTCATAGAAGCGCCATTGGTTTTCTTCTTCTGACCATCCGTCTTTTTTGATTTCTGGGGCAGGTGATTCCTCTTTTGGAGCTGAACTTGGACTAACTTCAGTAGCACTTGTATCCTCTTTTTTAGG
The DNA here is from genome assembly GCF_051106275.1 of Streptococcus sp. KHUD_014. Taxonomy (GTDB): domain Bacteria; phylum Bacillota; class Bacilli; order Lactobacillales; family Streptococcaceae; genus Streptococcus. The sequence continues at coordinate 1,437,016 of NZ_CP193666.1, read as the reverse complement.
AAGCCTACTATCTTCGACTTTGTCTTTATTTCCTTGGTTAGCAGTGGTTTCTGCAGTGGCAGGCTGGACTTTGTTTTCTTCAGCGTAGCTTGGACTTGTTGTAAATCCTAAAATTGAAAGCGTGATGGCACTAGCCATGAGTGTTTTTTTCACTTGATTATTCTCCTATTTTTAAAATTTCATTAAAAAAGCACCTCAAAGGTTCATGGTTCCTTGCCAAACTCAAGAGGTGCTGGCTAATTTTGTTTCTTCTATTAAAGTTTATTTCATCAAAAAGATTTGAACAATCATAATGATATAGAGAAGCAAGGTTAGTAGAAATCCTGCTCTCCAAAAGAATTTGATAAACTTTGGATAGTAAAAACTACGTTTCTTTGTAAGAAAGAAAAATACTAAAATGATGGCAAGTAGTGATAATGCCGTTCCCAATACGGGGAGGTAGTTATGAGTAAATACCTTGGCCGTAATCAAATAATATTCAAATATTAAACAAGGGAAAGCCAAATCAGCAAAGTTGATGCCTTTCTTCTTTAGTTTAAAAAGTTTGCTGATGATAACCGCCAAAGCTAAGGTTAATACCAAAAGCAAAATTGAAGCTAATTTTATTAAAATCATGTCATTATTGTATCATAAAGTATCGATAAATGGAAGGTAAATCCCCTGGTTTAACTATGTTTTATAAAATAATAGTCATCTATAGACAGAATTGATTCCGTTATTTGAGGTGAATTTCTGAAGATCTAAGAAAGGCGGTGGGACAGTAATCAATGGACAAAGTCTCGATTTCTTAGTCCAGACCCACGAGGCTTCAACAAGTCATTTGATTCTTGAAGGTTGCGGATAGAATCAAATGAAATTTTTCACCAAAAAATCCAATCATCAATCGCGTCATAGTTTGATTGCTAATAAAAAGTGAGTCTGTGATCTTTTGTCACACCCTCGTAATCTTTATTCAATTCCAAAATTCGGATCTTTGAGACTTTGCACACTAGCATTAATCACTGCACCGATAATCAATATCTTAGCAATCAGAATGAACCAGAACATCATGACGACTACGATAATAGAACTGAAAAAACGGACGTCTACTAAGTAGTTGACATAATTATTGAAATAGACTGAAAAGATATTTAATAAACTGACGATAGTTAAGACTACAAAAGCACTTCCTGGTAGAATGTAACGAATACGAGTTACTTTAACATTGGGAAGGAAGTAATAGAGCATGATCAAGATTGCAAAAAGGAGAGCATAGATGAGTGGACCCGTAAAGTCCTGAAGATAACTCAATATTGAGCCTTCAACTTGCCAGTGGCTTTTAAGAAAGTCCAATAACATATGGCCAAACATACTTAGGAATAAGGCAAGTGCAAAGAGAATTTGAAGTCCAAAGCTAACCAAGAGGCTCATCAATTGATGAGAGATGATTCCTCTGTTTTTTGCTACGCCATAAGCCTTATTAAAGGCTTTTTGAAGAAAATCCATGGATTTTGAAAAGGTCCAGAGGGCTGATAAGATAGCAAAACTCAGTAAACCAGTTGATGGCTGAGTCAGAACTTCTTTGGCAATCTTCGCGACTACTTCATAGATAGTATCAGGGAGAAATTCCTTGATAGTCAGTAGAAAGTTGGAGATAGGAATTTGAAAGTAGGGTAAGATATTGACCACTATCATGAGTAAGGGGAAGATAGAAATCAACCAATAGTAGGCAACAGCAACGCTGGTTAACTCACTATCAGAAGCTTGATAGTAGTGCAAAAAAGCTTTTAATAAGGGTTTATCAGTCAGCTGTTTCCACAACTTTTTCATTTCACAATCCTCCATAATTAAGTTTTTGGTTACCTATACCTTATTTTCTACGTACCAGCTCCATCATATCGTAAGGTAGGGTATTGGCCGCTTCTTTCAAGGAATAAGTTTCTAAATTATTAACATTTTGCCGAAGTTTTTTTGCATATTGAGCTGAGATGAGTTTTTGAGCTTCGTATTCAAAGATAGATTTACGCTCAAGGTAATAGCCTCTAAGCATTTCATCGATGTTGTTGGGCTTGATACGATTGATAACCCGCTCCACGAAGGCTCCACTTGTGATATTTCCAGTTTCACGGAGACGAGATTCCTGCATAAAGCTAATCAGAGAGCTCTTATAAATCCCTTTGAGGTTTTCCAAACTTTCGATGATAATTTCGGTATTTGCTAGGTAGAGCTCTGCAATCTGGTCATAGTCAATAGCCTGAAGTCTTTGTTTTTCCTTGTCTTTCCATGAACGGAAGGTTTTCCCAAAGGTAACGATCTCATGTAGTAGAAAACGCAATGTCCGTAAGGAAACGAGGAAGTAGTAAGTTAGGCGGGAAGCAAAGTTACGATTGATGCCTTGCTCCATATTTTTCAAGTAGCGTTGGTAGACACGGTAGCCTCTTTCTCCAATCTTACCTTCTTCGTAAGCCTGCTCTAAACTATCACTCTCAATACTAAGAATCAGCAATTTAAGAGCTTCCCAGTCTTCTTGGATTTCTTTATTTTCTTGACTCAGAATAAGATTTTCAATACGTCCATGATAATTGTCAATAGCCGCATAGAGTGGAACCTTGTTTTTTGTGTTCTCTAAATCCTTTTCTAACTCCATAGCGACATCGTTTAGGATGGCAATGTGCATGAGTTGATCCTTAGATGGTTCTTGCTCCTCAGAGAGATGAGGTAAGACTAGCAAACCTGTAAGGAAACTTACAAGCGTTACACCAGCTACGAGGAAGAGAAGAAGCGGGTATTCTTGCTCTAAGTTAGACGGTATCAAGAGGATGGTTGCAATGGAAACTGTACCCTTAACTCCTGAAAAAGTCAGAAGGAGCATGTCTTTGACGTACTTGTCAAAACTTTTATGAAGCTTCTTAATCCGAAAAGCGTAAAATCCATAGATCATGACAAATCGGATAGCAAAAAGCAGGAAGGTCAAGAGGAAAACACTGAGTAAGAGAAGCACTTTGTTGTAGAAAGCACTCTTAAGAATTGGTTCCGCGATCATTTCCAGTTCCATCCCAAGAATGACAAAGACTGAACCATTGAGCATAAAGGTTACAGTGTGCCAAACAGTCTCAGTAACAGTATCAACTTGTGCTTCAAGGAGATTTATTTTTTTGAAACGGCTGGCTTTCAGAATCCCAGCAACAACAACGGCGATGATGCCTGAAACATGAATTTCTTCGGCTATGAAAAAAGTTAAGAGAGGTAAACTTAGTTCCAGTAAGAGTTCGCTTGCGATATCTGTTGCACGGACGCTGAGTAGAAAGGTATGAAGGAAGCGATTGATTAAGGCTGTTATAAGGCCGACTGCAAATCCTCCAACGATAGAAATGGCTAATGAAGTTCCGGCTTGGGTAAGTGAGAATGTTCCTGTTGTCCAAGCTATGAGAGCCATTCGAAAGGCTACTAGTCCAGAAGCATCATTCAGAAGACCTTCCCCTTTTAGGATATTAGAAACCCGCTTTGGGAAGGAAAAGCGTTGAGAAAGGGATGCGAAGGCTACTAGGTCAGTAGGACCTAAGGCAGCACCAACTGCTACGCAGGCAGCTAATGGTAGGCTAGCCCAAAGGACATGAGCGAGTCCCCCCATGCTCAAGGCTGATATAAAGATAACTGGGAAAATCAAAAAGAGGACAATCCGCCAGTGTTTTAGGATGGAGGTAATATCTGATTCTTGAGCTTCGCGAAAGAGTAGCGGCCCGATGACTAAAGCCAGAAACAACTCAGTATCTAAGTGATATTGATTGTTGGGTAAGCAAAGCCCAATTCCAATCCCTAACAAAATTTGAATCAGGGGCATGGGTAAAAAGGGAAGCAGCTTATTGGTCGTACTAGAAACGATGAGAACTAGTAAAAATACCAAGAGATAAAAAAGTAAATTCATTTTCCACCTCCCTATTTTTGGTTACGACAGACTTCAAAAAGTTCCTTTTGTTCTTGAATTTTTTGATCAATCTTTGAGCAGTCCTTATGTTCGATTTTTTTCTGACAACGCTCCATTTCAAGAGTAATCAGTTTTTTCTTGATTTTCAACATTTTCTTGCTCATTCGAGCTTCGTCTAGAATCCCGACTGCACGTTCGTGTTGAGTAGATTCAACAAAGTTGTGACGCATGGCTTCTATTTTATCTTTTAGGTACTGTTTATCCATGTCGATACCTTTCTAATTTTTCAATCATGACCAAAAATGGTGGATTGTTAATTTGGTTGAGGGTGCGATAGATAGTAGCAGTGTATTCTTGTTGTGGTAATTGGCTGACAAAATCCATGACTGCATCCTTTTCTATATCTCCACCTTCATGCCCGTAATAAATCATGATGGCAATTCGGCCTCCCTTAACCAGCATATGGCAAAGTTTATCCAGTGCCTCAAGGGTTGTTTGAGGTTGGGTGATAATACTTTTATCAGCTGAAGGAAGATAACCAAGATTAAAGATGGCTGCCTTGGCTTCTGTCACAAACTGATCCACGGTTTCATGACCTTGTAGAAGTAACTCGACATTGGTTAAACCAGCTTCTTGTAGGCGTTGACTAGTCTTTTCTAGAGCTTGTTCTTGTATATCAAAAGCGTAGACTTGTTTGGCTAACTTAGCTAGAAAAAGGGTATCATGGCCATTTCCCATGGTCGCATCAACGACAATATCTTCTTGAGTGATGACTTGGGCAAGAAAATCATGCGCCATTTCAAGTGGTCTTTTCATTATTAAACTCCTGTTTTACAGCCTTGCATCCTTGAACACTTCCTCTGCGTTTCATTTCAGCCTCAATGCTATTTAGAACTTCCCATTTATTGAGACTCCACATAGGACCGATCAACATATCACGAGGAGCATCCCCAGTGATTCGATGAATGACCATATGCTTGGGAATAATTTCCAGTTGGTCACAGATAACCTTGACATAGTCTTCTTGACTCATGAGCTGTAAACGCCCTTCATGATAATCCCTTTGCATCCGAGTATTGGTCATGAGGTGAAGTAGGTGAAGTTTTATTCCTTGAATATCATTATCCGTCACACAGCGACGCACATTTTCTACCATCATTTCATGACTTTCGCCTGGTAAACCATTGATGAGATGGGCAACGATTTCAATTTTAGGGAATTCTCTCAAACGCTTAACGGTTTCTACGTATAATTCATAAGAATGAGCACGATTGATGAGGTTAGATGTTTCCTCATAAGTTGTTTGCAGACCTAATTCGACAGTCACATGCATGCGTTCCGACAATTCGGCCAAATATTGGATAGTCTCGTCAGGTAAACAGTCTGGGCGTGTTCCGATATTGATACCAACTACCCCAGGTTCATTGATAGCCTGCTCATAGCGTTCGCGAATCACTTCCAATTTTTCATGGGTATTGGTAAAGTTTTGAAAATAAACCAGATATTTTTTGACATCTGGCCACTTACGATGCATAAAGTCAATTTCCTTATAAAATTGTTCGCGAATAGGGGCATCAGGAGCAACGATTGCATCTCCAGAACCAGAAACCGTACAAAAAGTACAGCCCCCATGTGCTACAGTTCCATCACGGTTTGGACAGTCAAAGCCAGCATCAATAGGAACTTTAAAAGTTTTTTCTCCGAATAAATTTCGATAATAATCATTCAAGGTATTATAGGATTTCATAGCTAATATTATAACAAAAAATGGCAGTAAACTCAAAAATGGTCAGTAAGAGATAGCCTACCAGAAAGTGAAGTGAAAGAAAAAGTCAAATTTTTTTTATAAAAGCCTTTACAAAAAAATAAAAAGTGGTAAAATTAAAACATAAACATGCGCAAACGTTTTCGTAAAACGTTTGCCGAATAAATATAAAGGAGATTTGAATGATGAAAGATACATTCAAAAATGTCTTGTCTTTCGAGTTTTGGCAGAAATTCGGTAAGGCTCTAATGGTGGTTATCGCTGTTATGCCAGCGGCTGGATTGATGATTTCAATCGGTAAGTCACTTGCAATGATTGACCCAAACCTTGCTCCCCTAGTTATTACTGGTGGCGTACTAGAGCAAATTGGTTGGGGGGTTATCGGTAACCTTCATATTTTGTTTGCCCTTGCTATTGGAGGAAGCTGGGCTAAGGAACGTGCTGGTGGTGCTTTTGCGGCAGGTCTTGCATTTATCCTTATTAACCGTATCACTGGTACAATCTTCGGTGTATCAGGGGATATGTTGAAGGATCCTAACGCTATGGTTTCAACAATCTTTGGTGGATCTATCAAGGTTTCTGATTACTTCATTAGCGTACTTGAGGCACCAGCACTTAACATGGGGGTATTTGTAGGGATTATCTCAGGTTTTGTTGGAGCGACTGCTTTTAATAAATACTACAACTTCCGTAAACTTCCTGATGCACTTTCATTCTTTAACGGGAAACGTTTTGTACCATTTGTAGTTATTCTTCGCTCAGCAATCGCTGCAATTCTTCTTTCAGCTTTCTGGCCACTGATTCAGACAGGTATCAACAACTTCGGTATCTGGATTGCCAATTCACAAGAAACAGCACCAGTACTTGCACCATTCTTATATGGTACTTTGGAACGCTTGCTCTTGCCATTCGGACTTCACCACATGTTGACTATCCCAATGAACTATACAGCTCTTGGTGGTACTTATGATATTTTAACTGGTGCAGCAAAAGGCACTCAAGTATTTGGACAAGATCCACTTTGGCTTGCATGGGTAACAGACCTTGTTAACCTTAAAGGTACTGATGCTAGCCAATATCAAACATTGCTAGATACAGTTCATCCAGCTCGTTTCAAAGTTGGACAAATGATTGGTTCATTCGGTATTTTGATGGGTGTGGCTGCTGCTATTTACCGTAATGTTGAAGCAGACAAGAAACACCAATACAAAGGAATGATGATTGCGACAGCTCTTGCAACTTTCTTGACTGGTGTTACTGAACCGATTGAATATATGTTCATGTTCGTTGCAACACCTCTTTACCTTGTATACTCACTAGTTCAAGGTGCTGCCTTTGCTATGGCTGACGTTGTTAACCTACGTATGCACTCATTTGGTTCTATCGAATTCTTGACTCGTACACCAATGGCGATCAATGCGGGTCTTGGAATGGATATCATTAACTTTATCTGGGTAACAGCACTATTTGCGGTTATCATGTACTTTATCGCCAACTTTATGATTCAAAAATTCAACTACGCTACTCCAGGACGTAACGGAAACTACGAAACTGCTGAAGGATCAAGCGAGGACTCTGCTAAGGGTGAAGGAAAAGTAGCTGCCTCATCTCAAGCAGTTAATATTATTAACCTTCTTGGTGGACGTGCAAACATCGTTGATGTTGATGCATGTATGACTCGTCTTCGTGTAACTGTAAAAGATGCTGACAAAGTCGGTGATGCAGAACAGTGGAAAGCTGAAGGAGCTATGGGTCTTGTCATGAAAGGACAAGGGGTTCAAGCTATCTACGGACCTAAAGCTGATGTTTTGAAATCAGATATTCAAGACCTTCTTGATTCAGGTGAAATCATTCCTGAAACTCTTCCAAGCCAAATGACTGAAGCACAACAAAACACTGTTCACTTCAAAGGTCTTACTGAGGAAGTTTACTCAGTAGCAGACGGTCAAGTTGTTGCCTTGGAACAAGTAAAAGATCCAGTATTTGCTCAAAAAATGATGGGTGACGGATTTGCTGTAGAACCTGCAAATGGAAACATTGTGTCTCCAGTTTCAGGTACTGTATCAAGTATCTTCCCAACTAAACACGCTCTTGGTCTTGTGACTGAAGCTGGACTTGAAGTTCTTGTCCACATCGGACTTGATACTGTAAGTCTTGAAGGAAAACCATTTACAGTTCACGTAGCTGAAGGACAAAAGGTTGCTGCTGGTGATCTTCTTGTTACAGCTGACTTGGATGCTATCCGTGCAGCAGATCGTGAAACTTCAACTGTAGTTGTCTTTACAAATGGTGACGCAATTAAATCAGTAACATTAGAACAAACAGGAACTCTTGCAGCTAAAACAGCGGTTGCAAAAGTAGAATTGTAATATATCAGAGGTTGGAAGCTGTTTTCCAACCTCTTGTTTATAGGAGAAAATCATGAAGTTTTTAACACTGAATACCCATAGTTGGATGGAAAAAGATCCCCAGCAAAAGTTTCAACTTTTGCTTCAGGATATACTTGAAAACAACTATGATCTTATTTGTTTCCAAGAAATCAATCAGGAAATCACTTCTCCAGAGGCAACCGTCAATCATTTTTATCAAGCTTTACCATCTGCTGAACCGATTCATCAAGACCATTACGTTAGACTCTTGGTGGAGCGTTTAGCTGAACAAGGTCTAGACTACTATTGGACTTGGGCTTACAATCATATTGGCTATGATCGCTACCATGAGGGTGTAGCCATCTTATCAAAAACACCAATTGTGGCACGGGAAATTTTGGTATCAGATGTAGATGATCCAACAGACTATCATACACGTCGTGTGGCCTTGGCTGAAACTGTAGTAGATGGTAAGGAGCTTGCAGTTGCAAGTGTCCATCTTTCATGGTGGGATAAAGGCTTCCAAGAAGAGTGGGCACGATTTGAAGCAGTTTTAAGAGAATTAAACAAGCCTCTATTACTAGCGGGAGATTTTAACAATCCTGCAGGTCAAGAAGGTTATCAGGCTATTTTAGCTAGTCCATTAGCTTTACAGGATGCATTTGAAGTTGCTCAAGAAAGAAGTGGTAGCTACACTGTTCCACCTGAAATAGATGGTTGGAAGGGAAATACAGAACCTCTTCGAATCGATTATATCTTTACCACAAAGGATGTACAGGTAGAAAACTTAGATGTGGTTTTTGATGGTAGCAATAGTCCACAAGTTAGTGATCACTATGGTCTTCAAGCAGTTCTTTCTTGGAAGAATTGATATAACTAGTTTACTAAATACAATAGGCTCCCTTCTAATTTAGAAGGGAGTTTCATGTGCTAAAAAGGTTAATATAGTCAAAGTTTTTAGTTGAATAACTTGTAAAATGCGATAAAATCCTATAAAATAAAAAGTGTTGGAGGAATTTATGAATGTAAATCAAATTGTGCGTATGATCCCGACGCTAAAGGTAAATAATAGAAGATTAAATGAATTGTTTTATATCCAGACCTTAGGTATGAAACCCTTATTAGAAGAGTCAGCTTTCCTATCACTCGGTGATCAATCGGGTGTTGAGAAATTAGTTTTAGAAGAATCACCAAGTATGAGAACTCGGAAAGTTGAAGGGATAAAAAAATTAGCTAGATTAATTGTAAAAGTAGCAAATCCATCTGAGATTGAGGCGCTATTAGCTAGAATGGAGACTCTTCCTCAGTTATACAGAGGAAAGAATGGTTATGCTTTTGAAGTCCTTTCTCCAGAAGGAGATCTCGTCCTTATCCATGCAGAAAATGACATAAAGGATTTAAGACAGGTTGATGAAGAAATCACTTTCCCAAAAGATGAGAAACTGCAATATTTGACAGCATTTGAAGTCTCAGTGGAAATTAACTTGCCTGAAGAGATAGCCAGCCTTCTCGAACAAGGAGAAGTTGAGAATAGTGTAGCTTTCAAGCAAGATCAGGGGGAAGATTTGTTGGTAGAAAATAATGTTACCTGGGACTTGGCCATGCTAAAATTTCAAGTAGAGAACTTGGAACTTGCTGTATTGCGTCAGCGTTTCGAAGAAGCTGGTTACTTTATTCCAAAATCTGAGAAGTTTTTCCTCACTAAGGATACCAACAACATCGAATTGTGGTTTGAAGAAGTATGAAACAAGAAATCATTCAAAAAATAGAGCAACAAATTGAGGCAGGGATTTATCCTGGTGCCTCTTTTGCATATTATCAGGATGGTGCTTGGTCTGATTGGTTTCTAGGCGAAGCAAATCCAGAAACAGCTGAAAAAACTCGTGAGGGTTTGGTCTATGATTTGGCTAGTGTGAGTAAGGTCGTCGGAGTAGGGACTGTCCTAAGCTTTTTGTGGAGTGAAGGGAAGTTAGATTTGGATCAATCGATAAAGGTTTATCTTCCGGAGACAGATTATCCTGATATAACTCTTCGCCACTTATTGACGCATGCAACAGACCTTGATCCTTTTATTCCAAATAGGGACCAACTCTCAGCGGATCAGTTAAGAAAGGCTATGCTTCACCTTAATCGTAGAGAGAAAAGAGCTTTTCTATACTCAGATGTGCATTTCCTCTTACTGGGATTTTGGCTGGAGAACTATTTTAAAAAGGATTTAGACAAAATTCTACAAGAGCAGGTTTTTGAACCGTGGGAGATGAAAGAAACTCAGTTTGGTCCAGTTAGCAGTGCTGTTCCGACTGTTCGTGGACAGGGAGCAGGAGTGGTCCATGATCCCAAAGCTCGTTTGCTTGGGAAACACGCTGGTAGTGCAGGCCTATTTTCAACTGTGAAGGATTTAAAAATCTTCCTAGAGCATTATTTACATGATGATTTTGCTGCAGGATTAAGTCAGAATTTTTCAGATTTGAGTGATAAAGAACGCTCGTTAGCTTGGAATCTTGAAGGCGATTGGCTAGACCATACAGGCTATACTGGGACCTTTATCATGTGGAATCGTAAGAAGCAGGAAGCTGCGATTTTCTTGTCCAATAGAACCTACGAAAAAGACGAGCGTGCGCAGTGGATCATAGACCGTAATCAAGTCATGGACCTAATTCGTGAAGCAGACTAGGGAGGAAGTATGTCAAAAGCTTTTAAAGGAACTCTTTTTACAGTGATTGCTGGTATTGCTTGGGGATTGTCTGGGACCAGCGGTCAGTACCTAATGGTTCATGGGATATCTGCCTTAGTTCTGACTAATATTCGTTTGATAATAGCTGGTTTATTTTTGGTTCTACTGGCCTATACTAAATCAAAGGATAAATTTCTAGCCTTTTTAAAGGATTGTTCAAGCCTGGTTTCCCTCTTTCTATTTTCTTTATTTGGCCTCTTTATAAATCAATTGGCCTATCTATCAGCCATTCAGGAGACAAATGCTGGCACAGCGACGGTTCTTCAGTATGTCTGTCCAGTTGGAATTCTTGCTTACACATGTATCAAGGATAAGGTTGCTCCTACAGTTGCTGAAATAATTTCCATGATTTTGGCCATAGGTGGAACCTTCTTGATTGCCACTCATGGACAGTTTGATCAACTCTCGATTACTCCAGCTGGTCTTTTTTGGGGCTTGTTCTCAGCCCTGACCTATGCACTTTATATCATCTTACCGATTAAATTGATTCAAAAATGGGGAAGTAGCCTAGTTATCGGTATCGGAATGACCCTATCTGGTTTTGTAGCAGTACCCTTTACTGGAATTATTGGAGCTAGTATTCCCTTTTCTTTTGATATCTTTCTTGCATTTTCAGGAATCATCCTTATTGGAACCGTATTTGCCTATACAGCCTTTCTTAAGGGAGCTAGTATGATTGGCCCAGTCAAGTCTAGCCTCTTGGCATCTATTGAACCTATTTCAGCAGTTTTTTTCGCCTTCATGATTATGGGAGATATTTTCTATCCGATTGACTTTGTTGGAATGACTATGATTTTATTAGCTGTAACCATTATTTCATTGAAGGATTTAATGCTAGAAAAGAAACACCACTCAGGGTAATTTGCTAGAACAGTCTTTTTGGAAGGCTGTTTTTTTAATTTTCCAACAAATTGGTTCATATAATTTTTTTATAATCAATCCATATTATTAAAGATAAGGAGGGAATATGAAGTTTCTACAAAGTATTCATCCTGCTAAACCTTAAAAATACTTAAAATGGTTTGATATTTTAATCGTTACTGTTCTAATGTTTGGAGAGTTTGTCATTCGTTCTACTCAACAATTTATGGAGAGTCTATCACCTTCAACTGTTACTAGTGTTGCGGAAACTACAACAAATGTAGCTAGTGATGGGGCAGCCTATTCTAGTAATTTTACTTTTTAATTTATTATGTTAGGGATTACCTTACTTTATCTCTTGATTGCTAGGGGAACTTAAGCAAAAAATCCACTCACTCGAGTGGATTTTTTTATGAATGTAATTTAGTCTTTATTTTCGTATGGCAAGATCAAGTTCAAGAGGATACCTGTCATTGCTGATAGTGCAGTACCTGAAAGGGTAACTGGACCGAGTTTAAGGATTGCTCCACCAAGTCCAAGTACCAGCATTGCACTTGCGATGATAAGGTTACGCATTTGACCGAAGTCTACGCGTTCTTTAATCAAGACTTTCAAACCGTTGCTGGCGATAACCCCGTAAAGAAGGATTGACATACCACCAAGTACGGCATTTGGAATTGTTGAAATCAAGGCAGTGAATTTTCCAAGGAAGCTTAGTGAAATTGCGATAAAGGCAGCGTTACGGATAACTGAGACAGAAGCGATACGAGTCATACCGATAACCCCTGTGTTTTCACCGTAGGTAGTATTAGCAGGACCACCTAGGAAGGCAGATACAGATGTTGCGATACCGTCACCAAGAAGTGTACGGTGAAGACCTGGTTCTTTCAAGAATTGACGGCCACAGATTTGGCTCAAGACCGTGTGGTCTCCGATGTGTTCTGAAATTGTTACGATTGCGATTGGTAAGATTGCAATTGTTTCTGGACCAAAGTAAAGGTTATATTCTTTGAAGGCACCGCCTGTGTTAAACGGAAGGTAGAAGCCTGGGACTTCGAACCAGTTAGCTTCAAGAACAGGAGTGAAATCTACAAGACCGAGAACAACTGCGAAGATGTATCCACCGATGATGGCAAAGAGGAAAGGAATGATACGAAGGAATCCTTTTCCTTTTGTATTGATAAAGGCAGCAATGAGGAAGGTAACAACAGCTACAAGAGCGTTTTTCCAGTCACCATCAGCTACAAGACCAGCATTTGTTACAGCTGAACCTGCAAGTCCAAGACCGATAACGATAATCATTGGTCCGATAACGATTGGTGGCAAGAGTTTGTCGATCCATTTTGTACCAGCAAAGCGGATACTAGTTGAAACAAGGACGTAGACTAAACCAGTCAAGATAACCCCTGTTTGAGCAGCTGAAACATCGCCACCCATTTCCTTCATAGCAAGTGACATTGCAGTTATGAAGGCAAAAGAAGAACCGAGATAGACTGGAACTTTAAAGCCAGTACATACCATGTAAATCAGTGTTCCGACACCTGATGCAAAGAGGGCAACAGATACAGGCATTCCCAAAATCAATGGTACCAAGATGGTTGCACCAAACATGGCAAACACGTGCTGGAAGCTGAGAAGGATTCCTTTTCCAGCCGAAGGACGTTGGTCAACGTCAAGTAACAAATCAACAGTTGATTCTTGTTTCATATAAACCTCACTTTTGGGCATCAAAAAAGAGCCCATTATTTTACAGCAATAGGCTCTCAGAGTAAGACTTCTTCAAAACATGGTTATCCCAATATTAAAGAATTTCATATATTTCTGCGTCTTCGTCACCTCACGGGATGACATTAAAAACCTTTGCTTAGGATAGTATAGCAGAAAAAAATGATTTTGTAAATCATTTTTTCCCGAGCTTGGAAATAAAAAAGTGAGGTTTCTTTTGTAAACAACTTTTTTAAAAATGTTTTAAAGTGGTCGTTTGTTAGGCATACCTGCTTTTCTTGGATATTTGTTAGGAGTTTCCTTTTTCTTTTCAACAATAGTGATGTAGCGAGGATCTCCGTTAGGAAGAGTGTAACTGAGGTTTTCTTCAACCTTACTAAAGAGAAGATTGAGGGCATTTTTAGCTTCAGTTAATTCCTCTGGTGCATTACTTGCCTTAAGTGCTAGCAATTTTCCTCCGACTTTTAGGTAGGGGATAGTCAACTCAGATAATACTTGCATGCGCGCAACAGCGCGGGCTGTCACAACGTCAAACTGGGCCCGGAAGTTCTTATCTTGGGCGAAGTCTTCGGCACGTCCATGATAGAAGTGAACATTTTCTAAACCTAGTTCTTTGGCTAATAGATTAAGAAAGTTGATACGTTTATTTAGAGAATCAATAATGGTTACCTCTAGTTGAGGATAGAGAATTTTCATGGGAAGGCTGGGAAATCCTGCTCCAGCGCCGATGTCTAAGAGTTTAATGGGCTGGTTTTCAATCAATCCCTGTAAAATAGGAGCGATGGAATCATAGAAGTGTTTGAGATAGACTTCTTCTCTTTCTGTAATAGCAGTCAGGTTGATTTTTTCATTCCATTCAACCAAGAGTTCAAAATAACGCTCAAATTGAAATTTTTGCTGGTCAGAAAGAAGAATCTTGTGTTCAGCTAGCAAGTTATAAAATGTTTCTGGTTTCATAGTAGTTTCCTTCTTTAGTATCATCTTATTTTACCACAAAAAGATAGAAATTTGATATACTAGTACTAATCTAAAAACAGAAAGGAGATATCAGATGAATTTGATTATTCTTGGAGTTCTTGCTCTTATTGGTATCTTTGTGATTATTACCTATAATGGATTGGTTAAAAATCGCATGCAAACTAAGGAGGCATGGAGTCAGATTGATGTTCAGTTGAAACGTCGTAACGATCTCTTGCCAAACTTGATAGAGACCGTGAAGGGATATGCAAAGTATGAAGGTTCAACACTTGAAAGAGTTGCAGAGCTTCGCAATCAAGTAGCCGCTGCAACCTCACCGGCAGAAGCTATGAGAGCTAGTGATGCCTTATCACGCCAAGTGTCAGGAATTTTTGCCGTTGCAGAAAATTATCCAGACCTAAAAGCGAGTGGCAACTTTGCTAAATTGCAAGAGGAACTGACTAATACTGAAAATAAAATCTCATACTCTCGCCAACTTTATAATAGTGTTGTGAGCAACTATAATGTCAAATTGGAGACTTTCCCAAGTAACCTAATTGCTGGACTCTTTGGTTTTAAAGTGGCTGACTTCCTTCAAACTCCTGAAGAAGAAAAGGTAGTACCTAAAGTCGATTTTAGTGGTTTCGGTGACTAGGATGTTGTATGATCAAATTGCGAGTAATAAGCGAAGAACTTGGATTTTACTACTAGTATTCTTTCTCCTTTTAGCCTTGCTCGGCTATGCGGTTGGTTATCTCTTTATGAGATCAGGAATAGGAGGTATGGTTCTAGCCTTAATTATCGGCTTAGTCTATGCATTCTCCATGATTTTTCAATCAACAGAGATAGTCATGAGCATGAATGGTGCGCGTGAGGTGAATGAGCAGACGGAACCAACTCTCTATCATGTTGTGGAAGATATGGCTATGGTGGCGCAAATCCCCATGCCACGTGTCTTTATCATCGATGATGCTAGCTTAAATGCCTTTGCTACAGGTTCAAATCCTCAAAATGCAGCGGTAGCAGCAACGTCAGGACTCCTATCGATTATGAATCGTGAAGAGTTAGAGGCGGTTATTGGTCATGAAGTCAGTCACATTCGTAACTATGATATTCGTATTTCTACGATCGCGGTTGCCCTTGCCAGTGCCATTACACTTCTATCAAGTATGGCTGGACGCATGATGTGGTGGGGAGGTGCAGGCCGTGGTCGTAGAAGCGATGACCGTGATAGCGGAGGACTTGAAATTATTATGCTAGTTGTTTCTCTCCTTGCAATTGTTCTGGCTCCCTTAGCAGCAACCTTGGTACAACTAGCTATCTCTCGTCAGCGAGAATTTTTAGCAGATGCTTCAAGTGTAGAGTTGACTCGTAATCCTCAAGGGATGATCAATGCCCTTCGTAAGCTGGACCATAGTCAGCCAATGAGCCGTCATGTGGATGATGCTAGTAGTGCTCTCTATATCAACGATCCTCAAAAAAGAGGTGGTTTGCAAAAACTCTTCTACACTCATCCACCTATTTCAGAACGAATTGAGCGTTTGCAACATATGTAAAAGAATCCAGAGATTTTCCTCTGGATTTTTGCATCTATCACCTCACTTGTGACTTGTCCTATCACAGAAAAGTAGTATAATATATGTAATTATATATTAGTGAGGTGAATCATGTATAAGCGCTGGATGACCTTTTTCTTGATTTTGATTTTCATACCAATACACTTAAGTATAGCTGACAAAATCATGTGGACAAATTCATTAGTCCTCTCAATCATTTTTACACTTGTTGAACTTGCAATATTTTTTTATGTAGGAAGAAAGTATGACCTGTTTCACATTCGAAAAATCTGCCTAAAAGATATCTTGAAATGGCTTTTCTCCTACGCCTTGCTCTTCCTGTTTTATATATTGGTCAATTTTTTAGGACCTACTCAATCAGATACAACTCAAGCGGTGAAAAGTTTATCACTTTCATTGCCTGTGCTCTTTCTAGATCTCTGTATTTTGGCACCCGTTACGGAAGAAATTTTTATGCGAGGAATGTTACAAGGGACGGTATTTAAGAATACATATATTGGCTTAGTTGCCACATCGGTTCTCTTTGCTTATCTACATGGACCCTATACGATTCCTAGTTTTATCACCTATTTAGGTATGGGGTTGGCATTTGGTATAAGGTATAAGACTTCCGATAATCTTTGGAATTCTATTCTTTTACATTTCCTCAATAATCTAGTTGCATTTTGCTTTATGTATTTTAGGTAAGGCCACATTATAATACCTTAGTTTATAAATATAGGTAAAAATTTTTTTACCTATAGAACTGTAACAATAGCCAGTCATGAACTGGCTTGTAGAGCATGTAGCAGAACTTTCTATAGCAAGGCTTCTCAAAAACTCCTCTATACTAAACCCTTAAACTTAGAGTGGATTGAGCGTTTGCAATATATGTAAAAAGAGAGAGTAGTACAGAAATCGGTAATTCGTTAGAATTCGATTTCGTCGTCCCACCTCCGCACAGTTGAGTAGGGCTGTAAAAGCTGATGAAATCAGCCTAGTAGAGCCCACTCAACCACTGCGTCTTGCTCGACAATCCAAAGACTATTGAGAGGCTAGGGCTTTTGTCCCAGCCTCTTTTGCGATTTTCTACATTTATAAATCTTGTAAATCGACTACTTCCAAACCATGCTCTGTCAAACGATAGATAGTCGTACAGACTTCTTTTAAGAAACGCCGATCATGCGAAACAGTGACCAGACCACCAGGGTAATTGGCAAAGAGTTTTCGGATTTCTGGTTGAGAAGTTGGAGAAAAGTTTCGTGTGGGTTCATCCAGAAGGAGAAAGTTTGGTTTTCGCAGTACTAAATTCAAAAGAAGGAGTTTTCCTTGTTGACCACCAGATAAGGAGTGGATTTTGTGGTGCATCTCTGGATAGCTGAAGTTGAGATTGGCTAAGTGAGATTGGATTTTCTGTATTTCCTCTTTGTGTCCAGTTTGGCTAAGAAATTCTACTGGCGATAGGTCCAACTGAAGTGTTTCTTGGTAATCTTGTGGCATAAATCCAAGCGAGATCTCTCTTTTGTCGTTTAGTAGTTGATGTAACTTTGCTAAAAGAGTGGATTTGCCAACGCCATTGGGACCGATGATGCCGATTTTTTCTTGGCCACGGACAGTTAATTGTAACTCCTGAGCCAAAACACTCTCACCAATGGACAAAGTCTCATTTTCCAGTCGAACTAAGACTTTTGAAGCCGCTAATGGCTCTATATCTGAGAAGAAAAGTTGAATTTGCTCTTCTTCAAGTGGCTTTTGGGTCATGGACTGAGCTTCCTTTTCAAAGCGTTTTTCTTGTGAGAGAACATTTTTCATCTTTTTAGCTAGTAGACGCCCAGCAACATCATTTTTAGTATTTCTCAAAGCAGTTTCTACGTTTTGCTTGACTCGACGATGCTTTTCCATGGTTTTATCATAGGCTCGTTGGTCATTGGCAGCTTGCTGGCTCTGTCTTGCAAAATGAGCCTTTCTCTGCTCACTATAGCGATCATAGTCTAAATGTTCGACTAGGGTTTCAGCTTCCTTTCGATGCTTGACTAGTCGTAAGTGGATAACGGTTTCTGCCGTTTGAGAGAGAAAGTCTTCATCATGAGAAATGAAAATAACGGTTTGCCTCATCTTCTGAATCTGACCTTTTAGCCAATCAATCGTCTCAAGATCTAAGTCATTTGAAGGTTCATCTAAAAATAAAATCTCAAAGGGTTTGGCCAATTCATGGATGAGTTGAATTTTCAATGCTTCTCCCCCAGATAGACTACCAATCTCTTGGTCGCTAGTAAAACGATCACTATCAAAATGCAATTCCTCAGCCAAACGATAGAGGAGACTATAGTCCAAATCAGTAGACTCTAAAAAGAAGTAGTCGTGTAGAGTTCTATTTTTTAGTTCCTCAGGTAACTTTTGAGGAATGTAGGCTAGTGATTGAAGGTCAGACTGGATTTCTCCCCTGATAGAAAAATCAGCTAATCTTTCTCCCATTAAAGTTCGAAGTAAGGTTGATTTGCCATTTCCTTCTTCCCCGATAATAGCGACTTTTTCTCCGTCTTGGATAGTCATATTTAAATCGGAAATAAGGTCTCGTAAATCTTTGTTTTGTGTGATGGTCAGATGATTGATTTTTATCATATTGTTGCCCTTTCTAGAATGTCCATAGTGCATAACAAAAAGCTCTACTTTACCTAGTAGAGCCAAACGTCCGTGTCAAAAAAACTCTTTTAAAAGGGCTGAAAATCCAGCAGAAAAAAGAGTACACAAAAAAGAGACAGAAACAAGATCTACTAAATAAAGGTTCTTTATTTGATAGACTTAGTTGTTCATGTCTCCCTTACCTCCGAGTATTAGTACCTCTATCCTATACCTTTCAGGAAATTTTGTCAATAGAAAATCCAAAATTCTAAACTCTAAAATCCAAAAACAGGTCCATAAAGAGTCAGTACGTGTTTGACATGCTCGTAATGGAACTTGTCATAGTTGCGCCAAGCAGTGCGAGCCTGGTCATTTAGCTTTAGGCTACCAAGTCCAATCAAAAGACTAGTAAGTTGGTAAAAGGCTTCTAGTTCAATTAAGATGGCGTTGTCTAGTTTCTCAGCTTTTTTAAGTGCTCTGAGAACTTCGTCTATATTTTGCTGTAAGCGTAGGTCATCAGGCAAGCCTTGTTTGCAGGTTTGGTAAGCTTTATTTAACTCGGAAATGAGTTGATAAGCTTCTAAGATTAGTTCTTTGTCTTCCATATGAGCGTCCTCCTTTGCTCATGTATTGATGTCTATAGTATAGCACAAAAAATAAATTTGTCATAATAAATATATCAAAAAATACAGAAAGATGTTTTAAAAGTTTAGATGCTTTACTTGACCTCCTTTCATGGTATAATCAAGGAAGTAAATCTTTATGGAGGAAGTATGAAATTAAATATTCAAGAAATTCGTAAGCAGCCTGAAGGTTTGTATTTTGAGCAAACTCTAGACTTGTCAGCTGACTTACGTGAGCGTAATCAAGAAATTTTAGACGTAAAAGATATTCTAGCGGTTGGGAAAGTACAGTACGAAGACCGTATGTATTTCCTAGATTATCAACTATCTTACACCATCGTTTTAGCTTCTAGTCGTAGCATGGAACCTGTAGAATTGAAAGAGTCTTATCCAGTGACAGAAGTCTTTATGGAAGGTGCTACCAATCAACTGGACCAAGAGGTTCCTGATGATGACTTGGTTTTACCTATCGAAAATGGTGAAATCGACCTTGCTGAAAGTGTTTCGGATAATATCTTGCTAAACATTCCAATCAAGGTCTTAACAGTAGAAGAAGAAGCTGGTCAGGGATTTGTTTCTGGAAATGACTGGCAAATCATGACTGAAGAAGAATATCAAGCTCAACAAGCAGTCAAGAAAGAAGAAAATAGTCCTTTTGCTGGCTTGCAAGGATTATTTGACGGAGATGAATAGATGGTTTTATCCAAGAAACGTGCCCGTCATGTCATTGAGGAAATCATCGCTCTTTTTCCAGATGCAAAACCTAGTCTAGATTTTCGCAATCATTTTGAACTCTTGGTTGCGGTTATGTTGTCTGCGCAGACAACAGATGCTGCAGTAAATAAAGCAACTCCGGCTCTTTTCGAAGCCTTCCCTACACCTCAAGCTATGGCAGATGCAAGTGAGAGTGACATAGCTAAACATATTTCTCGTTTAGGACTTTACCGAAACAAGGCAAAGTTTCTCAAAAAATGTGCCCAACAGTTACTAGACGATTTTGATGGTCAAGTACCTCAGACACGTGAGGAATTGGAGAGTCTGGCAGGTGTTGGTCGTAAGACAGCTAATGTTGTGATGAGTGTTGGCTTTGGGATTCCTGCCTTCGCTGTAGATACTCATGTGGAGCGCATCTGTAAGCACCATGATATTGTCAAAAAATCTGCTACACCCCTCGAAGTCGAAAAACGAGTCATGGATATCCTGCCACCAGAAAAGTGGTTGCCAGCCCATCAAGCTATGATTTACTTTGGTAGAGCTATTTGTCATCCAAAAAATCCAGAATGCGATCAGTATCCGCAATTATACGATTTTAGTTCGTTATAAGATGGAATTTTCATGTTTTTTTCTTGCATTGATTCCTAGTTTGTGTTATAGTAGTACCAATCAAATATTCCTTTAATCCTGTCCCGTGAGGCAGGCAAGGAGCTGGATCAAGTAGAAGGGTGGAGTCTCTACTGTTTTTGGTAGGGCTAGCTTAACTATATATTCTGAAGTCTCCTTGTTTAAGGAGACTTTTCTTTTTGGAGGTTTGTCATGAAGACAAAAGAAGTAGTTGACGAATTGACCGTCAAGCGAGCGATTACTCGAATCACCTACGAGATTATCGAGCGAAACAAAGACTTGAACAAGATTGTATTGGCAGGGATAAAAACACGAGGTGTCTTTATTGCCCGTCGCATTCAAGAACGATTGGAACAGTTGGAGTCAATCTCAGTACCAATCGTTGAGTTAGATACAAAACCATTCCGTGACGATGTTAAAAGTGGGGAAGATACTTCTGTCATTTCTGTTGATGTAACGGATAGAGAAGTGATTTTAGTGGATGATGTACTCTATACAGGTCGTACCATCCGAGCAGCCATTGACAACATCGTTAGCCATGGCCGTCCTGCTCGTGTGAGTTTAGCAGTTCTAGTAGACCGAGGACATAGAGAATTACCAATTCGTCCAGACTACGTTGGTAAAAACATCCCAACCAGTCGTTCAGAAGAAATCATCGTAGAGATGACTGAACTTGATGGACAAGATCGTGTTCTTATTACTGAAGAAGCCTAGATAGCAAAAAGGAGTTAGCCATGTCAGAAAATCAACAAGCCATTCAACACGTAGTTTCTATGGAAGACCTTACTGTAGAACAAGTCATGAAATTGATCAAACGCGGAATCGAATTTAAAAATGGAGCAAAAGCTTCTTACGAAGACCAACACATTGTCTCTAATCTCTTCTTTGAGAGTTCGACTCGTACCCACAAATCTTTTGAAGTAGCAGAGATCAAACTGGGACTTCACCTATTGGACTTCGATGTGAAAACAAGTTCAGTCAATAAGGGTGAAACACTCTATGATACAATTTTGACCTTGTCAGCCTTAGGAGTGGACGCCTGTGTCATCCGACATCCAGAGGTGGATTACTACAGAGAGTTGATCGCAAGTCCTACTATTACGACTTCCATTATCAATGGTGGGGATGGTTCGGGTCAACACCCAAGCCAAAGCTTGCTTGATTTAATGACGATTTATGAAGAATTTGGACACTTTGAAGGACTCAAGGTGGCCATTGCTGGAGACCTTGACCATTCACGTGTGGCTAAATCCAATATGCAAATCTTAAAACGTTTGGGAGCAGAACTCTACTTTGCTGGTCCAGAAGAATGGAGAAGTCAAGAATTTGCGGACTATGGAAAGTTTGTAAATATTGATGAAATCATTGACCAAGTTGATGTGATGATGTTTCTTCGTGTTCAACATGAACGCCATGATAGTGGAACAGGTTTTTCAAAAGAAGGCTATCACACTCAACATGGTTTAACTCAAGAACGCTATGACCGCTTGAAGGAGAAGGCTATTCTGATGCACCCTGCTCCAGTCAACCGCGATGTTGAAATTGCTGATCACTTGGTTGAAGCTCCAAAATCACGGATTGTTCAACAGATGACTAACGGTGTCTTTGTCAGAATGGCAATCTTGGAATCCGTATTGGCATACAGAAAAGCAAAATAAGACACAAAACGTTAAAAGATGCCTGAGAGCATCCACGAGAGGTGAATTTATGACAAAACGACTTCTAGTATTAGAAGATGGTACAATTTTTGAAGGAAAAGCCTTTGGGGCTGAAATTGACGTCACGGGTGAAATCGTCTTTAATACTGGGATGACTGGTTACCAAGAATCGATTACAGACCAGTCTTATAATGGACAAATCCTGACCTTTACCTATCCTTTGGTTGGAAATTATGGGATTAACCGTGATGACTATGAATCCATCAGTCCAACCTGCAAAGGTGTAGTGGTGTTTGAAGAAGCTCGTAGAGCCAGTAACTGGCGCAACCAGATGACATTGGATGAATTTTTGAAGTCTAAGAAAATCCCTGGTATTTCAGGTATTGATACACGTGCTTTGACAAAAATCATTCGCAAACATGGGACTATGAGGGCGACTCTGACACATGTGGGAGATAGTATCGATCACATCACAGATCAGCTTCAAGCAACTGTTCTACCAATTGACAATATCAAGCAAGTTTCTACCAAAACTGCTTACCCAGCTCCAGGAGTAGGTTTGAGCGTGGTACTTGTAGACTTTGGTCTTAAGCATTCGATTTTGAGAGAATTGTCTAAGAGAGACTGTAATGTAACGGTGGCTCCTTATACAACAACTGCTGAGGAAATTCTTCACTTGAATCCAGACGGTGTTATGCTGTCAAATGGTCCAGGAAATCCTGAGGATGTACCAGAGGCACTAGAGATGATTCGTGGAGTTCAAGGTAAAATTCCGATTTTTGGGATTTGTATGGGGCATCAGCTCTTTTCAATGGCTAATGGTGCCAAGACCTATAAGATGAAGTTTGGTCACCGTGGCTTTAACCATGCAGTCCGTGAAATTGCAACAGGGCGCGTGGATTTTACTAGTCAAAATCACGGTTATGCAGTGAGTCGAGAAGATTTTCCAGAGCACTTGATGATTACTCATGAGGAAATCAATGACAAATCTGTAGAAGGGGTACGACATAGATATCAACCTGCCTTCTCCGTACAATTCCACCCAGACGCTGCACCTGGCCCACATGATGCAAGCTACCTTTTTGACGAGTTTATCGAAATGATGGAAGCTTTTAAAGCAAGCAATCGTTAAAACTAACAACTTCCCGTATGAGATTTTTTATAGTAAAGCATCGTTTCGCTAAAAAATCGTCGGAGAATTTATTTAATGGCAACCAGAGAGTTGCCGAATAGAAAGGAGAAGGGTGTTCCGTATTTGCTGAATTGAATACGGGCTACGGACGGTGCTAAAAAGATAGTTATTCCTAGAACTGACGGTTCTTCGTCATAACTCCTATTTTAGCTTTGTCCGCTTGACGCCCTTAATATCTTGTAAATGCCTAAACGTACTGATATTCAAAAAATTATGGTGATTGGTTCTGGTCCGATTATTATTGGTCAGGCTGCTGAGTTTGATTATGCTGGGACCCAGGCCTGCTTGTCTTTGAAAGAGGAAGGGTATGAGGTTGTCTTGGTAAACTCAAACCCTGCGACTATCATGACGGACAAGGAGATTGCGGACAAGGTTTACATTGAGCCGATCACACTTGAGTTTGTAACGCGTATTCTCCGTAAGGAACGTCCAGATGCCTTGCTTCCAACACTTGGAGGTCAAACAGGTCTTAATATGGCTATGGAATTGTCTAAAAATGGTATCTTGGATGAGCTCGGAGTAGAACTTCTTGGTACCAAATTGTCTGCCATCGACCAAGCAGAGGACCGCGATCTCTTTAAACAATTGATGGAAGAACTCAAGCAACCGATTCCAGAATCAGAAATTGTAAATACGGTTGAAGAAGCAGTTTCCTTTGCAGCAACTATTGGCTACCCAGTTATCGTCCGCCCAGCCTTTACTCTAGGTGGTACTGGTGGTGGTATGTGTGCCAACGAGGAAGAACTACGTGAAATTGCTGAAAATGGCTTGAAGTTGTCACCTGTTACCCAGTGTTTGATTGAACGTTCAATCGCTGGCTTTAAGGAAATTGAATACGAAGTCATGCGTGACTCAGCTGACAATGCTTTGGTTGTTTGTAACATGGAAAACTTTGACCCAGTCGGAATTCATACAGGAGATTCCATTGTATTTGCCCCAGCGCAGACTATGTCAGACTATGAAAACCAAATGCTTCGTGATGCAAGTTTGAGCATCATCCGCGCTCTCAAGATTGAAGGTGGATGTAACGTTCAGTTGGCCCTCGATCCACACAGCTTTAAGTACTATGTCATCGAAGTAAACCCTCGTGTATCTCGTTCTTCAGCCCTTGCTTCTAAGGCTACGGGGTATCCAATTGCAAAATTGGCTGCAAAGATCGCAGTAGGATTGACCTTGGATGAGGTCATTAACCCAGTTACAGGTTCAACCTATGCCATGTTTGAGCCAGCCCTTGACTATGTGGTGGCTAAGATTCCACGTTTCCCATTTGACAAGTTTGAAAAAGGGGAGCGTCGTCTGGGTACCCAAATGAAGGCAACTGGTGAAGTTATGGCTATTGGTCGTAACATCGAGGAATCTCTTCTTAAGGCTTGTCGCTCCCTTGAAATTGGGGTGCATCATAATGAAATGCCTGAACTTGCAGATGTTTCAGATGATGCCTTGATTGAAAAAGTTGTCAAAGCCCAAGATGACCGTCTCTTCTATGTGTCAGAAGCTATTCGCCGTGGTTACACACCAGAAGAAATTGCTGAGCTTACAAAAATCGATATCTTCTATCTGGATAAACTCTTACATATTTTTGAGATTGAGCAAGAATTGGGCTCATATCCACAAGATCTTGAAGTTTTGAAAACTGCAAAATTGAATGGTTTCTCAGATCGTAAAATCGCAGAACTTTGGGAAACGACAGCTGATCAAGTTCGCCAACTTCGTTTAGAAAACAAGATTGTCCCAGTTTACAAGATGGTAGATACTTGTGCCGCAGAATTTGAATCAGAAACTCCTTACTTCTACTCAACATATGGATGGGAAAATGAGTCTATCAAGTCTGATAAGGAATCTGTAC
Organism: Streptococcus sp. KHUD_014; assembly: GCF_051106275.1. Taxonomy (GTDB): domain Bacteria; phylum Bacillota; class Bacilli; order Lactobacillales; family Streptococcaceae; genus Streptococcus. The sequence continues at coordinate 1,411,863 of NZ_CP193666.1, read as the reverse complement.
TTGTCCTAGGTTCTGGTCCAATCCGTATCGGTCAAGGGGTTGAGTTTGACTACGCAACTGTTCACTCTGTTAAGGCAATCCAAGCTGCTGGCTACGAAGCCATCATTATGAACTCAAACCCAGAGACAGTTTCTACAGACTTCTCTGTATCGGATAAACTTTACTTTGAACCATTGACTTTTGAAGATGTGATGAATGTCATCGATTTGGAGCAACCAAAAGGCGTTATTGTTCAGTTCGGTGGTCAAACAGCTATCAACCTTGCTGAGCCATTGGCTAAAGCAGGTGTGACTATCCTTGGTACGCAAGTTGCTGACCTAGACCGTGCCGAAGACCGTGACCTCTTCGAACAAGCTCTCAAAGACTTGGATATTCCACAGCCACCTGGACAGACTGCTACAAACGAAGAAGAAGCAGTACTTGCAGCCCGCAAGATTGGTTTCCCAGTCCTTGTTCGTCCTTCTTATGTCTTGGGTGGACGTGCTATGGAAATTGTAGAAAACGAAGAAGATCTCCGTTCTTACATGCGCACAGCCGTTAAGGCAAGTCCAGATCATCCAGTTCTTGTAGACTCTTATATCGTCGGTCAAGAGTGTGAAGTAGATGCTATCTCAGATGGACAAAATGTCCTCATCCCAGGTATCATGGAGCATATCGAACGCGCAGGCGTCCACTCAGGTGACTCCATGGCTGTTTATCCTCCACAAACCTTGTCTCAAAAGGTGCAAGAAACTATCGCAGACTACACAAAACGCCTAGCAATCGGCCTTAACTGTCTTGGTATGATGAACATTCAGTTTGTCATCAAGGATGAAAAAGTCTACGTTATTGAGGTCAATCCACGTGCCAGCCGTACGGTTCCATTTCTTTCTAAAGTGACCAATATCCCTATGGCTCAAGTAGCAACCAAGCTCATTCTTGGTCAAAAACTTGAAGAACTTGGCTACCAAGATGGACTTTACCCTGAAAGCACCCGTGTTCATATCAAGGCACCTGTCTTCTCCTTTACCAAGCTAGCTAAGGTAGACAGCCTCCTCGGTCCTGAAATGAAGTCAACAGGCGAGGTCATGGGTTCTGATACCACTCTTGAAAAAGCCCTCTACAAGGCCTTTGAAGCTTCTTATCTTCACTTGCCAACCTTTGGGAATGTTGTCTTTACCATCGCTGATGATGCCAAGGAAGAATCTTTGGGATTGGCTCGTCGTTTCCAAGAGATTGGATACGGGATTTTGGCAACTCAAGGAACAGCATCCTTCTTTGAAAATCATGGTCTTAAGGCCCAATTGGTAGGGAAAATTGGTGATGATGAAAAGGATATTCCGAGCTTTGTACGCAAAGGGAAAATTCAAGCCATCGTCAATACCGTTGGAACAAAACGTACAGCAGACGAGGACGGTGAGCAAATCCGCCGTTCAGCCATTGAACATGGAGTTCCACTCTTTACAGCCTTGGATACAGCAGATGCCATGCTTAAGGTACTTGAAAGTAGAAGTTTTGTCACAGAAGCCATTTAGGCTCTGCTTTATTTGAGAATAAATTATTAACCAGCGTCAAAAGACGCTGGTTTTTCCTCTTTTATAGAGAAATCAAGTTAGAAATAATAGTTACAGTTCACTATTAAATGTCAAAGTTTATCAATAGATTTATCATTATCGTTAATGAGTAGACTTATTCTGACTTTCCCTAAAATTTTGTTGAATTTTCTTAAGTTTTTATCATATTTTTTATAATTAAGGTGCCTTAAGAAAAATAATGAAAAAACTAAATGTTTTTCATATAGTTTTCATTTTTTGTGTTATAATTAAGGTGCCTTAAGAAAAATATTAAGGTGCCTTAAGAAAAATAATGAAAAAACTAAATGTTTTTCATATAGTTTTCATTGTTTTAATAGTTTAAAGTCAATCTTATTTTTCTCTAATAGAAAATAATGAAAAAGTAGGTTTAGAAAGAGGTAAGTATCTATGTCGTCTCATAAAAAAGTTTCACTCTCTGAGATTAATCAATCTATCGATACTCCAAATAATAATCATTTCTGGCAAAATTTAAAGGCCTTCTTGGGTCCAGGTGCCCTTGTGGCTGTAGGGTATATGGATCCAGGAAACTGGATAACCAGTGTGGTTGGAGGTGCATCCTATAAGTACAGTCTCTTATTTGTCATCTTGATTTCATCACTCATTGCTATGCAGCTTCAGCAGATGGCTGGAAAGCTTGGAATTGTAACTCAGATGGACCTGGCTCAAGCAACAGCTCATCATTCACCTAAATGGCTTCGTTATAGTCTATGGGTGATTTTGGAGTTGGCCTTGATGGCGACAGATTTGGCAGAAGTTCTAGGTTCAGCCATTGCCCTCAATCTTCTCTTTAAAATTCCGATTATGATAGCCATCCTCTTGACAGTTTTAGATGTCTTTCTCTTATTGCTCCTGATGAAGTTTGGCTTTAAGAAGATAGAAGCTATCGTGACCACGCTAATTTTAACGATCTTAGCAATCTTTACTTACCTAGTAGCTTTGTCACATCCAAGCTTCCAAGGAATCGTTGAAGGTTATCTGCCAAATGCAACCTTATTTGAGAGTCCTTTGCCTGGGCATGAAAGTCAATTAACCTTGGCGTTAGGTATCGTGGGTGCAACAGTGATGCCCCACAACCTCTATTTGCATTCTTCCTTGTCTCAGACTCGGAAAATCAATCACAAGGACAAGAATGATGTTCGAAAAGCCGTGCGCTTTATGACCTGGGATTCTAATCTTCAACTGTCCTTGGCCTTTATCGTTAACTCCCTTCTTTTAATCTTAGGGGCGGCTCTCTTTTTCGGCCATGCATCCGAGATTTCTGCCTTCTCTCAAATGTATAATGCCTTGCAGGATTCTACTATTGCGGGTGCTATAGCTAGCTCAACCTTATCAACCTTGTTTGCTTTGGCTCTCTTAGCCAGTGGTCAAAATTCGACAATTACAGGTACCTTGACAGGACAAATCGTTATGGAAGGTTTCTTGCATATGCGATTGCCTCAGTGGTTCATTCGTTTGGCGACTCGTCTCTTTGCCTTACTGCCTGTTATGATAGTAGCGGTTCTGTTTGGTCATCAAGAAAAAACCTTGGATCAGTTATTGGTTTATTCACAGGTCTTTCTTTCAATCGCTCTTCCATTTTCAATCTTTCCTTTGATTTATCTCACTTCAAAAAAATCAGTGATGGGAGAATTTACCAATGCCAAGTGGAATACTATCCTTGGTTATATTGTTTCCATTATCTTAACTGTCCTCAATGTGAAATTGCTGTTTGATATTTTTTAAGAGCATCTGAGATGAAGTAGAAAAAATCACCCGAGAGTTGAATTCACTGGATTCCAAAAAGTTAGATAAAGAATATACAAAAGGGATTTCGTCCTGTGCTGTACAGGGGGAAGTCCTTTTTTAAATGTTAAAAATTGTGATTTTATGATAATATAGGTAGAGAATTTGTATTTGTAAGTAATTTTATATCTTAGGAAATTTTTATTTTCCTCACTGTTTTTACAAAATAATAAAGCAAATTTATTGATATAAAATATAATCTAAAAATTGAATTGGTTTCGTAGTATTCCTCTCTCAAAGGAAGGGAGTATTTTACAGGAATATTAAAGTTATTTATTTTCTCATGAAATGTAAAAACAGTTTACATTTTTACCAATCAAGACATTATAAAAACCATTGAAGATTTACAATAATTTAGTTTCCATAGTTTTGATAAGATAAGAGTAATAGAAGGAGGCTAAATATGAAAGACTACATTTTATATCAAGATAGAGCTATCGTAAAGGTACCACTCTCTAAAATTTATTACGTCACAACGCATCCAACCAAAGCCCATACTGTTCTGTTTGTAACAGCAGAAGGCAATTTTGAAGCTTCAACTTCACTAACTAAAATTGAAGAGGAAAGTTCAGAAGAGCTTATTAGATGCCATAGAAAATTTCTTGTGAATAAAGATAAAATAGCAGGATTTAATCATGAGACAAGAACGATTATGTTTTTGGATGATAGAGTATCAGACATCGCTTGTTCTAGAAGACACTTTACAATATTAAAAAATCAGTGGAAAAATATATAGGAGTGAAGTAGTGAATATTTTTATACTAGAAGATAATTTTTTACAACAGACTAGAATTGAAAGTATTGTCAAAAAAATTTTGGTGGATAATAAGATTGAGTATAGGCATTTTGAGGTTTATGGAAAACCTCAACAGCTTTTAGAGGACATTTCAGAGAGAGGAAATCACCAATTATTTTTACTTGATATTGAAATAAAAGATGATGACAAAAGAGGATTAGACGTTGCTAGAGAAATTAGAAAACTTGATTCTCAAGCAGTGATTGCTTTTGTAACATCACATTCTGAGTTTATGCCCGTATCTTTTGAATATTTAGTATCAGCTATTGATTTCATTGATAAAGAATTACCTGAACCATTATTTATCAAACGAATTGAAAATGTTATTTCAAGTGTTAGCGATAATCAAAGAAGAACAGTATCTGAGGACTCTTTTATATTTACAGGATCCAAAGCTCAAATTCAAGTCCCTTTTAAAGATTTATTGTATATTGAAACATCAACAATTGCTCATAAGTTGACTCTCTATTCCAAACGAGACATAGTTGAATTTTATGGACAATTGTCAGATATTCTTAAACAGGAACCACGTTTATTTCAATGTCATAGATCATTTATCGTAAATCCTTATAATATATCTTTAATTGATAAAGAAAATCGGTTAGTTCATTTTCAGAACGGGTCCTCTTGTATTGTCTCTAGATTAAAAATTCGTCCACTTATGAAAGCTATCGAAAGACTTCATGACTAAGGAGATTTAGATGATATTTTTTCTAAATATTATAAGTGTTTTTCTATTGTTATGTATCCATACTAAGGTTGTAGGTGAGAAATTAAATCTAAAAAAAGTAGTAATGTCCATTATTCTGTTCCATCTTTTATCATTCCTATTTATTGTTTTATTTAAATCAACTGGATTTTACTTTCTTGGGTCATTATTGCTTTATCCTACCTTTTTTATCCTATATACTTTGTCTATTAGTAAATTAAGAAGTAAGGTTTCTTTATTACTTTTTTACTCATTATTTCCACTTGGATTTTGGGATGTCATCAGAAATTTTTTAGGTTACTTTATAATTTCTAAGATTCCAATATTGCATAGACTATATGAAACTAATCTAGGAACAATGATTTTCTCTTTATTAGCTGAAATTATTGTGTTTTTTCTTATTAGTCTCTTTCGATATAATTTTAGTCATTTAAAAATAAAGAACTTGGATAGAAAGACAAAATTTATTTTAATTACTGCGGATACTTTAATGCTAGCTTATTTTATCTTACCATCTTATATAAACTACAGTGATAAAATAAGTTGGGATAGAATTTTGGATTATAAAGAATTATTGACAGCAGTTTACTTTTTATTGTTTATTTGTTTTGTTAATCTCTTGGATAGAAAATTACTTCAAGAATTACAGGAGAAAGTCGTTTTACAAAAAGAAATTCAATTGCAAAATCTTAGTAATTATAGTCAACAAGTTGAAGGGTTGTATCAAGAAATTAGAAGCTTTAGACATGATTATGCTAATATTTTGTCCAGCTTAAAAATAGGTATAGATCAAAAAGATATTAATCTAGTTTCTCAAGTTTATGATAGTGTTTTAAAAAATTCTGGTGAAAAATTAAAAGGTAAGCGTTTTGACGTAGCACAACTAAGAAATATCAATGATTTGGCGCTAAAGAGTTTACTATTATCTAAGTTATCGGAGGCCCAAAACTTATCTGTTCCAGTTTCCCTGGAGATTAGTGAACAGTTCTCTATAAAAAATATGGAACAAATTGACTTCTTAACAATTACTTCTATCTTGTTAGATAATGCTATAGAGTCCGCAGCAGAGGGAGGAATAGCAGTTTGTTTCCTTGAGGATAGAGAATGGAATAAATTAGTCATGATTGTTAAAAATTCTACTTTAGAAAGAGAGATCGAACTGAGAGATATATTCAAGCGTGACAATTCTTCAAAAGGAGTAGGACGGGGTATAGGATTGGCCAATGTTCGAAGAATCTTAAAATCTTATCCAAATGTATGTTTGAAAACTACAAGTAAAGATTATTCCTTTACACAGATCTTGGAAATAGAACTTTAAAAGAGTCGCCATTCTTAGGATATTCTATTGAATATTTTAAGGAGTGCCTCAAGCTTACTTGATTTGCGCTGTAGGGTGCTACCGTAGGTAGCCATTTAGCTTCTGAATTGAGATCACCAAAATAGTTTAAAAAAGAAGAGGTTTTACTATGTCAAATGAAACTATGATTCAACTTATACTCATTGCAATTTGTTGTGTATACATTATTTTTAATACTAAGTCTGATAAAAATCCAAAGAGAGGATATCGTACAGCTTTGTACCTTTTCGTTATGGCTGGTATTATATCCTATATTATGAAATATCTAAATTGGTTAGATTTTTTCTTACTAATAACTCCGATAATGTGTCTATTTAAATTTGAAGATAAGTGGAGTTAGCAACATTTGACTCTTCATTAGGCTATCAGCTCTTTTGATATTAATGTATTTTAAAAAGTTTTGAGCATGTTACATAGAGGCTGGGCAAAACCCTACTTCTAACTATCAAAAAACGAGTATTCCGTAGTTGGAGATACTCGTTTTCTTATGTCATGGTTTATAATTAAAATAAAATGAATGGATACAAATCATGAAAAAATACGTTTCGTGATGAAAAAAGTACATTTAAAGACTTTGCGGTAAAAATCTCTTCTTTCCTGCTATAATGAACTTGTCAAGGTTATGATATGACAAAAAATACCTATTATATAGGAGTTATTATTCCATAATGAAAAAACAAGAGATATTAAATCTTATTGATAACTTATTATTGTCTGATGAAGTTTCTAATGATGAACAATTAAAAGAAATATTCATGAATGGACGAATTTCAATAGAAAATGATGAATTTGGAGCAATAGGTGGATTAAGTAATGATTTATCTATGTATTTGATGATTCATCAATATCTGGCACCGAAAAATGTGATAGAATTTGCTAGCTTAATTGCAAAGATACCTCATCAAGAGCGAGGTAAAGGAGCATTCTTAAATATGCTCGCTATGACACTTGCTAATTTAAAGTGAGTTAAAGAATCTATCTGCTATCCGGAATCGAATATAGTTTATTTACTATCAAGGTGCCGATTCAAATAAACAATATTACATAGGAGGTATTTATCATGAATACAAAGTAATAGAAGAATTCAGAGTGTTTAATCTAAAGTAGAAGAAAGGAATTTATAAGTCTGTTGCGTACTGTTTTGATATTTACAGAAGATAGTAAACACGACTTGCAATTAAATTGGAATTCTGGAAATAGAATTTGTAGGAACTGATGTTGCATCACGATGGCTGTTATAAGAGCAGCTGGTGGTGCTTATGGATTTAGATAGTAATGAAAGTGTATTAAGATGAATCAACAATTTAGAACCCAGTGTCTAGATGCAATCGTAAAATTTGAATCTAGTTTTAAAGAAATGAACTTACCTCAACAACAATACTTCCACGCTTATAGTCTGGTTAGTAAAATAGTCTCTGAAATGAAATTAGAAGGGGTTGCCTTTGCTCAAGCTTTTAGATATTTTTATGAATTTTTTAGTCGTGAGTTATTTCCAGGTGGTATTGTTTTATCTGAACAAGCTCGTAAAGATTTTAGTAGAGTATCAGATTTGGCGAATTCTGCGGAGTTACTAAGAACAATCCATAGTCCTATTAAAATATTTTGGTAAATAGAGAATGTATTATAATGACATGAATTGCAACTTGATTTTAAATTAGCTATTTACTAAACGTTTCAAAGTTAGATGATGATCATAAAAAACGCATAATATCAAGTGTTCACAAACATTGATACTATGCGTTTTTTAATGCAGAGATTTACTGGATTATTTCCTTGTGGTGAGTTTTAGTCAAGTATCTTTTTCAATCCTCATCTTAGATGAAAATCCATGATAAAAAGCTGCATGAAGATGCAGCCACACTATAGCTACGGAAGACATGGGATTCGAACCCACGCACGCTTTCACACGCCTACCGCGTTTCCAACACGGCCTCTTAAGCCTCTTGAGTAATCTTCCAATACTTACTAAAATAGTTTAACATAAAGGCAAGTATCTTGCAATTAAAATTCAAACAATTAGCAAAATGATAGAAAATGAAAGAAAATGACAAAAAGTGCTTGACTTTGCTATTTTTTGTGATAGAATGATTATTGTAATCGTTAACAGGAGGTGAGTAAGTGCTAAAAACTGAGAGAAAAAAGTTGATTTTAGAGGAGCTAGGCAAACATAAAGTCGTTACTTTAGAGAAATTAGTAGGTTTGCTAGACACGTCAGAATCAACGGTTAGACGAGATTTAGATGAATTGGAGTCCGAAAATAAACTTCGCCGAGTTCATGGAGGAGCAGAGTTGCCACACTCCTTGCAAGAAGAAGAAACCATTCAAGAAAAATCTGTCAAAAACCTTCAAGAGAAAAAGTTGATTGCTCAAAAAGCAGCTTCTCTCATCAAAGAAAAAGATGTTATCTTTGTGGATGCAGGAAGTACGACAGCCTTTCTCATTAAGGAATTGGAGCGAAAAGACATTACTGTTGTGACAAACTCCATTCACCATGCGGTTCAATTAGTGGATAAGCAAATCCCAACGGTGATTATTGGCGGTGGAGTTAAGATGACAACGGATGCCAGCATCGGAGGAGTAGCTCTCAATCAGATTAACCAACTGCACTTTGATCGTGCCTTTATTGGAATGAATGGTGTAGATGAAGGTTACTTTACAACTCCAGATATGGAGGAGGGCGCCGTCAAGCGTGCTATCTTAGAAAATGCTAAACAGACTTATGTCTTGGCGGATTCATCCAAGATTGGTCAGTCTTGTTTTGCTAAGGTAGCTCCTATAAAACGTGCTATTGTCATTACAAGCAAGGGTCATGAGCTCTTGCCAGCTATCAAAGAGAAAACGGAGGTAATAGAAGTATGATTTATACAGTTACACTCAATCCATCTATAGACTACATTGTTCGTCTGGACAAAGTGGAAGTTGGTAGTGTCAATCGCATGGATAGTGATGATAAGTTTGCTGGTGGGAAAGGAATCAATGTCAGCCGTGTCTTGAAACGCTTGGATATTCTAAATACAGCGACAGGCTTCATCGGTGGCTTTACAGGTAAATTTATCACTGATACTTTGGCTGAAGAGCAAATTGAAACACGCTTTGTCCAAGTAGCAGAAGATACGCGGATCAACGTTAAAATCAAAGCTGATCAAGAAACAGAAATCAATGGGACTGGTCCTACTGTTGAAGCTGAACAATTTGAAGAGTTAAAAGCTATTCTTTCAAGTTTAACAGCAGAAGATACAGTTGTCTTTGCGGGTTCGAGTGCTAAAAACTTGGGTAATGTTATTTACAAAGAATTAATTGCTTTGACGCGTCAGACAGGCGCTCAAGTAGTCTGTGACTTTGAAGGTCAAACCTTGATTGATAGTTTGGATTATCAACCACTTTTAGTCAAACCAAATAATCATGAACTTGGAGCTATCTTTGGAGTGAAACTCGAAAGCTTAGATGAAATAGAGAAATACGCTCGAGAGTTATTGGCTAAGGGTGCTCAAAACGTGATTATTTCGATGGCTGGTGATGGTGCCCTTCTGGTAACATCAGATGGAGCATACTTTGCTAAACCGATTAAAGGAACCGTGAAAAACTCAGTTGGGGCTGGTGACTCTATGGTTGCTGGATTTACGGGTGAGTTTGTCAAATCAAAAGACGCAGTAGAAGCCTTCAAATGGGGAGTGGCTTGTGGAACAGCAACAACCTTCTCAGATGACTTGGCAACTGCAGCATTTATTAAAGAAACTTATGAAAAAGTTGAGGTAGAAAAAATATGAAAATTCAAGATTTATTGAGAAAAGATGTCATGTTGCTTGATTTGCAAGCAACTGAAAAAACAGCAGCTATCGAAGAAATGATTCATAGCTTGGTAGAGCACGGATATGTGTCAGATTTTGAAACTTTCAAAGAAGGTATTTTGGCGCGTGAAGCTTTGACTTCTACAGGTTTGGGTGATGGTATTGCAATGCCACACAGCAAAAACGCTGCTGTTAAGGAAGCGACTGTTCTCTTTGCTAAGTCAAACAAGGGTGTTGACTATGAAAGTTTAGATGGGCAACCAACTGACCTCTTCTTCATGATTGCTGCTCCAGAAGGTGCCAATGATACTCACTTGGCTGCCTTGGCAGAATTGTCACAATATTTGATGAAAGACGGCTTTGCTGACAAACTTCGTCAAGTAACATCAGCTGATCAAGTTATTGACCTCTTTAACCAAGCCTCAGAAAAAGCTCAAGAACCAGCACTAGCTCCTGCAAATGAATCTGAAGATTTCATCGTAGCAGTTACAGCTTGTACAACAGGAATTGCCCACACATACATGGCTCAAGAAGCTCTTCAAAAAGTGGCTGCAGAAATGGGTGTTGGTATCAAGGTTGAAACCAACGGTGCTAGCGGTGTTGGCAACAAATTAACAGCAGAAGATATCCGTAAGGCTAAAGCTGTCATCATCGCTGCAGATAAAGCAGTTGAAATGGATCGTTTTGATGGCAAACCATTGGTGAATCGTCCGGTTGCAGACGGTATCCGTAAGACAGAAGAATTGATCAACTTGGCTCTTTCAGGTAATGCTGAAGTATATCGTGCTGCTAATGGAGCGCAAGCTTCAACAGCGTCTAACGAAAAACAAAGTGTCGGTGGTGCTTTCTACAAACACTTGATGAGTGGGGTATCTCAAATGTTGCCGTTCGTCATCGGTGGTGGTATCATGATTGCCCTTGCCTTCTTGATTGATGGTGCTATGGGTGTGCCAAATGATAGCCTCGGAAATCTTGGATCATACCATGAACTCGCTTCTATGTTCATGAAAATCGGTGGCGCAGCCTTTGGTTTGATGCTTCCAGTATTTGCAGGATATGTTGCTTACTCAATCGCTGAAAAACCAGGTTTGGTAGCAGGTTTCGTAGCTGGAGCTATTGCCAAAGAAGGTTTTGCCTTTGGTAAAATCCCTTACGCTCAAGGTGGTGAAGCAACTTCAGCTCTTGCAGGTGTATCATCAGGTTTCCTAGGAGCCCTTGTTGGTGGATTTATCGCTGGTGCTTTGGTGCTCTTGGTTAAGAAGTACGTTAAAGTGCCTCGTTCACTTGAAGGTGCTAAATCAATCCTTCTCTTGCCACTTCTTGGAACAATCTTGACAGGATTTGTCATGCTTGCTGTTAACATCCCAATGGCTGCTATCAACACCGGTATGAACAACTTCCTTGGTGGTCTTGAAGGTGGTTCGGCTGTCCTTCTAGGAGTCGTTCTTGGAGGAATGATGGCTGTCGATATGGGTGGCCCTGTCAATAAAGCAGCCTACGTCTTTGGTACTGGTACTCTTGCAGCAACAGTGTCAACAGGTGGTTCAGTAGCTATGGCAGCAGTTATGGCTGGAGGAATGGTTCCACCACTTGCAATCTTTGTGGCAACACTTCTTTTCAAAGATAAATTTACTAAAGAAGAACGTAACTCTGGTTTGACGAACATCGTTATGGGCTTGTCATTCATCACTGAAGGTGCGATTCCATTTGGTGCAGCAGACCCAGCTCGTGCTATCCCAAGCTTCATCCTTGGTTCAGCGGTAGCAGGTGGACTCGTTGGTCTTGCAAATATCAAACTCATGGCTCCTCACGGAGGAATCTTCGTCATCGCACTTACAACAAATGCACTTCTTTACCTTGTCTTTGTCTTGGTAGGAGCAATTGTCAGTGGTGTAGTTTACGGTTACCTTCGTAAACCATTAGAAAAATAATCACAAACACATTCAAATGACTGAACACGAAAGTGGGCAGTCATTTTTTGATAATGGAGTTAGGGAGACAGTTCTTTAAAGTGATATAATAGAGGTAAATCTTAGAGAATTTAAATGATAGAATGTTTAAGTTCTACAAATACCTTAGAGGAGATAAGTGTCATGAGTGATTCTAGAAAAGAAGGAATCGACAAACTAGAAAAGGAACAGTTCGGTCGCAAAAGTCTTACAAAAGAAGTGTTACAGGGAACCTATGCCAGCTTGGTGGAGGAAGATTTTCCTGATTCTAAACGAATTCATTTTATAGCTGATTTAGGTAGGAGCCCAGAAATTGCCTTTCATTTTGAACTCATTTGCAAAGATTGGGAGGAAGGAACTGACCTAAATTTTGAAGCGAGTTTTGACCAACATGGGCAGGAGGGAATCGACTATCTTTTGGAAACTCTCAATCAAGAAGAAGATGAGAGTCAACGTATTTTGATTGTTTATTTCCTAGCGAAAATCCTTTCCAAAGTAAGACATAGAGATTTTTATGCGTCTTCTTGCAAGCAAGTACTTCCAGTTATGCTCTCTCTTTTACCTAATTCTGAAGCTTCAAATCGTAGAAAGTTAATCATTGCCCTAGGGTGGATTGGTTCAATAAGTGAGATAGAAATCCTAGGACAACATCTCTTGACTGACCAAGATCCACTTTGTCGCGCCTGGTCTGCCAGTAGTTTGATGCAATTATCTTTTCATCAAGTAGAAAAAGAAGTGTTGATAGAAAAAACAAAGGATTTGTTTGGTGAGGCGATTGTAGAAGAAAAGGACTTGCAGGCTTGCGCTCTGATGATAGAAGCAGCTCAAGTTTTATTTGGGAAAAAATGGATACCTACATCTGCTGTAGAGAAGTTGGAAGTCGAAAAGATTGAGAAAGCAAGAAAATCAGCGATCAGATTTTTAAAGAAGCAGAGAGCTCAAGTTGTTGAAAAATCATACAGAAAAGAAACTGCGGAAATATTAACGAAAGAGAGAGTGGGACAGAAATTGGTAATTCGTTAGAATTCGATTTCGTCGTCCCACCTCCGCACAGTTGAGTAGGGCTGTAAAAGCTGATGAAATCAGCGTAGTAGAGGCCACTCAACCACTGCGTCTTGCTCGACAATCCAAAGACAATTGAGAGGCTAGGACTTTTGTCTCAGACTCTTTTTCGCTTCAAACAAAGTTTCTGAAGTGTGTTATAATAGAAATATGGCAAACAAGAATACAAATAAAACAAGACGGAGACCGTCAAAAGCTGAATTAGAAAGAAAGCAAGCTATCCAACGGATGTTAGTTTCCTTGGTTATAGCTTTTTGCTTAATGTTCGCTGCTCTGAAATTAGGAGCAGTGGGACTCACCCTCTATAACCTTATTCGATTACTAGTAGGAAGTCTGGCTTATCTGGTCATTGTTGTCGTCCTAGTCTATCTTTTTCTTTTTAAATGGATTCGGAAGCGAGAAGGTCTGATCTCAGGTTTTCTTTGCATTTTTTCAGGCTTATTGCTGATTTTTGAAGCTTATCTAGTATGGAAATATGGCATCGAGCAGTCTGTCTTAAAGGGGACTTTGGCCCAAGTGTTGACAGATTTGACAGGCTTTCGTGTGACTAGCTTTGCTGGAGGAGGACTTTTAGGTGTTGCTCTCTACATTCCAGTAGCCTTTCTCTTTTCAAATATTGGCACTTATTTTATCGGAGCCATCTTAATCTTAATCGGTGCTCTTCTAGTTAGTCCTTGGTCTGTCTATGATGTCGCTGATTTTCTTGGAGCACGTTTTGCTCTTTGGATGGAGCGACGTGAGCAGAGGAAACAAGAACGCTTCATCAAACGAGAAGAAGAAAAAGCTCGTAAGGAATCAGAGGAACAGGAAAGACTAGAAAAAGAGCAGGCAGAACAAGCCTTGTTAGATATCCCTCCTGTTGATATGGAAACTGGCGAGATTTTAGAAGTTTCCCCTGGTCACTTTGATGATTTACCACCCCTGCATGAGGAAGAATGGGTAGAACCTGAAATTATTCTCCCTCAAGCAGACTATGATTATCCTAAAGTAGATGACATTCTTCAGGAGGATGACTATGCAGAAGATGAGGATGTTGAGGTAGATTTTTCTGCTAAAAAAGCCTTGGAGTATAAACTCCCCAGCTTGCAACTCTTCGCACCTGATAAACCAAAAGATCAGTCCAAGGAAAAGAAAATCGTTCGAGAAAATATTAAAATTTTGGAAGAAACCTTTGCGAGTTTCGGTATCAAGGTAACGGTTGAACGTGCTGAAATCGGTCCATCTGTTACCAAGTACGAAGTCAAGCCAGCAGTTGGTGTTCGTGTCAATCGCATTTCCAATCTAGCAGATGACTTGGCTCTGGCCTTGGCTGCGAAAGATGTCCGTATCGAGGCTCCAATTCCAGGGAAATCCTTGGTCGGGATTGAAGTGCCTAACTCTGAAATTGCGACCGTATCTTTCCGAGAACTCTGGGAACAATCGCAAACTAAACCTGAAAATCTGCTAGAAATTCCCCTTGGAAAAGCCGTCAATGGTACAGCTCGCAGTTTCGACCTGGCTAAAATGCCTCACTTACTTGTGGCTGGTTCGACAGGTTCTGGTAAATCTGTAGCAGTTAATGGTATTATCGCAAGTATTCTTATGAAGGCACGTCCAGACCAAGTCAAGTTTATGATGGTGGATCCGAAGATGGTTGAGTTGTCAGTCTATAATGATATTCCTCACCTCTTGATTCCGGTCGTGACTAACCCTCGTAAGGCTAGTAAGGCTTTGCAAAAGGTTGTTGATGAGATGGAAAATCGCTATGAACTTTTTGCTAAAGTCGGAGTTCGGAATATTGCTGGTTTCAATGCTAAAGTTGAGGAATTCAATGCCCAGTCTGAATACAAGCAAGTACCTCTACCTTTAATTGTCGTGATTGTTGATGAGTTAGCTGACCTCATGATGGTTGCCAGCAAGGAAGTAGAAGATGCAATTATCCGTCTTGGACAGAAGGCGCGTGCAGCTGGTATTCATATGATCCTTGCAACTCAGCGTCCTTCAGTGGATGTTATCTCTGGTTTGATTAAGGCAAATGTTCCATCTCGTGTAGCCTTTGCTGTATCTTCTGGAACGGATTCTCGAACTATCTTAGATGAAAATGGTGCCGAGAAACTATTGGGGCGAGGAGATATGCTCTTTAAACCAATCGATGAAAACCACCCGGTTCGCTTGCAAGGCTCCTTTATCTCTGATGATGATGTGGAACGTATTGTTAGCTTCATTAAGGCTCAAGCAGATGCTGATTATGATGACAGTTTTGATCCAGGAGAAGTTTCTGAGACAGAAGGTGAGTCTGGCACAGGAGATGAAGGTGGAGATCCGCTATTTGAAGAAGCTAAGGCTCTGGTCATTGAAACTCAAAAAGCGAGCGCATCCATGATTCAACGTAGATTATCAGTTGGTTTTAACCGAGCAACTCGCTTGATGGAAGAATTAGAGATGGCTGGGGTTATTGGTCCTGCAGAAGGAACCAAACCTCGAAAAGTTTTACAACAATAAAAAACGAAAAAACAGTATAAAAATGCATGGAAACTTTATTGAAAAGTTAGACGAAGTTAGTTTAACTTTTCTGATGAAGTTTCTTTTTTGTGACGAAATGGCTAGAAATAAGGCCTTCTGAAATTCTATTCAGAATAGTCAGGAAATTGGATTATACTTTTACTAGTTTTACCTGTTAAAGTATTGATTTTTTAAACTGTTTTTGATATATTAAGTTGGTATAGAAAAAATTATATGTTTATCTAGTGGCGTTAAAAAAATGAGGAGGATATTTTTTTAAACAAAAATGCAAACGCTTACTTTGTAAATTGAAAGGAACAAAAAACCGATGGATAAAAGATTATTTGAAAAACGTTGCAAATATAGTATTCGGAAATTTTCATTAGGGGTTGCTTCTGTCATGATTGGTGCAGCTTTCTTTGGAACTAGCACTGTTCTTGCAGATTCCCCGCAAACAGGTTCAACAGCAAATATGCCAGCAGATTTGGCTGCAGCTCTTGCTAACGCAAAAGAAGATGATGGACGTAATTTTGAGGCGCCAAAACCTGGTGAAGACCAAGGTTCTCCTGAAGTAACTGACGGACCAAAAACAGAAGAAGAATTACTTGAGAAAGAAAAAGAAGCAGCGGCTTCAGATACTCTTCCTGAAGAACTACGTGGAAAACTTGAGAAGGCTGAAGAAAATGGCAGTACTGTATCAAAAGAGGAATTAGAGAAAGAAGACAAGAGTCTGGTTCCAGAAGATGTCGCTAAAACAAAAAATGGTGAATTAAACTATGGAGCAACAGTAAAAATTCAAAGTGCAGCTGGTGTTGGTAGCGGTATCGTCATCGGTGAAAATCTAGTTTTATCTGTTTCTCATAACTTTATCAAAGATGTTCCAGATGGGAATAATCGTAAGGTAGCTGATAATATTGAAAGCGATGGCGATGTTTATTCAGTTTCTTACGAAGGAGCACCTGATGTTAAATTCAGTAAGAATGACGTTAAACACTGGGACCGTGAAGGATTCCTAAAGGGTTATAAAAATGACTTGGCCATCGTTAAGCTTCGTTCTCCTCTTGCAAACGCTCCTGTTGAAGTGACTGACAAACCTGCAACTACTAAGGTTGGAGATAAGGTACACGTGTTTGGTTATCCAACCGGAAAACTTTCTCCAATTCTCAATACAACAGTTGAAGATATTAATAACCATGGTGAAGGTGTTCGTGGCATCAGCTATCAAGGAAGTGAACCTGGAGCAAGTGGTGGCGGAATTTTCGATGAAAATGGAAAATTGATCGGTATCCACCAAAATGGTGTTGTTGGAAGCCGTAGTGGAGGGATTCTCTTCTCACCAGCGCAACTTGAATGGATTCAAAACTATATCAAGGGCATTGAAACAACAAAACCAGCTGGTCTAGATGCTTTGGATAAGCAAGTAGAAGACAAAGAAGAAAAACCAAAAGAGGATAAACCTCAAGAAGAAAAACCAGCTGACAATAAGCCGGCAGAAAACAAACCAGCAGAAAACAAACCAGCAGAAAACAAACCTGCTGAAAGAAAAGAAGTCAAACCAGAATGGAAAACTGTTGAAAATAAAGAACAACAGGGAACTGTAACGATTCGTGAAGAAAATGGAGTTCGTTACAACCAACTAGCGTCAACTGCTCAAAATGACAATGGTAAAAAACCAGCCTTGTTTGAGAAGGAAGGTTTGACTGTTGATGAAAATGGAAATGCTACAGTTGATTTGACCTTCAAAGAAGAGTCTGAAACAGGTAAATCACGCTTTGGTGTCTTTATGAAATTTAAAGATACCGACAACAACGTTTTTGTAGGGTATGACCAAGGCGGATGGTTCTGGGAATACAAGACAAACGGTAGTGGACTTTGGTACCAAGGTGGTCGTGTTGCAGCACCAGTAAATGGTTCTGTCAACCACTTGACGATCAGCCTCAAATCAGATGGACAACTTAACGCAACAAACAATGATGTCAAACTCTTTGACACACTTACCTTACCATCTGCAGTCAATGACAAGCTCAAAGATGAGAAGAAAATCGTTCTTAAGGCTGGAAGCTATGGTAGCGAGAGAACCATTGTAAATGTTAAAACTGATGACCAAGAAGGCGTGAAAAATGATCAAGAGGCTGCTGAAAAAGAAAAAGGTGATACAGTAGACGATAGCAAAGTTAAATACGACACTATCGAATCTACAGTATTGAAAGCAGTTATTGACCAAGCTTTCCCACGTATTAAAGAATACGTCCTAAACGGCAACAAGCTTCCAGGTCAAGTTCAACAAATAAACAAAGTCCTCATCAATAAAAAGGCAGTAACTCCTGAAGTTACTTATAAGAAGATTAATGCAACAACTGCCGAGTATGAAATGAAACTCCGTGATGCAGAGAACCTCATCAATGCAGATATGACAGTTCGTTTGCAAGTGGTGGACAATCAACTTCACTTTGATGTTACTAAGATTGTCAACCATAACCAAGTAACACCAGGACAAAAGATTGATGATGAACGTAAACTACTTTCTTCTATCAGCTTCCTAGGAAATGCCTTGGTATCTGTATCAAGCGATCAAGCAGGAGCTAAGTTTGATGGGGCAACCATGTCAAACAATACTCACGTAAGTGGTGACGACCATATCGAAGTAACCAATCCAATGAAAGAATTGGCAAAAGGTTACATGTATGGATTCGTTTCAACAGACAAGCTTGCAGCAGGTGTATGGAGTAACTCACAAAACAGCTACGGTGGTGGTTCTTACGACTGGACACGTTTGACAGCCTACAAGAACACTATTGGTAATGCTAACTACGTTGAAATTCATAGCTCTGAATGGCAGTGGGAAAAAGCTCACAATGGTATCGTCTTCCCAGCGTATACTAAGGAACTTCCAAGTGCTAAAGTTGTCATCACAGAAGATGCCAATGCTGATAATAAAGTAGACTGGCAAGACGGTGCGATTGCATATCGTAGCATTATGAACAACCCTCAAGGTTGGGAAAAAGTAAAAAATATCACTGCTTACCGTATCGCTATGAACTTTGGTTCACAGGCACAAAACCCATTCCTTATGACCTTGGATGGTATCAAGAAGATTAACCTCCACACAGATGGTCTTGGTCAGGGTGTCCTCCTTAAAGGTTACGGTAGTGAAGGACATGACTCAGGTCACCTAAACTACGCAGATATCGGTAAACGTATCGGTGGTACAGAGGACTTTAAAGCTCTTATTGAAAAAGCTAAGAAATATGGTGCCCACCTCGGTATTCACGTTAATGCTTCAGAAACTTATCCTGAATCAAAATACTTCAATGAAAATATCCTTCGTAAAAATGCCGACGGAAGCTATAGCTACGGTTGGAACTGGCTTGACCAAGGTATCAATATCGATGCAGCTTACGACTTAGCTCATGGACGTTTAGCACGTTGGGAAGAATTGAAGAAAGAATTGGGTGAAGGCTTAGACTTCATCTATGTCGACGTTTGGGGTAACGGTCAATCAGGAGACAACGGTGCTTGGGCAACTCACGTTCTTGCGAAAGAAATCAACAAACAAGGTTGGCGTTTTGCAATTGAGTGGGGCCATGGTGGTGAGTATGACTCTACCTTCCATCACTGGGCAGCTGATTTGACATATGGTGGCTATACCAATAAAGGTATCAACAGTGCTATCACTCGCTTTATCCGTAACCACCAAAAAGATGCTTGGGTTGGTGATTATAGAAGCTACGGAGGTGCGGCAAACTACCCACTTCTAGGCGGATACAGCATGAAAGACTTTGAAGGATGGCAAGGCCGTAGCGACTATAATGGTTATGTAACCAACTTGTTTGCCCACGATGTTATGACCAAATACTTCCAACACTTCACTGTTAGCAAATGGGAAGATGGCAAACCAGTAACCATGACTGACAATGGTGGCACATACAAGTGGACGCCTGAAATGAAGGTTGAATTGGTCGATGAGGAAAACAACAAGGTAGTTGTTACTCGTAAATCTAATGATGTTAATAGCCCACAATATCGTGAACGTACAGTTACTCTCAACGGTCGTGTCATTCAAGATGGTTCAGCCTACTTGACACCTTGGAACTGGGATGCCAATGGTAACAAGCTTACTGGTGACAAGGAAAAGATGTACTACTTCAATACTGAAAAAGGTGCAACAACTTGGACGCTTCCTAGCGACTGGGCAAATGGCAAAGTTTACCTTTACAAGTTAACAGACCAAGGTAAGACTGAAGAACAAGAAGTAGCTGTCAAAGATGGTAAGATTACCCTTGATCTCCTAGCAAACCAACCTTATGTTCTTTATCGTTCTAAACAAACAAATCCTGAAATGTCATGGAGTGAAGGAATGCATATCTATGACCAAGGATTTAACAGCGAATCTTTGGATCATTGGAAGATCACAGGTGATGCATCTAAGGCTGAAATTGTGAAGTCTCAAGGTGCCAACCAAATGCTTCGTATCCAAGGCAATAAAGAAAAAGTTAGTCTGACTCAAAAATTGACTGGCTTGAAGCCAAATACTAAATATGCAGTTTATGTAGGTGTCGATAACCGTAGTAATGCTAAAGCAAGCATTACTGTTAACACTGGTGAGAAAGAAGTAACCAACTACACTAACAAGTCACTTGCCCTCAACTATGTTAAAGCATACGCTCATAACACTCGTCGTGACAACGCAACTGTTAATGATACAAGTTACTTCCAAAACATGTATGCCTTCTTCACAACAGGTTCAGATGTATCAAATGTAACCTTGACCTTGAGTCGTGAAGCAGGAGATGAAGCAACTTACTTCGATGAAATCCGTACCTTCGAAAATGACTCTGCTATGTATGGTGATGGTCACGATACTGCTACAGGCGTCTTCAAACAAGACTTTGAAAATGTCGGACAAGGTATCTTCCCGTTTGTCATCGGTGGAATCGAAGGTGTTGAAGACAACCGTACTCACTTGTCTGAAAAACATGGACCATACACACAACGTGATTGGAACGGCAAGAAAGTTGATGATGTTATCGAAGGAAATTGGTCACTCAAGACAAACGGTCTCGTTAGCCGTCGTAACTTGGTTTATCAAACAATTCCACAAAACTTCCGCTTTGAAGCAGGTAAGACCTACCGTATCACATTTGACTACGAAGCAGGTTCTGATAGTACTTACGCATTTGTTGTAGGTAAGGGAGAATTCCAATCAGGTCGTCGTGGTAGTCAAGCAAGCGATCTTGAAATGCATGAATTACCAAACTCATGGACAGATTCTAAAAAAGCCAAACGTGCTACCTTCCTTGTGACAGGTGCAGAAACTGGCGATACATGGGTAGGTATCTACTCTACAGGCAACGCAAGTAATACTCGTGGAGATTCTGGTGGTAATGCTAACTTCCGTGGTTACAATGACTTCATCATGGATAGACTTCAAATCGAAGAGATTGTCTTGACTGGTAAGATGATGACAGAAAATGCTGTCAAGAACTATCTTCCAACTGTTGCCATGACGAACTACACCAAAGAAAGTATGGATGCTTTGAAAGAAGCAGTCTTCAACCTCAGTCAAGCAGACGATGACATCAGTGTAGAAGAAGCTAAAGCAGAAATCGCTAAAGTCAATGCTTTGAAAGACGCTTTGGTCATGAAGAAAGTAGCTCTTGTGGCAGATGACTTTGCAAGTCTTTCAGCTCCTGCTCAAGCTGGTGAGGAACTTGTATATGCCTTTGACGGTAACTTGTCTAGCCTATGGCATACATCATGGGGCGGAGGAGATGTTGGCAAGCCAGCAACCATGGTCTTGAAAGAACCAACTGAAATTACAGGCTTCCGTTATGTTCCACGCGGTTCAGGTTCAAATGGTAACTTGAGAGATGTTACTCTTGTAGTAACTGATGAAACTGGTAAGGAACATACCTTCAATGCAACTAATTGGGCTGATAATAACAAACCAAAAGATATCGACTTTGGCAAGACTATCAAAGCTAAGAAGATTGTCCTAACAGGAACAAGAACTTATGGCGATGGTGGTAACCAATATCAATCAGCTGCAGAGCTTATCTTTGCTCGTCCGCAAGTTGCTGAAGCAGGTCTTGATACATCAGCATATGAAACTGCATTGGCCAAGGCTCAAAAATTGACTAATAAGAGCAATCAAGAAGAAGTGGCAAGTGTTGTTGCTAGCATGAAATACGCAACTGATAATCACCTATTGACTAATAGAATGCTTGAATACTTTGCAGATTATCTTGATCAATTGAAAGATGAAACACCTACTCCAACTCCAGATCCAAAGCCAACTCCAGATCCAAAGCCAACTCCAGATCCAGAGCCAACTCCAGATCCAGAACCAACTCCGGATCCAGAACCAACTCCAAATCCAGAGCCAACTCCAGATCCAAAACCAACTCCAGATCCAGAGCCAACTCCAGATCCGAAACCAACTCCAGATCCAAAACCAACTCCAGATCCAGAGCCAACTCCAGATCCAGAACCAACTCCGGATCCAGAACCAGAAACTCCGACATCAAGCAAGGGTGACGAAGCAGCACCAGTCGTTGAAGTTCCGGAATTCACAGGTGGTGTAAATGGTGCTGAAGCAGCTATTCATGAAGTTCCAGAATACATAGAGCCAATCGGTACAGCAGGTGATGAACCAGCACCGGTTGTAGAAGTTCCAGAATATACAGGGGTTCTAGGTACAGCAGGCGATGAGCCAGCACCAGTTGTAGAAGTTCCAGAGTATACAGGACTAGTTGGAACGGCAGGAGAAGAAGTAGCTGTAAACGAAGTTCCAGAATTCAAGGGTGGAGTTAACGCAGCAGAAGCAACTGTGAGCCAAGCACCAGAATTTACAGGTGGTGTAAATGGAGCTGAAGCAACGGTTCATGAAGTACCAGAGTTTACCGGCGGTGTGAATGGAAGTGATGGCGCAATCCATGAAATTCCAGAATACAAAGGCCAAATTGGTACAGTAGGTAACCAACCTGCGCCTGTAGTGGAAAAACCAGAGTATCGAGAAGATTCAAAACTTTCAGTAGAGAATAAAGATACATCTAAAGAGGTAAATTCAAATGCTCTTCCAAATACGGGTGAACATAACTCTGAAACAGCTCTCTTCATCGCAAGTGTTAGCATGGCAGTTTCAGCAGCACTCTTAGCTGTCAAAAGAAAAGAAGATTAAAATATAAGAGAGTTTTCGTCTAACGATGGCTCGAACTCCTTACTTATTGTAGTGGAGAAAAACAAAACCCGGAGAGGACCTCTAGGTCCTCTTCTTTTTCTAAAGGGGAATGAGAACGCTTACTCTTGAAGCGTATGAAAGGAAACAGGAGAAAAATGGGAAAACACTTATTTGAGAAACGGTGTCATTACAGTATTCGTAAATTTACGATTGGTGCAGCTTCTGTCATGATTGGTGCCAGTATCTTTGGTGCCGGAATGGTTCAAGCGGCAGAAAAAGAAGTTCCTGTAGAAACTGAGGGAGCAGTAACACAGGTCCAACCACTGGAAAAGTTACCAGCAGATTTAGCATCAGCTATTGATAAAGCAGAAGCAAATGCTGGTGCCGTCGAAAATAAAGCCACTGAGGTGGCAACTCAGCCAAATGTAGAAGAAACTCCGAAGAAAGAAGTAGAAACTCCGACAGTTGCTCCTCAAGCTGAAACAAAACCAGTTGCTAAGGATTTAGTTGAAACAGCAGATGTCAATCATCTAGAAAAGGCGACTGCAACAGCTTCAAACCATGAAGCCAATACACCATTTACAGCAGAAAAGGCAATCGACGGCAAACCTGATACTCGTTGGGCTACTGATCAAAACGTTGAGAAACCAACAATCGAATTTACACTTGAGAAGACTACTGTGATTAAGCATGTCGAGATTGATTGGGACCGCCGTCTTCGTGGTCAACAAAACGATCCAAATATCAAATCTTGGAATCTCTACTATGCTGGTCAAGATGATGTGAATGGTTCAGGAGCTAAAGAATGGAAATTAGCTCATCAAAAAGTAGGTACTCCTATTCTTGATGAAAAAGTTGACTTGAAAGAAGCTATCCAAGCCAAATACCTTAAACTTGAAATCACAGATTACCAAGCTGGTACTATGAATTGGAAGAATGTCGGAATTCAAGAAATTCGTGCTTATTCAAACATTCCAGACGCTAGTAAACCAACAGATATTCGTCAAGTTACAGAATTAACAGTTGCTGAAGATGGAAAATCACTTGTATTGCCTAAATTACCTGGTCAAGTTAGCTTAATTGGTAGCAACAAACAGGGAGTTGTTGATCTTAATAACAAAATCTACAAACCCTTAACAGATCAAACTGTTAAGGTCATGGTCCAACAAATCAAGGATACTCACACATTCACAAAAGAATTTGAAGTCCTTATTAAAGGATTACACGCAGACGAAGGTGTTGGAACCAAACCAGCAGTTGCTCCAGCAGTCCAACAATGGTATGGAACTGAAGGAAAAACTTCTATTTCAGCAGATACCGTTATTTCTGTTGGAGATTCTGGATTTGATCAAGAAGCGAAATTCTATCAGACTGACCTTCAAAGTCGTGGACTAGAAATCGCTACAGGTGATCAATCAGCTCAAAACCGAATTGAATTTAAGAAGGTTGAAGATAAGGGATACGGCAAAGAAGGCTATGGTATCACCATTAAAGATGGAGTTATCACAGTAGAAGCTGCAACAAATGCAGGTGCCTTCTATGCAACCCGTACTCTCCTTCAGATGGGAGAAAAAGACTTACAGAACGGTGAAATCCGCGACTTCCCAAGCTTTAGCCACCGTGGCTTTATGCTAGATACAGGTCGTAAGTTTATCCCTTATGACACTCTTGTAGATATCATGTTAAATATGGCTTACTACAAGATGAACGATCTTCAGTTGCACTTGAATGACAACTATATCTTCCTAAAAGACCACTTGGCTGGTAAAAATCTTTCTCAAGATGAAGAACTAGAATACGTTCTTAAAAATGCCAAGACAGGTTTCCGTGTAGAAACTGATGTTGTTGGTGAAAATGGCGAAAAATTAACATCTGATGAGCATTATACTAAGGAAGAAATGCAAGAAATCATCAAGTTAGCAAAAGCTTTGCATATCAATCTTGTCCCTGAAATTGACACCCCAGGTCACGCTCTTTCATTTGTTAAAGTTAGACCTGACCTTATGTACAAAGGCAGTCTTAGTGACTATAGGGGCAAGCACAATGTTGAACGTGTCGCGATGTTGGACTTGGATAACAAGTACGAAGAAACTCTTGCTTTTGTAAAATCAGTCTATGATAAATTACTCGATGGTGAAAATGCACCACTTCATGGCGTTTCAACAGTTCATATCGGTACAGATGAGTACTACGGCAATCCGGAAAGTTATCGTCGCTTTGTAAACGATATGATCCAGTACATCAAAGGAAAAGGCTATACACCACGTATTTGGGGTTCACTTAGTGCTAAACCAGGTTCAACGCCAGTTGATTGGAAAGATGTAGAAGTTGATATCTGGAGTATCGGATGGCAACGTCCAGCTGATGCTATTGCTCAAGGTGCTAAGATTATCAATATCACAGATATTCCAACCTATAGTGTTCCTAGTGGAAGCAATAGTCAAGGTGGTTACGGAGACTATGCAAGCTATGAGCGTCAATACAATAGTTGGACTCCAAATGACTTTACAACAGGTGGAGGACCTCGATTAGAAGCATCTAATCCAAACATTATCGGTGGTGGTCACGCTGTATGGAATGACAATATTGACCTTCACGAAACTGGACTTACTTCTTACGATATCTTTAAACGTTTCTTCAAGAGTATGCAGACGACTGCAGAACGTACTTGGGGATCTGATCGTGCGGGTAAGACTTTTGCAGAGCGCACCTTGCCAACAAGTGTTTATGCACCACAATCTAATCCTGATAAGACAGTATTCGAAAGTGACTTGTTCAAGATCAATCCAGAAACCATCAAAGATTATCTTGCTAAGAAAGTACAGAAGACTGAAGCAGGTTTGAACTTCGAAAAAGATAGCACTATCGAAGGTCTTGTTGGTGATGTTGGTCCTAGTCATGTCTTGAAATTGGATGTCACTGTAACTGGTGATGGCCAACAAACCTTCTCAACTAGCGGAGACAACCAACTTTATCTTGCGGATAAGGATGGCTACCTTGCTTATAAATTTGAACAATTCCATATCCAATTTAACAAGAAACTTGAAAAGAACAAACGTTATCAAATTTCTGTCGTAACGAAACCTCAAGTAACAGAAGTTTATGTAGATGGCGAAAAAGTTGAACGTATTGCAAACCCAGCTTACCCTCGTTTTGCGCATAATAGTTTAGTTCTACCTCTTGAAACAATCGGTGGCTTCAAAGGAATCTTGCATAGTGCTGAGTTGTCAAATGAACCATTCGTAAATCCACGTTTGATTCCAAATGATAAATTTACAGTTTCTGCAACAAGTCAGGAATTACCAGGAAACAATGTTGAAGGTCCAGTAGAAAAAGCCTTCGACAATGATCCAAATACCTTCTGGCATTCAAAATGGTTTGGACAACAAGCTCCATTCACAGTCGCAATGAACTTGAAAGCAGCAGAAAAAGTAAATGGCTTGACTTATCTTCCACGTCCAGGTGGTGGCAATGGTGTCGTGACATCTTACGAAATCTATGCTCAAAAAGATGGCCAAATGGTCAAAGTTGCTTCAGGAACTTGGGAAAATAATGCCAAAGAAAAGACAGTTAACTTTGAGGCGATTGAAACAGATAAGATAGAGTTTAAAGTTCTAGCAGGTGTAGGTGGATTTGGTAGTGCAGCAGAGATTCAACTTCTTAAGCCACTTTCTGATAGCAAACAAGAAGGGCCAGTTACTCCTGAAAAACCTGTTACTCCTGAGCAACCTAAAGTTGAAGAAGTAAGTGATGGTACAACTGAACTTGCTGATAGCTTTGTAGCTAGCAAACCTGCTAGTGACGACGTAGTTGCTGCAGCAGCACAAAGTCAAGACTATCTCAAGAAAGAATATAAGGTATTCCCAACACCACAAAAAGTAACTTATGGTGAGGGTGTTACGAAACTCCATAAACAAGTTAATCTTGTAATGGGCGATCAGTTGGATATCTATACTCGTAACCGCTTGAAGAGTGTTCTACAAGATCATCAAATTTCATACACAAGCAGTCAAACACCTGTAGCAGGTGCAACAAATATCTACCTTGGTGTTCATGGACAAAATTCACAAGCTGAAAAAGAAGTGTCTGGAATTTCTCAAGGACTCTTTGATAAAATTGATGCTTATGCCTTGTCAATCAAAGGAAACACTATTTCTATCGTCGGTAAGGATACAGATGCTGTCTTCTACGGTTTGACAACTCTCAAACACATGCTTAATGAAAGTGAAGCACCAGTCTTGCGTAACGTAACAGTTGAAGACTACGCTGAAATTAAGAACCGTGGTTTTATCGAAGGATACTATGGTAACCCTTGGAGCAATGCTGATCGTGCAGAATTGATGCGCTATGGTGGTGACTTGAAGTTGACCCAATACTTCTTTGCACCAAAAGACGATCCATACCACAACAAGAAATGGCGTGAACTTTATCCAGAAGAAAAATTAGCTGAAATCCGTGAATTGGCTCGTGTCGGAAATCAAAATAAGACTCGCTATGTTTGGACCATCCACCCATTCATGAACAACCGTATCCGATTCGGAAATGATGCTGACTATCAAAAAGACCTTGACACCATTAAGGCTAAGTTCACTCAATTGATGGATGTCGGCGTCCGTGAGTTCGGTATTTTGGCCGATGACGCTCCAAGTCCAGTTGGTGGCTACAATAGCTATAACCGCTTGATGAAGGATATGACAGACTGGTTGACTGAAAAACAAGCAACTTATGTTGGTCTTCGTAAGGAAATGATCTTCGTTCCAGGTCAGTATTGGGGTAATGGACGTGAAGATGAGTTGAAAGCACTCAACGAAAACCTTCCAACTTCAACTTCTATGACCCTTACTGGTGGTAAGATTTGGGGTGAAGTATCAGAAAACTTCCTTTCTAATCTTAAGAATAACCTGACTGCAGGTGGTAAGACTTACCGTCCAGTATCCCTATGGATTAACTGGCCATGTACAGACAACTCTAAACAACACTTAATCTTGGGTGGTGGTGAGAAATTCCTTCATCCGAATGTAGACCCAAGTCTCCTTTCAGGTATCATGTTGAACCCAATGCAACAATCCGAGCCTTCTAAGATTGCCCTCTTCTCTGCAGCCCAATATGCATGGAAACAATGGAAGTCTGAAGAAGAAGCCAAGAAAGTAAACGATATCGCCTTCAACTTTGTTGAAAACGGTAAGTTTACAGATAGCGAAGCATCAGTTGCCTTCCGTGAGCTTGGTAAACACATGATCAACCAAAACATGGATGGTCGTGTTGTGAAATTGGAAGAGTCTGTTGAACTTGCACCGAAATTGGCGACCTTCATGTCTAAGTTGAAAGCTGGTCAAGATGTCAGTGCAGAGCGTCAAGAATTGCGTGCAGAATTTGCTAAATTAAAAGCTGCAGCACAACTTTATAAAGCATCTGGTGATGAAAAGATGCGTGCTCAAATCCACTATTGGTTGGATAATACCATTGACCAAATGGATGCCTTGAGTGCTCTTCTTGATGGTACAGAAGCTATCGAAAAGAACGATTCTGCAAAACTTTGGGATAGTTACTATAAGGGCTTGAAACTATATGAACAGTCTCAAACTTATACCTTCCACTATGTAGACCATAATGAAAGAGCTGAGTTGGGTGTTCAACATATCCGTCCATTCTTGCTTGGACTTCGTGAAATCCTTGCAACAGAAGTTCAAAAAGCCTTGCACCCTGACCAAGTGATCAGTACCTTTATCACTAACCGTACAGGTGTAGAAGGTGGACTTGCTGAAGTCACTGATGGAGATTTAGGAACTCATGCGTTGATCAAATCACCAAACAGTATCAAGACTGGTGATTATATTGGCTTGAAATTTAACAAAGCTGTTCCAATCCAAAACTTGACATTTGCAATGGGAACTCAAGCAAATCCTCGTGATACCTTTAACAGTGCTAAAGTTGAGTACCTCAATGAAAATGATGAGTGGGTAACACTTTCAGAACCAAGCTACACCGGTAATGAACCACTGCTTAAATTTGAAAATCTTAATATCAATGCAAAAGCAGTTCGAATGATTGCGACTTCAGATCGTGATAATACTTGGTTTGCTGTCAGAGAAATTGCTGTTAACCGCCCTGTAGAAGTTACTCGTGCTAAACAGTCAGCTACTGTGACTATCAGTCCAAATCTTATGTACAAGTACAACACAACTGTTGGTCAAATTACAGACGGACGTGATAATACTGAAGCAATGCTTGCAAATGCTGATCGCACGGATACAACTCCTGTAGATGGTTGGGTACAACTTGACTTGGGTGAAGTCAAACCTGTGACTAAGGTTCGTCTTGTTCAAGGATCAGGAGATAAATTGGCAGAAGGTGTTATTGAATATTCTGCAGATGGTAGCTCATGGCAAGAATTGGATCGCTTGACTGGTGAACAAACAAAAGAAATCGAAACTCCAATTTCAGCTCGCTACGTTCGTGTTCGCAATACTAAGAATATCAACTTATGGTGGCGTATCGCTGACTTCTCAGTTGAAACACGTGCAGGCAATAGCGAATTGACTGATACAAACGTTGAAAGCTTGAAGTCAACTCCAGTTTATGACAGCCTAGGCCGTTATGACCTGCAAATTCCAAGCGGAACTAAGCTTCCAGCTAATAGCTACTTGGGTATGAAACTTGATCGTCTTCACCAAGCTGAAAGCATTCAAGCACTTGGTATTGAAAATCCATCCCTCAACTTGGAATTCTCTCCAAACGCCCAAGAATGGTATCCAGCTGATCAAGTGACTGATAAGTCCTTGGTACGTTATGTTCGTCTGGTTAATAAGACTGATCAAGAACAAGCAGTGACAGCAACATCTCTACTTGTTAAGACAAAAGAAGTTCAACCAACAACACTTGATTCTACATCAATGGGAATCCACCCAACATACGGTAGAAATGATGTTCGTAAGATCAAGAACTTGGATCAATTATTCGATGGTGTTTACAATAACTTTGTAGAATTCTCAGATTATGCTCGTAAAGACGGTCATATCACTCTTAAACTTGGTAGCGAACGTGATATTAAGAAGATTAGAGCTTACATCCAAGACGGCACTCAAAACTATCTCCGTGATGGTAAGATTCAAGTCAGTCAAGATGGTAAGACTTGGACAGATGTTGTGACAGTTGGTGACGGCCTTGCTAATGAAACACGTGATGATTCCTTGACCGATGGCTGGACACATGATTCTAAGATGCCAGGAAATCGCTATATCGAGGGTGAACTTTCAAGCCCAGTTAAGGCCAACTATCTCCGCGTTCTATTTACAGCAGACTATGATGCTCGTTTTGTAGGCTTCACTGAGTTGGTTATTAATGATGGTGAATTCGTGAAACCAATCAATGACCCAACGGTAGAAGGAAACAGCGGTGAAAGCCAAGGCAACCTTTACACTAATATTGTTGATGGTAAAGTCTTGACAAGCTACAAGGCTGAGAAAGAACAAGGTGAGCTTGTCTACCACTTGTCAGAACCGACAGATGCAAATCATATCCGACTTGTTTCAAGTCTTCCTCAAGGAGTGAAAGCTCGTGTGCTTGCTCGTACTCTGAAAGAAAATAAAGCAGACGCTTGGTCAGAACTAGGTGAAATTACCTCAAGCTTCCAAACATTTGCTGTCAGAGATAAGTCTCCATTATTGGATGTCAAACTTGTTTGGGAAGGTGGCAAACCAGAGTTCTACGAAATGACTACATTCCACCAAGAACTTCCGGAAGAACCAGAGAAACCAGCTCCAACTACAAGTAAGGGTGATGAAGCAGCACCAATAGTAGAAGTTCCAGAATTTACCGGTGGAGTAAATGGTGTCGAAGCAGCTGTTCATGAAGTTCCAGAGTACACTGAAGCTATTGGCACAGCAGGTGAAGAAGCAGCACCAGTAGTAGAAGTCCCAGAATTCAAGGGTGGCGTTAACGCAGTCGAAGCAGCTGTTCATGAAGTTCCAGAGTACACGGAAGCTATTGGTACAGCAGGTGAAGAAGCAGCACCAGTAGTAGAAGTCCCAGAATTCAAGGGTGGCGTTAACACAGTCGAAGCAGCTGTTCATGAAGTTCCAGAATACACAGGAGCAATTGGCACAGCAGGTGAAGCAGCTATTCATGAAGTCCCAGAATTTACTGGTGGAGTGAATGGTGAAGTAGCAGCTGTTCAGGAAGTAAGCCCAGAATACACAGGCAGTGTCAATGGAGCAGAAGCAGCTATTCATGAAGTCCCAGAGTTTACTGGTGGTGTGAATGGTGACGAAGCAGCTGTTCAGGAAGTAAGCCCAGAATTCACAGGTGGTGTCAATGGAGCAGAAGGAGCAATCCATGAGGTTCCAGAATACAAAGATGAGCAGTCTCTTGTAGCTCTTACTATGTCACAAGATAAGACCTACCAAGCACCTGCAAGCCATCAATACAAACTCCCAGAGACAGGCACTAAAGAAAATGCTGGCCTTGCAGCCGTAGGTCTTGTAGGAGCACTTCTTGGTATGTTTGCAATGGGAAAGAAAAAAGACGACGAATAAGATGATGTAAAAGCATTCGAGTCATAGAGATTGGATCAAGAGACTAATCTCGATTATAAAAAGCGGACAAAACTAGTTTTCTGATGAACAGAATCTGGTCTTGTTCGCTTTTTTATAGGCTCGATATTGAATCATGTAAAAAAACCAGTGCTGCAACAATCACTGGTTTTTGGTTATTTTTAGGAAGCCCCACTTGTAGCTGTAGTAGCTGTATCTGTTGCTTGTGTACTAGAAGGAGTGTCAGTTTGCTCTTTTTTACTTGTCGACTCTTCTTTCTTGCTTTCTTCACTGCTACTAGATTGACTTGTCGTTTCTTCTTGTGTGTTGTCCTTTGTAGAAGTATTATCCTTGTTGGGAGTAGTGTTCTCTTGAGGGGATTCCTTTTGAATCTCTTTTATGACAGTTGTCTGGGTTGTCGTAGTTTCTTTTTTAGAGTTATTATTGTTATTGTTATTCATAGCATTCATGATGGTGATGCTTGCAGTAATCAGTCCCAGAATACTACCGATAGTAGCAATCGTTTTTTGAAAAACAGTAAATCCTTTTTTGATGTGTTCCGTTTTAGGTTTTGATGTTCTACGATAATTAGACATAATATCTCTCCTTTACTAAAATTCATTATACCGAAAATCTTTAAAAAAAACTTAAATGAACCTGAACTGCCTTTCTTGTCGCCTGAACTGTTTCGTGATACAATAGAAGGAGTGATTTTAGAAAGCGTGAGAAACCATGATTTACTTTGATAATTCGGCTACAACAAAGCCTTATCCAGAAGCACTTGAAACCTATATGCAAGTGTCTGCAAAAATTATTGGAAATCCTTCAAGTCTCCATCGTTTGGGAGACCAATCTAGCAGAATTTTAGAAGCTTCTCGACAGCAGATTGCAGATTTGATTGGCAAGAAAAGCGAAGAAATCTTCTTTACTTCTGGTGGGACTGAAGGGGATAATTGGGTTATCAAAGGGGTTGCTTTTGAAAAAGCGCAGTTTGGTAAACACATTATTGTGTCTGATATTGAGCACCCAGCAGTCAAGGAGTCGGCTCTCTGGCTCAAGACTCAAGGTTTTGAAGTGGATTTTGCACCTGTAAATGAAAAAGGATTTGTAGATGTAGCTGCTTTAGAAAACCTACTCCGTCCTGATACAACGCTAGTCTCCGTTATGGCTGTTAACAATGAAATAGGATCAATCCAGCCTATTGAAGCTATATCAGAACTTTTGGTAGATAAGCCAACAATTTCCTTCCACGTTGATGCCGTTCAAGCTTTAGCTAAGATTCCGATAGAAAAGTATCTGACTGATCGAGTGGATTTTGCGACCTTCTCTAGTCATAAATTCCACGGAGTTCGTGGTGTTGGATTTGTCTATATCAAGTCTGGCAAGAAAATTACACCGCTTTTAACTGGTGGTGGCCAAGAGCGTGACTATCGTTCAACAACCGAGAATGTAGCAGGGATTGCAGCAACAGCCAAGGCCCTACGATTGGCTATGGAAAAACTAGACTTGTTTACGGCTAAGACAGCCCAATTGAAGGCAGTCATTCATCAAGCCCTTCTTGCTTATCCTGATATTTTTGTCTTCTCAGGAGAGGAGAATTTTGCTCCTCATATTCTTACCTTTGGGATTAAGGGGGTTCGTGGTGAAGTTATCGTTCATGCTTTTGAAGAATATGATATTTTCATTTCTACAACGTCAGCTTGCTCGTCCAAGGCTGGGAAACCTGCTGGGACCCTGATTGCCATGGGGATTGAAAAGGATAAGGCCCAGTCAGCAGTCCGCCTCAGCCTAGACCTAGAAAATGACATGAGTCAAGTTGAGCAATTTTTGACCAAACTAAAGTTAATTTACAATCAAACTAGAAAAGTAAGATAGGAGTATTCATGCAGTATTCAGAAATTATGATTCGCTACGGAGAATTGTCAACTAAGGGTAAAAACCGTATGCGTTTCATCAATAAACTACGTAATAATATCTCAGATGTTTTATCCATCTATCCTCAAGTCAAAGTGACAGCAGACCGCGATCGTGCCCATGCTTATCTGAATGGGGCAGACTATGAACCAGTGGCAGAATCTCTCAAGCAAGTTTTCGGGATTCAAAACTTTTCTCCAGTATACAAGGTTGAAAAATCCGTAGAAGTTCTGAAGTCTACTGTCCAAGAGATTATGAAGGACCTATACAAGGAAGGCATGACCTTTAAAATCTCAAGTAAACGCAGCGACCATAACTTTGAGTTAGATAGTCGTGAACTCAACCAAACACTTGGTGGAGCAGTTTTTGAAGCTATTCCAAATGTGCAAGCCCAAATGAAAAATCCTGACATCAATCTGCAAGTGGAGATTCGTGAGGAAGCAGCCTACCTTTCTTATGAAACTATTCGTGGAGCGGGAGGTTTACCAGTTGGAACTTCGGGTAAAGGAATGCTTATGTTATCAGGAGGGATTGACTCTCCTGTAGCAGGGTATCTCGCTCTAAAACGTGGAGTGGATATCGAGGCTGTTCACTTTGCTAGTCCACCCTATACTAGTCCAGGTGCTCTCAAGAAAGCTCAGGATTTGACCCGTAAATTGACTAAGTTCGGTGGTAATATCCAGTTTATCGAAGTACCTTTCACTGAGATTCAAGAAGAAATTAAGGCTAAAGCTCCAGAAGCCTATCTCATGACTTTGACCCGTCGCTTTATGATGCGCATTACAGACCGTATCCGTGAAGTGAGAAATGGTTTGGTCATTATCAATGGTGAAAGTCTTGGTCAGGTAGCTAGCCAAACCCTTGAAAGTATGCAGGCCATCAATGCGGTGACCAATACACCAATTATCCGTCCAGTTGTGACTATGGATAAGTTGGAAATCATTGATATTGCTCAGGAAATTGATACCTTTGAAATTTCTATCCAACCTTTTGAAGATTGTTGTACTATTTTTGCGCCTGATCGTCCGAAAACAAATCCAAAGATTAAGAATGCCGAACAGTATGAAACACGTATGGACGTTGAAGGATTGGTTGAGCGAGCAGTTGCAGGAATTATGATCACAGAAATCACACCACAAGCAGAAAAAGATGCGGTGGATGAGTTGATTGAAGATCTCCTCTAATTTCGAAAAAACATAAGAATTGAGAAAATAAGTAGAAAAAGTTAGTTTTTTGTTCTAAATTTAGACGGAAACTGACTTTTTTTCTATTTTTATGCTATAATAAGATAAAATTTTGAATATAGAGAGTTTTCTGACAATGAATCAATCTTATTTTTACCTGAAAATGCGAGAGCATAAATTAGTGGTTCCCTATACAGGAAAGGATCGACGGGTACGTGTACTTCTCCCTAAAAACTATGAGAAAGATACGGATCGGACTTATCCAGTTGTCTATTTCCATGATGGTCAAAATGTTTTTTACAGTAAAGAATCTTACGTTGGACATTCCTGGAAGATTATCCCAGCCATCAAGCGAAATCCAGATATCAGCCGTATGATTGTTGTGGCTATTGACAATGATGGTTTTGGACGGATGAATGAGTACGCGGCATGGAAATTCCAAGAGTCTAATATTCCTGGTCAACAATTTGGTGGTAAGGGAGTCGAGTATGCTGAGTTTGTCATGGAAGTGGTTAAGCCCTTTATCGATGAAAACTATCGGACAAAGGCAGACCGTAAACACACTGCAATGATAGGATCTTCACTTGGTGGCAATATTACCCAGTTTATCGGCTTGGAGTATCAAGATCAGATTGGTTGCTTGGGAGTTTTCTCATCAGCTAACTGGCTTCACCAAGAAGCCTTTGATCGCTATATCGAGCGTAAAAAACTATTACCTGATCAGCGAATCTTTATCTATGTTGGAACGGAAGAAGCTGATGATACAGACAAGACCCTCATGGCTGGCAATATTAAGCAGGCCTATATCGACTCTTCCCTTCGATATTATCATGATTTGATAGCAGGAGGAGTGCAGTTGGAAAATCTCTCGCTCAAGGTTCAGGCTGGAGCCATTCACCATGAAGTACCATGGTCAGAAAATCTTCCAGCTTGTCTACGCTTTTTTGCAGAAAATTGGTAATCAGTTTAAAGGAGACAGGATATGAATATTGAACATCTTAGCCACTGGAGTGGTCATCTTAACCGTGAAATGTATGTTAATCGTTACGGACACGCAGGTATCCCAGTGGTTGTCTTTGCTTCCTCAGGTGGTAGCCACAATGAATACTATGATTTTGGCATGATTGATGCATGTGCATCCTTTATCGAGGAAGGTCGAGTGCAATTCTTTACCCTTTCAAGTGTCGATAGTGAGAGTTGGCTAGCAACATGGAAAAATGGTCATGACCAAGCTGAAATGCACCGTGCTTATGAGCGATACGTTATTGAGGAAGCCATTCCTTTTATCAAGCACAAGACAGGCTGGTTTGACGGTATGATGACAACAGGATGCTCTATGGGAGCCTATCACGCTTTGAATTTCTTCCTCCAACATCCAGACGTCTTTACCAAGGTAATTGCCCTCAGTGGTGTCTATGATGCTCGTTTCTTTGTTGGAGATTACTACAA
The DNA here is from genome assembly GCF_051106275.1 of Streptococcus sp. KHUD_014. Taxonomy (GTDB): domain Bacteria; phylum Bacillota; class Bacilli; order Lactobacillales; family Streptococcaceae; genus Streptococcus. Next base: position 1,376,107 of record NZ_CP193666.1, on the reverse strand, counting down.
CGATGATGCTATCTATCAAAATTCACCAGTAGACTATATCTGGAATCAAAATGATGGTTGGTTTATCGATCGTTACCGTCAGGCTGAGATTGTCATCTGTACAGGACTAGGTGCTTGGGAACAGGATGGCCTTCCTTCTTACTACAAGTTAAAAGAAGCTTTTGACCAAAAACAAATTCCTGCCTGGTTTGCAGAATGGGGGCACGATGTGGCCCATGACTGGGAATGGTGGCGCAAACAAATGCCTTATTTCCTCGGTCATTTGAGTCTATAAAAGGAGTCGCTTATGAATTATCTTGTAATTTCACCCTATTACCCACAAAATTTCCAACAGTTTAGTGTTGAGCTAGCCAATAAAGGAATCACCGTTCTAGGGATTGGGCAAGAACCCTATGAACAACTAGATGAGCCATTGCGCAATAGCTTGACTGAGTACTTCCGTGTTGATAATCTTGAAAATATTGATGAAGTTAAACGTGCAGTTGCCTTTCTCTTTTATAAGCATGGTCCAATTGACCGCATCGAATCTCACAATGAATACTGGCTAGAGTTGGATGCTGCTCTTCGTGAACAGTTTCATGTCTTTGGTGCCAAACCAGACGATCTCAAAAAGACCAAGTTCAAGTCTGAAATGAAGAAACTCTTCAAAAAAGCTGGAGTTCCAGTGGTTCCAGGTGCTGTCATTGAAACAGATGCAGATGTTGACAAAGCTGTGAAAGAAATTGGCCTTCCTATGATTGCCAAACCTGACAATGGAGTGGGAGCGGCAGCAACCTTCAAGCTTGAAACAGAAGAGGATATCCATCATTTCAAGGCAGAGTGGGATCATTCAACCGTTTATTTCTTTGAAAAATTTGTCACCTCTAGTGAAATATGTACCTTTGATGGTTTGGTAGATAGAGATGGAAATATCGTCTTTTCTACGACCTTTGACTATGCACATACACCCCTTGATCTCATGATTTACAAGATGGACAATTCTTATTATGTTCTTAAAGATATGGATCCAAAATTGCGCAAGTATGGTGAGGCAATCGTTAAAGAATTTGGCATGAAAGAACGTTTCTTCCATATCGAGTTCTTCCGTGAAGGTGATGATTATATTGCCATTGAGTACAATAACCGTCCAGCGGGTGGATTCACCATTGATGTTTATAATTTTGCCCATTCCTTGGACCTCTATCGTGGCTATGCGGCTATAGTCGCAGGAGAAGAGTTCCCAGCGTCAGAATTTGAAGCTCAATATTGTTTAGCTACATCCCGTCGTGCAAATGCTCACTATGTCTATTCTGAGGAGGACTTGCTTGCCAAATATAGTCAGCAGTTCAAGGTTAAAAAAATCATGCCAACGGCCTTCGCGGAACTTCAAGGAGATTACCTTTATATGCTGACAACTCCGAGTCGACAAGAAATGGATCAGATGATTAAGGACTTTGGTCAGCGTCAAGAATAATCAAATAGGATGAAAGGAGTTTGACTTCTTTTGTCTTTTTATTAGAATAGAAGACTAAATGTTAGTGAATTTGAATCAATTTAATTAATATGATATGATGTAGTATAAATGTTATTGTCAAAGATATTTTATAGAAAATTTTTCTATTATTTTGAATATATTTTGTAAATCAACTATTAATTTATTTTAAGGAGTCTAAATTTAAAATGAAAAAAGAAGAAATAAAGCCTATTTTTCTCTCGTCTATTATTGACACTATTATATTTATAATAATGTTATTTCTTGGATCTCACTTTATTTCTTTTTGGGGTAAGACAGATGAAGTTTTATTAGTTTTAGTTTCGTTTTTTTCTATAACAAAATTGTTAGTGACTTACTTTGTTTCAAAAAGAAAAAATGGACTAGAAAAAGGCTTCAATTATTTTATAACAATTTTATTAGGTTTAGTAGAGTTTTCTGTTTTATTTTACTTACTAAATGGTAATCAAAATTTGAAATTATTTCTTTTGGCTATAATAACGATATTTTTGGAAAGTCTTATAAAAGAAAAATCAAATTCAAGGACGATACTAACGGGAACATTTTTAATATTTTTTGTCATTTCTTTATCAATTGTATTATTTTTTATTAATCCATCTGAATCCGCTCTAGTTTCGGCAATCACAGCAGTAGCTACTTTATTATTGACAACTGACACTCTAGAGGATGTATTTAATATCAAAGTGACAAAGCAACGACAAAAACAACTTTCGGTTATAAAAATATCAGTATTATTTCTTGTCCCAATAATTTATGCTTCCTCTTTAATTTATCCCCGTCCTGATGCTAATAATACTTCGATTTATACGATGTTGCTAACTGGACTTTATAGATTTATTGTATTAGAAATAACATATCCTCTTTTTTTATTTTTAATTTATTTTAAGAAACTAAGACAAAAAATTCAAATCATGCTTGGATTACCATCTAGTCAAAAATATTTATATGGAAATTGGAATATGATTACAATAAATAAGTTTACGAACCAAGATATTATTGTGAGAAAATTCTTATTAAATATTGATGGCAATAGAATTAAATTTTTGGGTAGTTTTTTCACTTTTGATGAAGATAATGTTATCTATAATGATAAAGAGGAAATACTTGGGAAAATCGAGAAATGTAACGATGATAGAGTAAATTTAGTAATTGATAATAAAACTATACAGCTTATTAAAATAGGAAGTGATGAATATAGAAAGTTTAGTTCATGTCATTATAATCGGAAGGAAAAGTTTTACAATATTCAAATTACAGAACCTATCACTAATAGTAACCTAGAAGTTACTTTGTTTTTATTTAATAATGTTGAAAATCAATTTATTGAAATAAATAGTATGACTAATTACAAGTATGACTTAATAGATGGAGAATTTATTCGTATTAATAATAATGAGAAATTTGTAATGAATAATTTTTTACCATCAGATTTATATGAATCAGATGAATTTAAATAGTGGAAAAGAGTTAACTTTTCTTAAAAGAACATATTAAAGAATATTAAATTATAATTTTAAAAGAATTTCGAACTTTTTTCGCTAATTAAAAAATTGGAAAATATTTTGGTCAGCGTCAAGAATAATCAAAATTTTGACTTAACAAACTAGGTTTGTTAGGTCTTTTTTTAAGAACTAAAATAAAAGCGTTTTCCTGCAGTATTCTTTTAGAAAATCTGTTGATAAAAGAAATAAAAATTGATAGAATAAGGATTGTCTAAAAAATTTTAAGGAGAATCTATCAAATGGATTTCACATGGGCAATTAAATATGCCACTGAATTTTTGGGAACTGCTATTTTGATCATTCTTGGAAATGGTGCAGTTGCCAACGTTGAACTTAAAGGTACGAAAGGTCACCAAAGTGGCTGGCTCGTTATCGCTGTTGGTTACGGTATGGGGGTTATGATCCCTGCCTTGATGTTTGGTAATGTTTCTGGTAACCACATCAACCCAGCCTTCACTCTTGGTCTAGCAGTTAGCGGACTTTTCCCTTGGGCACAAGTAGTACCATACATCGTTGCACAAGTCTTGGGAGCAATCTTCGGACAAGCATTAGTTGTTGCAACACACCGTCCCTACTACTTGAAGACAGAAAATCCAAATAACATCTTGGGAACTTTCTCAACAATTTCAAGTATCGACCACGGTACAAAAGAATCACGCTTCGCTGCAACAGTTAACGGTTTTATCAACGAGTTTGTTGGATCATTCGTTCTTTTCTTTGCAGCACTTGGTTTGACAAAGAACTTCTTTGGAGCTGAAGTCCTTCAATACATGAAGCAAATGGCAACTCAAGCTGGTCAAAATGTTGACTTCTCTGATTTGGCAATTAAAGCTCAAGTAGCGCCACATACAGCATCAGGACTTTCTGTTGCTCACTTGGCACTTGGTTTCCTAGTAATGGCTTTGGTTACTTCACTTGGAGGACCTACAGGACCTGGTTTGAACCCAGCTCGTGACTTTGGACCACGTCTCCTTCATGCTTTCCTTCCAAAATCAATCCTTGGTCAACACAAGGGTGATTCAAAATGGTGGTATGCATGGGTACCAGTAGTTGCACCGATTCTTGCAGCGATTGCAGCGGTAGCAATCTTTAAATTCCTTTACCTATAATATTTATAAACTGGGATTTTCCCAGTTTTTTCTTTTTCGGGAAAAACGAATTTTTTAGATTGGATTCTTAAATCGTCAGACTTTTTTTATTTTAAGACTAAAGGTGAAAATATCCCGAAAATATGGTAAAATAGAGTGTTAAGAAATCGTTGAAAAAGGAAAATTATGCGTAAAGAGATTGCACCTGAATTATACAATTACAATAAATTCCCTGGTCCAGAGTTTCGTGTGACTGGATCTAGGGTCGAGGCTGAAGGTTTTGCTTTTACCTTGGTTGAAAATAGCAAGGATGCTTTTGATGTAACGGCTTTTACTCAACGTTTTTCAGAAGTTTTGACTAAGTTCGACTATATCGTAGGAGACTGGAGTAATGAACAGTTGCGCTTGCGAGGCTTTTATAAGAATGAACGCGCTGAAGAGTCTTTAGAAAAAATCAGTCGCTTGCAGGATTATCTACTAGAGTACTGTAGCTATGGTTGTGCCTATTTTGTCTTAGAAAACCAAGTGCCTAAGCGGGCGTCCTTTGACCAAAAGATGCGCAAAAAAGAGGAAGAAAAAGATTCTCGAAAAGGAAAGAAACCTTCTCAAAACAAGAAAAGAAATCATACAGATAAAAGAAATAGACGACGTTCAAAAGAACAAAAATCCCAGAAAGAAGACAAGGGGCAGCGTCATTTCGTCATTCGTCAGAAGTGAGTAGAAAATAAGGAGAAAAGATGAAACCGTCGATTTATAGTTTAACCCGCCAAGGGATGCAAGAATGGGCACTTGAACAGGGAGAAAAAAAATTCCGTGCAGATCAAATCTGGGAATGGCTTTATCGTAAACGTGTTCAGTCTTTTGAGGAAATGACTAACTTGTCCAAGGATTTGATTGCCAAACTCAACGAGCAGTTTGTGGTTAATCCCTTGAAACAACGTATCGTTCAAGAGTCAGCAGATGGGACAGTTAAGTACCTCTTTGAGTTGCCAGACGGTATGTTGATTGAGACTGTCCTTATGCGTCAACACTATGGTTTGTCAGTCTGTGTAACCACGCAGGTAGGGTGCAATATTGGTTGTACTTTCTGTGCATCAGGCTTGATCAAGAAGCAACGTGACCTTAATAATGGGGAAATCGTCGCTCAGATTATGCTGGTTCAAAAATATTTTGATGAGCGTGGACAGGACGAACGTGTCAGTCATATCGTAGTTATGGGAATTGGGGAACCATTTGATAACTACAATAATGTCTTGAACTTTATCCGTACCATCAATGATGATAAGGGAATGGCTATCGGCGCTCGCCATATTACAGTATCAACTTCTGGTTTGGCTCACAAGATTCGTGATTTTGCTAATGAAGGAGTACAGGTTAACCTTGCTGTTTCTCTTCATGCTCCAAACAATGAACTGCGTTCAAGCATTATGAAGATTAACCGTGCCTTTCCGATTGAAAAACTTTTTGCAGCGATTGAGTATTACATCGATACAACCAACCGCCGTGTGACTTTTGAGTATATCATGCTCAATGAAGTCAATGACGGAGTAGAACAAGCGCTTGAGTTGGCAGAATTGCTTAAGAACATTAAGAAATTGTCATATGTCAATTTGATTCCTTACAACCCAGTTAGTGAGCATGACCAGTATAGTCGAAGCCCTAAAGAGCGTGTCATGGCCTTCTATGATACGCTCAAGAAAAAAGGTGTCAACTGTGTCGTTCGTCAGGAACATGGTACTGATATAGATGCGGCTTGTGGACAATTGCGTTCAAATACCATGAAGCGTGATCGTCAAAAAGCAGTAGCTGAAGTAAATTCATAAGATGAATCGAAAAACATTACTAAGCTTGGGAGTGCTTTTATACAGTCTTAGTATCGTCTGTTTTTGCTTTAGTCCCCAGCCTCAACTTCCTACAGGAGTGGAAACTCCAGGTATTCAACATCTTGGACGCCTGGTTTTTCTTTTGACTCCATTCAACTCTTTTTGGAAACTTGGAGAAGTAACAAGCCTTTTTCAGCTTTTTTGGATTTTTTTGCAGAATGCCTTAAATATCCTCTTGCTTTTTCCATTGATTTTCCAGCTTCTCTATCTCAATCCTAAATTAAGAAAAACGAAGAAAGTGATTTTGTTTAGCTTTTTATTGAGTTTGGGAATCGAGTGTATACAGCTAGCTTTAGACTTTTTCTTTGATTTTAATCGGGTCTTTGAGATTGATGATTTATGGACCAATACTTTGGGTGGCTACCTGGCTTGGGTCCTTTATAAACTACTACATAAAAACAAGATAAGGAATTAAAATGAGTATCTTAGAAGTTAAAAATTTGAGTCACGGTTTTGGTGACCGTGCGATTTTTGAAGACGTGTCCTTCCGTCTCCTTAAAGGTGAACACATCGGATTAGTTGGTGCTAACGGTGAAGGGAAATCAACCTTCATGAGCATCGTAACTGGTAAAATGTTACCTGATGAAGGAAAGGTGGAGTGGTCTAAATATGTAACAGCTGGTTATCTGGATCAGCACGCTGTGTTAAAAGAAGGCCAAACCGTGCGTGATGTCCTTCGTACTGCTTTTGATGAGTTATTTAAGGCAGAAGCACGTATCAATGAACTCTACATGGAAATGGCAGAAGAGGGCGCTGATATTGAGGCATTGATGGAAGAAGTTGGCGAACTTCAAGACCGTTTGGAAAGCCGTGATTTCTATACCTTGGATGCTAAGATTGACGAAGTCGCGCGTGCTCTTGGTGTCATGGATTATGGTATGGATACGGACGTAACAGCCTTATCTGGTGGACAAAGAACCAAGGTACTCTTGGCCAAACTCCTCCTTGAAAAGCCAGATATCTTGCTTCTGGACGAGCCAACTAACTACTTGGATGCAGAGCATATTGACTGGCTCAAGCGCTATCTGCAGAACTATGAGAATGCCTTTGTTCTCATTTCACACGATATTCCATTCCTCAACGATGTGATCAATATCGTCTATCATGTAGAAAATCAACAGTTGACTCGCTATTCCGGGGATTACTACCAGTTCCAAGAAGTCTATGCCATGAAGAAATCGCAGCTGGAAGCAGCCTATGAACGTCAACAGAAGGAAATTGCTGACCTCAAGGATTTTGTGGCTCGAAACAAGGCGCGTGTTGCAACACGAAACATGGCCATGTCTCGCCAGAAGAAATTGGATAAGATGGACATTATCGAACTTCAAAGTGAGAAACCAAAGCCGTCCTTTGATTTTAAACCAGCTCGTACACCTGGACGCTTCATCTTCCAAGCCAAAGACTTACAGATTGGTTACGACCGCCCACTTACAAAACCATTAAATCTTACCTTTGAGCGTAATCAGAAGGTTGCTATCATCGGTGCCAATGGTATCGGGAAAACAACCCTCTTGAAGAGTCTTTTAGGAATTATCCCACCAATTGCTGGGGAAGTTGAACGTGGAGATTACCTGGAACTTGGCTACTTTGAGCAAGAGGTGGAAGGTGGCAATCGCCAGACACCTTTAGAAGCAGTTTGGAATGCCTTTCCGGCCCTCAATCAAGCAGAAGTTCGTGCAGCCCTTGCCCGTTGTGGTTTGACAACGAAGCATATCGAAAGCCAGATTCAAGTTCTATCAGGTGGAGAACAAGCTAAGGTTCGTTTCTGTCTCCTGATGAATCGTGAAAACAATGTTTTGGTGCTAGACGAGCCTACCAACCACTTGGATGTGGATGCTAAGGATGAGCTCAAACGAGCTCTAAAAGAGTATAAGGGCTCTATCCTTATGGTTTGCCACGAACCAGACTTCTATGAAGGCTGGATGGACCAAATCTGGGATTTCAATGAGCTAACATAAAAAGAGAAACTCGCAAAACTAGAATAGGAAAAAGCCAAGTCTGTGTGACTTGGCTTTTTGGCTAGTAATTCAAATAGTTCTCAATTTCAGATTTTTGGATTTCTTTACCGTAGTGACAAATCGGGCAAGAAACGAAATAAGTTTTTCCGTAAGGAAAGAGTGGAATCCAGTAAAGGGTAAACTTACGTCCAGTTTCTGAAATTTCCCAAGTGTCGGCATTGTTACAATGACCACACTCGATAGTGGTTTGAGTATGTCCTAAGACCTTTTGGTAACCTTTCGAACCCCAGAATAAAATCATTGTCTCATCTCCTTATTTTAGAGTTATCCTATTTTTTACTGAAATCGTAGTCCTTAACAATTTCAATGCTGTCGATAGTGATAGCAGTAGTTGGTTTGTCTTTTTCGTCTTTTTCAGCCTTGGCAATCTTGTCAACAACATCCATACCGTCGATGACTTGACCAAAGACAGGGTGTTTTCCGTCTAGACTGGGATTACCACCCTCTTTGTAGGCTTCGATAATTTTCTTTGGATAGCTACTTGTAGGGAGTTTGGCAGAAAAATCCGTCGTATTTTGGTTGATGAAGAACTGGCTACCATTGGAATTTGGTTGGCCAGTATTAGCCATGGAGAGAGAACCACGGATGTTATAGAGATATGGAGAGATTTCGCTCTTGAAACCAGTTCCTTGATCTTTTGTTTTGTCCTTATCGTGCCAGATGGATTCGCCACCTGTACCATCTCCTTTTGGATCACCAGTCTGAACCATAAAGCCATCAATCACTCGGTGGAAGGTAACGCCATTATAGTAGCCTTCTTTTGCGTGAGTTAGGAAATTTTCAACCGCAAGAGGGGCTAGCTTTGGAAAGAGTTTGATGCGGATATCTCCTTGACTTGTATGGAGAATGACTTCAGCCTCGTCTTCAGCAACTTCTTTAGATAGTTGTGGGAAATTGGCATTTTCATTTGTCAAGGCGTCTTTGAGATCCTTGGCAGATTGGGCAGCTGCTTTGGAACTTTCTTCAGCAGCCAAGCTAGAATCTACATAGTCATCCCCTCGCAGACTACGTTGGATACTGCTACATCCAGCAAGGGCAAAAGTTGAGATTAATAGAAGTGTTACTATTTTTTTCATGGGAATCCTTTCAAAAATCATTTCTACCATTGTACCCTAATTGAAAGTGGATTTCAAATATTCAATTGTGATCATTCCGATAGTACATACAATTTTATGGCCTTACTTACCCCATTTTGATCATTAGAATCTGTTACTTTATTTGCACAGACTTTAACATCTGTAGGAGCATTTCCCATTGCAACACCAAGTCCAGCGGTATCAATCATTGGTATATCGTTATAATTATCTCCAATACTCATAATTTCAGTGAGTGATAGTTGATAGTAGTTGGCTAATTCTAACAGAGCTTGTTTTTTTGAGACTTGATTATGTGTGACTTCAAGATAGTTATCCTTCGAAAGGTAAAAGTCAGTTTGAGGGAAATCTATTGTTGCTAATGTCTCTCTAAGTTTCTGGATAGTAGCTGCGTTATCTATTAGTAAAAGTTTATGAATAAGATTCTTTTCTTCCTGAAGAAAATCTGCTAGTGAAGTAACTTTTGGGCTCTCTCCAGTAATCTGTGCTTCAATTTCTACCCATTTATCTAAAGCATTTACGTACCAATCTTTTCCAGAATAAACATTAATTGAAACTGTCGGAAATTCTTTTGTTAAAAAATCATGTAGTAAGAGTAATTCCTTTTTATTAATAGTATGCTGACTCAGAATTTTATCTCCTGTACTAATGAGAGCACCATTATAACTTGCAATTGGAAAATCTGTGATTCCAAGTTCTTTCGAAATTGGAGCTATACCAAGAGGAGAGCGAGCAGAAGCTAGAACAAAAGGAATTTCACTTTGTTTTAAAAGTGGCATAAGCTCTAGTAAATGAGAGTCTAATTGGTGCTTTTGGTCTAAAATGGTGCCATCGATATCACTTATGATTAACTTTATTACTGACATATGTTTCTCCTTTTTAAAATAGAATAGTTGTTTTACCATCTAAAGATTGTTGAATTTCTATGTCGGGTTCTTTGTCTGTAATCCAATAATCAAAATCAGTAAGTTCGGAAAGAATATAATGAGAGTGTTTGTTTATCTTGCTGGTTTCAGCTAACAAGACGCGAATTTTACTGGTTTTAAATGCTCTTTTTTTCATTAGAACATCTTCTTGATCTTCAAAACTAACTTGTCCGTCTGAAAGACTAGCTGCACCAAAAAATGCTAAGTCAAATTTAATTCTATTCAAAGATTCGGATTCTTCTAATGAGTAATAGAAACGATTCTTTTTATGAAATCGTCCACCGATAATGTGAAAATCGACATTTTCATTTTCTCCTAAGACCAGTGCATTATCCAATGAATGACTGAAAATAGTAACTTTTTTATCTGTTATTTTTGCTAACTCAAATACAGTTGTTGAAACATCATAGAAAATTAATTGTGAATCAGAAATAAGTTGGGTAGCTAAATGAGCAATTTTCTCTTTTTCTTTGGAAGACTGTTCTGCTCGACCTTTATAACCAAGAATCCTTTGCTTTTGGATTGGCAATAAACCTCCATGAGTTCTTTTTGCTCGTTTTTCCTTTGCGAGAATAGCAAAATCTCTCCGGATGGTATCTTTGGAAACATGGAAATGGTCAATCATTTCTTTTGCTGATAGACTTCCTCTATCCTCTAAAAGTTTAATGATTTCTTCTAATCGTTGTTCTTGGTACATATGAATTCCCTCTTTTAATACTAATATACCTCCTTTGTAAGTGATTGTCAATAATTGTAATGTTTTATAAGTGTTTTAAATGATTTACAAAAAAATCAACCTGACTTGGTTGATTAAAGATTCTTCTTTGGATGGCGGTCAATGATTGCCTGATGGTCCTTGAGAGCTTGTTCTCCTTTGGCAGTTAGTTTATAACCGCGGATGGAAAAGAGACTAGCTAATTCTTCTTCTGAAAAATGGTCATGAAGGGCTTGATCCAGGTCGCCAGCCTTCATTTTAGAAAGTCCAGTAACCCCCTTCTTTTTTAGGATATTCTTTTTCATAGTGCTATTTAGATGATCCAGCGAATCAAAGGCAGTTTCAACAAGAGCATAGCCTTTTTCAACAAGCGTTTCTAAATGTTTTGGGGCATCAATGCCATAAGTATACTCAAAGTATTTTAGAAACCAAGTTTCTGTGGTAAAGGTACCAAACTGAATTCTCCAGAGGAGGATAATATCTCCTGCCAGGAGATTGTCTTCTAGTAATTCCATATTGCGTTTTGGGACGGGTTTGGGATTTAGTAGCCAAGCCTCTATATCACGATTTGGAGAGATGTAAGGTTGGACTTGATGGTCTTTGTAAATGTTCCCTAGACTAGTATTCATAAAGTTTCTCTTTCTAATTTGTCCTTATTAGTCTAACAAATTTCTAAAAAATTTAAAAATTTTAAAGTCTGTCAAGTTTTTTTCTTGACACCTCTCAGAAATCTGCTATAATAGAACATGTGCTAAATAGCTCAGCTATTTCACCGAACTAAAAAAATAAAAGAAAAGAGATATTAAAAATGGCAGTAAAAATCCGTTTGACTCGTATGGGTTCTAAGAAAAAACCTTTCTACCGTATTAACGTAGCAGATTCACGTTCACCACGTGACGGACGTTTCATCGAAACAGTTGGAACTTACAATCCACTTGTTGCTGAAAACCAAGTAACTTTGAAAGAAGACCGCGTTCTTGCATGGTTGGCTGATGGAGCTCAACCTTCAGATACAGTACGCAACATCCTTTCAAAAGAAGGCGTATTGAAGAAATTCCACGATTCTAAATTCTCAAAATAAGTTTAAAGTAGGTTGACAGATGGATACGATTGAAAATCTCATTATTGCGATTGTGAAACCCTTGATTTCACAACCAGATGCCTTAACTATCAAGATTGAAGATACACCAGAATTTTTGGAATATCATTTGGATCTTGACCAAAGCGATGTGGGTCGTGTAATCGGTCGTAAGGGTCGCACTATTTCTGCGATAAGAACGATTGTCTACTCTGTCCCAACTGAAGACAAAAAAGTAAGAATCGTTATTGACGAAAAATAAAAAAGCGGGACGGATGTCTCGCTTTTTTGCTAGGAGAAGGATATGAAGGATTTAACAGTTAGACAACTACAAGCCTATTTGTTAGAACATTACCAGCAATCTAGAACAGAAGAAGGGCTCTTTATAAAACTAGTTGAAGAAGTTGGTGAAGTAGCCGAGGTTTTGAATGGACGTTCTGGACGAAAAGAGGGTGTTCAAGACTCAAATGAGGAACTTGCTAAAGAACTTGCTGATATTATACATTATACGGTTGCAATCGCAGCTATCAACGATATTGACCTAACCAAGACCATTTTTGAAAAAGATAAGAAAGCTGCCATCAAGTATCACCATGAACGAGATTTGGAAGGATATTTAGAAGCGGAAGGTCAGAACTAGCTTTTTTCTCCAACTTGTGAAAATACCTAGAACGTGATAAAATAAAGGATAAGGATTTTTAATAATTCATTATATAGAATGAGTGGATTTCTTTATGAAGAGGTTTGAAGTATCTACAGAAATCGGTAGTCTCTCTGTTACTTATCAAAAGCAAAAGAAAATGCTTGTTTGTCTAAATGGAGCAGGTTTGATACCAAGTTATGAAAATTTTTCACTTATACTTGAAAAACTTCCTCCCACAATTGGTTATTTGACAATTGATTTTCCAAACACAGGTAGGAGTTCGATTCAGAACCTAGCTGGAAAAAATCTGGACAATCTTGTAGATGCAGTTTATGAAATTCTTAAAAAACTAAATATTTCTGATTATGTACTTTGTGTTCATAGCTTGAGTGGAATCTTAGCTTGCAAATTGATGAACAAAGATTTTAATTGTCAAGCTTTAGTGGCGATTGAACCGACAACTAAAAAAGTAATGTTTGCTGATTTTTCAAAGAATCCTTATCCAGAAATGGAAAAGCAAATGAGACTGATTGAAGAATTCGGTCCTGAACTTTATTTTAAGAACTTAACTCAAACCACCTTTATCCCTGAAATTAATAAAGAGATATGGGAATTAATGCAAGAAAAAGGCTCAGAGTTGGAATGTCAAGTTCCGGGATTTCAGGTATCTGTTGAGATCACCAAGGAAGATTTTGAGGATGTGTCAATAACAGATCGTATCCCTGTATTTATTTTTTGTCAGGCTTATAGAGAAAAAGAGTACAGAGAATCAGAATATTGGACTTCTAAGACTAGACTTATTCTAGGTGGAAGTCATCATTATTTACAGTGGTCCGAATCAGAAAAAATTGTAGATATTATTAAAAAATTGTAAGAAGAAAATGGAGATAAGGAAATTACAGGAGATCAAATGAACTATTTTAACGTTGGAAAAATCGTCAATACACAAGGTTTACAAGGTGAGATGAGAGTCTTATCTGTGACGGATTTTTCGGAAGAACGCTTTAAAAAAGGTGCAGAACTTGCCTTATTTGATGAGAAGGATCAATTTGTTAAAACAGTGACTATCGCAAGTCACCGTAAGCATAAAAACTTTGATATCATCAAATTTAAGGATATGTATCACATCAATGATATCGAAAAATACAAGGGCCACAGTTTGAAGGTTGCGGAAGAAAACCTTAATGACCTGGATGAGGGTGAGTTTTATTATCACGAAATTATCGGCTTAGAGGTCTACGAGGGTGATAACTTGATTGGAACCATTAAGGAAATCCTTCAACCAGGTGCCAATGATGTCTGGGTAGTTAAGCGTAAGGGAAAACGCGATCTGCTTTTACCATATATCCCACCGGTTGTCCTTAATGTTGATATTCCTAATAAGCGTGTGGATGTAGAACTCTTAGAAGGGTTAGACGATGAAGATTGATATTTTAACCCTCTTTCCAGAGATGTTCTCTCCACTAGAACATTCTATCGTTGGAAAGGCCCGTGAAAAGGGACTTCTTGACATCCAGTATCATAATTTTCGTGAATATGCTGAAAAGGCCCGTCATGTGGATGATGAACCCTACGGTGGTGGTCAAGGGATGTTGCTACGTGCGCAGCCAATCTTTGATGCCTTTGATGCTATTGAAAAGAAGAATCCGCGCGTGATTCTTTTGGATCCTGCTGGTAAGCAGTTTGATCAAGCCTATGCTGAAGATTTAGCCCAAGAAGAAGAACTCATCTTTATCTGTGGTCACTACGAGGGCTATGATGAACGCATTAAGACCTTGGTAACAGATGAGATTTCTCTTGGTGATTATGTTCTAACTGGTGGAGAACTGGCAGCAATGACCATGATTGATGCGACGGTTCGCTTGATACCAGAAGTAATTGGGAAGGAAACCAGTCACCAAGATGATAGCTTTTCATCTGGCCTTCTTGAATATCCTCAGTACACACGTCCTTATGACTATCGTGGCATGGTGGTTCCAGAAGTGCTTATGAGTGGGCATCATGAGAAGATTCGTCAATGGCGTCTCTATGAAAGTCTCAAAAAAACTTATGAGCGTAGACCAGATTTGTTGGAACATTACGAATTAACAGCAGAAGAAGCTAAAATGTTAGCAGACATTAAAGAAAATACAAATTAAAAGGAGAAGACTATGCAAGTCATTAAACGTGATGGACAAGTTGCCGACTTTGATCCAGATAAAATCTATCAAGCCATTCTAAAAGCTGCGCAAACAGTTTATGTTTTGACAGATGATTTACGTCAAAATCTAGCTCAGGTAACTAAAAAAGTTGTCTTGGATCTAGAAGAAGCAAAAGTGGAGCGTGCCACTATCAGCATGATTCAATCAATGGTTGAGCATCGCTTGCTTGGCGCAGGCTATATTACCATCGCTGAACACTATATCTCTTACCGTTTGCAACGTGATTTAGAGAGAAGTGGTTACGGAGAACACATTGCTGTTCACCTTCATTTTGAACAAATTCGTTAATAGAAAAGAGTGAGATGAAGTAAACTCATCTCACTCTTTCTTAAATCGATTTTTTTGGGCAGTTTGGACAGTTGAGGGAACAAAACTCACTTTCTGAATATCTGGGATTCGAATAATGCGGGTCACATTTTTTGCAAAATTTTTAACGATAATTTGCTGGCGGTCTGTATCATATTTGATGATATCCCCTGTAAAACTCGTATCAGAAAAAATAATGTGGACAGCAGTTTTTTTTAGGAGCGCCTCTTTAATGGCACTTGTCAGGGAGTCAGCTTTGGAATGATCTGGTTCTTCTCGTCCGTTGAGAAAGCCTTGGAATTTTTGTTGAATGTAGTTAAATAAATCTTTCATCGGAGCCTCCCTTCTTTTTACCATTATATACAATTTTAAAAAAATCTACAAGATTTTACGAATAATCAAGTGAAGACAATCAAAAGGAGAATACAATGGCAGAATTTACATTTGAAATCGAGGAACACTTACTTACGCTCTCAGAGAATGAAAAAGGTTGGACTAAGGAAATCAATCGTGTCAGCTTTAATGGAGCACCAGCAAAGTTTGACATTCGTGCTTGGAGTCCAGACCACACTAAGATGGGGAAAGGAATCACCCTCTCAAACGAAGAGTTTCAAGTGATGGTCGATGCCTTCAAAAATCAATAAGCAATCATATAAAAACAGACGAAAGGAGGTTGGGAGAAAATTCCCGACCTCCTTTCTTTCTTTATTTATGTGAAAAGTAGGGTTGATTACTAAGACGTTGAAGGAGTGGTCGTCCGATAAAACTAATGGCAATAATTTTTGCAAGATCAGGAATGATAAAGGGAATGACACCGACAGCCAATGCCTTATCAAAAGGCATACCAGCGAGGAAGTGGAGGCTGAGGATACCACCGACAAAAACAAGTGAATCCCCAAAGAGATTGGCTAGGAAAATACGTACAACACTGCTATTCGTATTAGTCAGATAGGAAGCAATCCCAGCATAGACAAGGTCAAACCATAGATAACCAGCACTTGGGCCAATCAGAACATGAAAACCAGCTCCACCACTAGCAAAAACGGGAAGTCCAATAGCACCAAGCAAAAGATAAAGTCCTACAGAGAGAACAGCTTCCCTAGATCTAAAAACAGTAGCAATGAGACCAATAGCAAAGTTTTGCAGAGTAAATGGAACAGGTCCAATTGGAATGCTAATTTGGGCTAATACTGCAATCAGAGCAGCGCCTATTGCTGGAATAGCATAAATGTGTGCTTTTTTCATAATAGTTAACCTCTTTTATAATTTATAGTAACTATTATACTGAAAGAGATATAAATGTCAACCTATTTTAAAAACAAAGGTTACAAACTTGTAACGGCCGATTTAAACAAAAAAGAGACCAAGGGGTCTCTTTTAATTCATTAACGCATGGTCACAAATTCTTCCGATCCTGTTGGATGGATTGCAACTGTAGCATCAAAATTAGCTTTTGTAGCTCCCATCTTGATAGCAACTGCAAAACCTTGAATCATTTCGTCGACGCCGTAGCCGATACCATGAAGGCCAACTACTTTTTCGTCTGCACCAGCTGTAACGAGCTTGAAGCGGGCTTCTTGACGGTGGCTAGTGACTGCAGAATACATAGAAGCGAATTTTGAAGTATAGACTTTGACGTTTTCTTGGCCGTACTGTTTGATAGCTTCTTCCTCAGTTAGACCGACAGTTCCGATAGCTGGGTGTGAGAAGACAACAGTTGGAATAGTAGTATAGTCCATTTTAGCATTGATTTTACCGTTGAAAAGTCTTTCGGATAAAGTACGACCAGCTTTGATAGCAACAGGAGTCAGTTCTTTTTCACCAGTCACATCTCCAAGAGCATAGATACCGTCTACGACTGTGTTTTGGTATTCGTCTACTTGGATGAAGCCACGTTCATTGAGAGTAACGCCTGCCTTTTCTAGCTGTAGTCCTTCAACGTTTGGACGGCGGCCAGTTGCCCAGATAACTTGACTGGCAGTATGAGTACTACCATCTTCGAAATGAATGGTAATGCCTTGTTCAGTTTCTTCAAGTTTAGCAGGAACCTTATGGGTGTGGAGGTTTAATCCAGTATTTTCCATTTCTTGAACTAGACTCTCAACAATATAGCTATCAAACCCACGAAGTGGACGCTCGCGACGGATGAATAAATCTGTCTGCACACCAAGAGTATGGAGCACGCCAGCCAATTCGACAGCAATGTAACCTGCACCTAAAATGGCTACAGAATCTGGCAACTCTTCCCAAGCAAAGACATCATCAGAACTACCACCTAGTTCAGCACCAGGAATGGCAGGAATATGAGGATGGGCCCCAGTTGCAATCACGATATGCTTAGCACGGATTAACTCACCATTGACGCTGACTGTATGAGCATCAACGAACTCGGCGCGACCTTCAATCAAATCAACTCCGTTACGATTAAAGCTTCCACCATAAGAAGAGCGAGCACGATCAATATAGGCTTCACGATTTTTACGAAGCGTTGCATAATCAAATTCATTACCAGTACTTGTAAAACCATAGTCAGGTCCATATTTGTGGATGCTCTCTGCGATTTGAGCTCCATACCACATGATTTTCTTAGGAACGCAGCCAATATTGACACAGGTTCCACCTAATTTCTTTTCCTCAATAACTGCCGCTTTAGCACCATGTTCACCAGCACGATTCATGGTAGCAATACCCCCGCTACCTCCTCCAATGGCGATAATATCGTATTCTCTCATAGAAAGCTCCTTTGTTGTTTTCTAGTCATATTCTATCTTTTTTTGGAGGTCAATGCAAAAATCTGCTACGTTTAAAATTTTTAAGAAAATGCTTGCAAAAATAAAAAAGAAAGTGTATTATATAACTAATACAACAACAAAAGATTTAGCAAATGTTTTTGGATAGTGAGAAATAAATTGTCCATTTTTAGGATATGTGCTATAATCTTAATATATATATTTATAAAAGGGGTATTGCTATGAAAAGAAAGTCAAAAGCTAAGAAATGGCCTTTATTTACTGCTATTGGAGTGGCGTCAGTACTTGTAGTGGGAGCAGCAGCTGTTCTTCTATTGAGACAACCAAATCAAGATGCAGCAAAAGATGAAACTGCTAAGATAGTCCTTGCCAAAGAGGGGTCTGTGGCATCTTCAGTTCTTTTATCAGGTACAGTAACTGCTCAAAAAGAACAATATGTTTATTTTGATGGCAGCAAGGGAGATTTGGATGAGGTTCTAGTTTCAGTTGGTGATAAGGTAAGCGAGGGCCAGGCCTTAGTCAAGTATAGTAGCACAGAAGCCCAGGCTGCCTATGATGCTGCCAGTCGTGCAGTTGCTAAAGCTGACCGTCATATCAATGAACTGAATGAGTCTCGAAATACCGCCGCAGCAACACCTAACCTTCCGCAAGCAGGTCTAGAAGGAGCAACTGGACAAGCGCCAGCTCAGTCATCCGGTTCTGCCACAGCTGCTATTGATTCTCAAATCAGCGATGCTCGTGATGTGCGTGCAGATGCAGAAGCGCAACTCGAAAAAGCTCAAGCCCAGTTGAATGCTGCTACAGTATTGAGTACGGTGGAGGGAACAGTTGTTGAAGTGAATCGTAACGTTTCAAAATCTCCAACAGGAAATAGTCAAGTTTTGGTTCATATCGTAAGTAACGATAACTTGCAGGTCAAGGGAGAACTTTCTGAGTACAACCTTGCCAATCTATCTGTAGGCCAAGAAGTCACTTTCACTTCCAAGGTTTACCCAGATAAAACTTGGAATGGTAAGATTAGCTATATTTCAAATTATCCAAAAAATAACAGTGAAGCAAGTAGTAGCTTAGCTGCTTCAAACACAGGTTCTAAATACCCATATACAGTCGATGTAACTAGTGAAATCGGTGACTTGAAACAGGGCTTTACAGTCAGTGTTGAAGTGAAAAGCACTAGCAAAGCATTGATTGTTCCGATCACCAGCGTAGTCATGGAAGAAGATAAAAACTATGTTTGGATCCTTGATGAAAATCAAAAGGCCAAAAAAGTTGAAGTTGGATTGGGCAATGCAGATGCAGAAAATCAAGAAATCACATCTGGTCTGACAGATGGAGCAAAAGTCATCAGTAATCCGACGGCTTCCTTGCAAGAAGGAAAAGAGGTGAAGACTGATGAAGCAACTAATTAGCCTCAAAAATATCTGTCGTAGCTATCGTAATGGTGACCAAGAACTACTAGTCCTCAAGAATATTAACCTAGAAGTTCATGAGGGAGAATTTGTAGCAATCATGGGACCATCTGGTTCTGGGAAATCTACCCTCATGAATACCATTGGGATGTTAGATACCCCTACAAGTGGTCAGTATTTTCTAGATGGAAAAGAAGTAGCTGGTTTGGGTGAAAAACAATTAGCCAAGGTTCGAAATCAGGAAATCGGCTTCGTCTTTCAACAATTCTTTCTCTTGTCCAAGCTCAATGCTCTTCAAAACGTAGAATTGCCCTTGATTTATGCAGGAGTTTCAGCTTCAAAACGTCGCAAATTAGCAGAAGAGTATCTGGAAAAGGTTGAACTGACCGAGCGTAGCCATCATTTACCTTCGGAGTTGTCAGGTGGTCAGAAGCAAAGGGTTGCCATTGCGCGTGCTTTAGTCAACAATCCTTCTATCATTCTAGCAGACGAACCGACTGGGGCACTTGATACCAAAACAGGAAATCAAATCATGCAACTCTTGGTTGAATTAAACAAAGAAGGAAAAACCATTATCATGGTTACGCATGAGCCTGAAATTGCCGCTTACGCTAAGCGTCAGATTGTCATTCGTGATGGCGTCATTTCATCTGATAGTGGTCTCGTAGAAAAGGAGGAAAACTAAGATGCAGAATCTGAAATTTGCCTTTTCATCCATTATGGCCCACAAGATGCGGTCCTTCTTGACCATGATCGGGATTATCATCGGTGTATCCTCCGTTGTCGTGATTATGGCCTTAGGTGATTCCATGTCTCGTCAGGTCAATAAAAATATGACCAAGTCCCAGAAAGATATCCATGTCTTTTTCTCACCTACAAAGAGTAAGGACGGATCCTTTACACAAAGACAATCTGCATTGACCTTGTCTGGTGGTCGAGAAGAAGATTTTGTTGAACCACCAAAACCTCAAGAAGCATGGGTCAAGGAAGCTGCTAAGCTCAAGGGAGTGGATAGCTACTATGTGACTAACTCAGCCAATGTGACCTTGACTTATAAGGATAAAAAGGTGGAACACGCTAACATGACGGGTGGGAATGTCACCTATATGGATGCGGTCGAAAATGAAATCATTGCAGGTCGTGGACTTAAAGCACAAGATTATAAAGATTTTGCAAGTGTGATCATTTTAGATGAAGAGCTTGCCAATAGCCTTTTTGGTTCAGCAAAAGAAGCTCTCAACCAAATTGTTGAAGTAAATGAAATCAGTTACCGTGTTATTGGTGTTTATGCAAGTAAAGAAGCTAAGGCTGCGAAAACATTTGGTGTTGGAGGACTTCCAATTACGACCAATATTTCCTTGGCAGCTAATTTTAACACAGACGAGATTTCAAATATTGTCTTCCGTGTCAATGATACTAGCTTAACCCAGACTTTAGGACCAGAGTTAGCAAGAAGAATGACAGAGATTGCAGGTCTTCAACAAGGGGAATATCAAGTTGCAGATGCGTCTGCCGCCTTCCAAGAAGTTCAACAACTCTTTGGCTTCATAACAACGATTATTAGTGCTATTGCGGGTATTTCCCTCTTTGTTGGTGGTACCGGTGTTATGAACATTATGCTTGTTTCGGTGACAGAGCGTACCCGTGAGATTGGTCTTCGAAAAGCACTAGGAGCAACACGAGCTAATATTCTGGTTCAATTTTTGATTGAATCAATGATTTTGACCATGTTAGGTGGATTCATCGGTCTGGTGCTTGCTGCAGGGGTGACCATGCTTGCAGGCGTTCTTCTTCAAAATATGATTGCAGGAATCGAAGTTGGAGTATCCATCCCAATCGCTCTCTTTAGTTTAGCGGTCTCAGCTGGTATCGGTATGATATTTGGTGTTCTACCAGCCAATAAAGCTTCTAAGCTAGATCCGATTGAAGCTCTTCGCTATGAATAAGATAATCAACAGGAAAAACAAGATGGACATCAGTCTGTCTTGTTTTTGTATGGATTTCCTTATCGAAAATCATCGAAATATGATATAATGAAGTGTTAGAAAAACAGGTTTCATTTGCCTGGAAAGGAAATATTATGTCTGAAAAGAATTTTTATATTACAACACCGATTTACTATCCATCTGGTAAACTTCATATCGGTTCTGCCTACACTACCATCGCTTGTGATGTCCTAGCTCGCTACAAACGCCTTATGGGCTACGATGTCTTTTATCTGACTGGTCTTGATGAGCATGGCCAAAAGATTCAACAAAAAGCTGAAGAAGCTGGCATCACGCCTCAAGCCTATGTTGACGGAATGGCAGTTGGTGTTAAAGAACTCTGGCAATTACTGGATATCTCATATGATAAATTTATCCGTACCACAGATGACTACCATGAAAAAGTGGTAGCACAAGTTTTTGAACGCTTGCTTGCTCAAGATGACATCTACTTAGGTGAATACTCTGGCTGGTACTCAGTATCCGATGAGGAATTCTTTACAGAAAGCCAACTTGCGGAAGTTTTCCGTGATGAAGCTGGAAATGTGACGGGTGGTATCGCTCCATCAGGTCACGAGGTTGAATGGGTTTCAGAAGAATCTTACTTCCTTCGCCTCAGCAAATACCAAGACCGCTTGGTCGAATTTTTCAAATCACATCCTGATTTCATCACTCCAGATGGTCGTCTGAATGAAATGTTACGTAACTTCATTGAGCCAGGTTTGGAAGACTTAGCGGTTTCTCGTACAACCTTTACATGGGGAGTTCCAGTCCCATCTAATCCAAAACACGTTGTCTATGTTTGGATTGATGCCCTTCTTAACTATGCGACTGCCCTTGGTTATGGTCAAGATGAACACGGTAACTTTGATAAGTTCTGGAATGGAACAGTCTTCCATATGGTTGGGAAAGACATCCTTCGTTTCCACTCCATCTACTGGCCAATCCTTCTTATGATGTTGGATGTTAAATTACCTGACCGCTTGATTGCCCACGGTTGGTTTGTCATGAAAGACGGCAAGATGTCCAAGTCTAAAGGGAATGTCGTTTACCCTGAAATGTTGGTAGAGCGCTATGGTCTCGATCCACTTCGTTACTACCTCATGCGTAGCCTTCCTGTCGGTTCAGATGGCACCTTCACTCCAGAAGACTATGTAGGGCGTATCAACTATGAATTGGCAAACGACCTCGGAAACCTCCTCAACCGTACGGTTTCAATGATTAACAAGTACTTTGATGGTCAAATCCCTGCCTATGTAGAAGGTGTAACAGACTTTGACAATGCTCTTGCTGATGTTGCAGAACAATCAATCGCTGACTACAATACCTACATGGAAGCAGTTGACTATCCACGTGCACTTGAAGCAGTCTGGACCCTCATCTCACGTACTAACAAGTACATCGATGAGACAGCTCCATGGGTACTGGCTAAGGACGAAGCGCACCGTGACCAATTAGCAAGTGTGATGAGCCACTTGGCAGCTAGCCTTCGTGTCGTAGCTCACTTGATTGAGCCATTTATGATGCAAACCAGTCGTGCAGTTTTGACACAACTTGGTCTAGCAGAAGTTTCTAGCCTTGAAAACTTGAGCTTGGCTGATTTCCCTGCAGGTGTGACTGTAGTGGCCAAAGGAACACCAATCTTCCCACGTCTCGATATGGAAGAAGAAATCGCCTATATCAAGGAACAAATGGAAGGCAACAAGCCAGCCGTCGAGAAAGAATGGAATCCAGATGAAGTTGAACTCAAACTAAACAAGAATGAAATCAAGTTTGAAGACTTTGACAAGGTCGAAATCCGTGTTGCAGAGGTCAAAGAAGTTTCTAAAGTGGAAGGCTCTGATAAGTTGCTTCAATTCCGCCTTGATGCTGGTGACAGTGAAGACCGTCAAATCCTTTCTGGTATTGCGAAATACTATCCAAACGAACAAGAATTGGTCGGCAAGAAAGTCCAAATCGTTGCCAACCTCAAACCTCGTAAGATGATGAAAAAATATGTCAGTCAAGGTATGATCCTCTCAGCTGAACATGATGGCAAATTAACCCTTCTAACAGTTGACCCAGCTGTACCAAACGGAAGTGTGATTGGATAAGATTAAAGAGCCAGTTTGAGCTGGTTCTTTTCTTTTGTGAGATAGCAGTTGATAAAAGTGACATTCTGCTTTATAATGAAGAAAAACGGAGGAATTGCCATGAAATACATTCCATTTGGTCAAGAGAAAAGAGAACTGTCAGAAATTGTCCTAGGCATGATGCGAATCAGTGACAAGTCGGTCAAAGAAGTTGAGGAGCTGGTTGAAACAGCCTTATCTGCAGGAATCAACGCCTTTGACTTGGCAGATATCTACGGTGGAGGTCGTTGCGAAGAATTACTGGGTCAAGTGTTAAAGCATCGTCCTGACCTGCGAGAAAAGATGTGGATCCAGTCCAAGTGTGGCATTCGCATAGAAGAATTTACCTATTTTGATTTTTCAAAAGATTATATTTTAAAATCAGTAGATGGAATTCTAAAAAGATTGCAGGTTGATTATCTAGATAGCTTGCTTCTCCATCGCCCAGATGCCTTAATGGAAGCCGACCAAGTAGCTCAAGCCTTTGATATTCTTCACAAATCAGGTAAAGTTCGAGACTTCGGTGTGTCCAATCAAAATCCTATGATGATGGAATTACTGAAGAAAGAGGTCAAACAACCTTTATCTATCAATCAATTACAACTAAGTGCAGCTTTCACGCCAGGATTTGAATCAGGTTTCCATGTCAATATGGAAGGTGACAAGGCAGCTTTGCGTGATGGTAGCGTCTTTGAATACTGTAAATTAAACGACATGGTTATTCAGGCCTGGTCAGTCTTGCAGTTCGGATATTTCAAAGGGAATTTTGTCGGCAATGAGAAGTTCCAACAACTAAACCAAGTCCTAAATCGATTAGCCTTAAAATACGGTGTGAGCCCTTCAGCTATTGCTATCGCTTGGGTGTTACGCTACCCAGCCAAAATGCAGGCAGTGGTAGGAACAACCAATCCTAAGCATTTAATAGAGGCAAGCCAAGCAAGTAAAGTCAACCTGACTCGAAAAGAATGGTATGAGATTTACATCGCTTCAGGGAATGATTTGCCTTAGGAGAAAATGCATTTAAAGAATCACAGTCAAAAAAACGTTGGAAAACGTTTTTTTGTTATAATGAAATTAAGATTTATAGACAACAAAGGAGAATAACATGACATTTGAAGAAATTTTACCTGGACTAAAGGCTAAGAAGAAATACGTGCGTACTGGCTGGGGTGGGGCTGAAAACTATGTGCAGCTTTTTGATACCATCGAGCAAAATGGCGTCGCCCTTGAAGTGACACCCTATTTCCTCATCAACGTATCTGGTGAAGGGGAAGGTTTTTCTATGTGGAGCCCAACTCCTTGTGATGTCTTAGCAACGGATTGGGTGGAAGTCCATGACTAAACGTGTCCTCATTACAGGTGTTAGCTCAGGGATTGGTCTGGCTCAAGCTCGACTCTTTTTAGAAAAAGGTTATCAGGTTTTTGGAGTGGATCAGGGTGAAAATCCTGATTTACAGGGTGACTTTCACTTTTTACAACGTGATTTAACCCTTGATTTGGAACCAATTTTTGACTGGTGCTCTCAGGTGGATATTTTGTGTAACACAGCTGGGGTTTTGGATGACTACAAGCCATTACTAGAACAAACAGCCCAGGAAATCCAAGAGATTTTTGAAATCAACTATGTGACTCCAGTAGAGTTGACCCGCTATTATTTGACAAACATGCTGGAACATAAACATGGGGTTATCATCAATATGTGCTCCATTGCTTCAAGTCTGGCAGGCGGTGGTGGGCACGCCTATACCTCGTCTAAACACGCCTTGGCTGGATTTACCAAGCAGTTAGCTCTAGACTATGCAGAAGCTGGGATTCAGGTCTTTGGCATTGCTCCTGGTGCTGTTAAGACTGGTATGACAGCAGCTGACTTTGAACCAGGTGGTTTGGCGGACTGGGTTGCTAGTGAAACACCTATCAAACGCTGGATTGAGCCAGAGGAAATAGCAGATGTTACACTTTTCCTAGCAAGCGGGAAGGCATCTGCCATGCAGGGGCAAATTCTCACCATTGATGGTGGCTGGAGCTTGAAGTAGCATAGTTGATACTCAGTGAATATGTGGAGGTGAGCCATGAAGAGAGATGAGTTTGGATTTGTCTTGCCCAATCTCTACTATCAGTTTTTAACGGAGAGGAAAGAGATTGACCCCTATGAAATTGGAGATACAGGTATCTGTTTGTATGCCAAGGAGGATCTAGAGGAGCGTAATGAGACTTACCAGATTGAGGAAGTAGAGCCAGATTACTTTATGATTGGACAGGAAGGTGATTTGGCCTACTTTATTAAGAAAAATGCAGATGATTGCATTTATGAAAATGACTTGGGCGCTTTAGGATCCTTAGAAATGCAAAAAGTAGCTGCAAACGTCTATGACTTTATTGATAAGGTATTGGAAGAAGAATTGTAAAAAAGGAAGAAATTAATCATGTTTAGAGTGCTAGATGCAGATTCACCGATTTCAAAAGAAGATTTTTTACAATTTGAGGAGATTCTTGGGAAGAAATTACCGGAAGCCATGAAGGATTTTTATTTCAAGTACAATGGTGGTCAGCCCCAAGTAAGGGGTGTTCACGATGACCGTCATCTCTTTCCTTTCAATTCCTTTAATTCACTTGAGGAGATGAGAAAGTCTCTTACCTGGTTTGACGATGAGGCTGTGCCTGCAGGATTTAAGGCCACCGATCTTCTCCATTTCGCTTATGATCCTGGCTCTGGTAACTATGCTCTTTCTTTAAGGGCAGAGGATTATGGCAAGGTTTACTTCTATGTTTTAGAAGAAAAAGCTGAGTTGTATGGTCAATGGCCATCTTTTGAGGATTTTTTGAATTCTTTTGTTGAAGAGTGAGACTAAAAAGGAGAAGAGATGCGAAAACACCAAGAACTTTCACTAGAGCAGATCATCGAGCAGGTGCGCGCGGACGAGTCTTCTTCAGATGATTTTTGCCTATATGGCAAGGATGATGGAGAACTGATACTGGATAGGCTCTATTGGGTATCAGATTATCCAGATGTCGTAGAAGACCGTGATGTCTACCCAGCTGATACATCGGAGCAAAATCTCCAGCTAGTCTACTATGGAGAGCAGTTGCTTGATGTTCTCACGGTTGCACTTGAGGAAAAGCCAGATGCAAGTCCCCAAGACTTGGTCGAGGCTTTGAAATATTATCAGCAGCATGATAGTTTTATGCTTTTTGAACCCTAGTTACAAAGCTAGAATGTTGCAGTTCCATTGACAATAAAAAAAGGAGTTAAGAAATGATAGATTACGAAAACATAAATGGAAAAATTGCCCCTTTTAGCCTGCTTGTATATGATGAGGATCCTAAAAATGTTCGAGGCTCGCTCATTTATTACCCTGATGGAGAATACAGACAGGAAGTGTTTGATACTCGAGAAGAGGAGGGATTTGAAGGAAATGGCTACGATTGGGAATCGCTAGCTTTGGTATTTTTGGAGGAAAAAATGCCTGAATTAAGCGATGCTATCGACTTTGATCCTGAAGGAAGTATGTTTTGTGCCTATTCTTCCGAGGTAGACGCCTTGTCTAGATTTGCTTTTGGTTTTAAAGAGTTTTGCGATGATATCGAATCTATGAAAGACTTGTTCAGTAGAGCAGAATTGGATTAGTTGCCTAAAATCTCTTTAAATTATTTAAAAAAAGAATAGAAAGGATTTCAGATGAAGCTATCAGAAGTAGTTGAGCTAGTGGAAAATCATCCAGACCTACATCTCTATTTAGATAAAATTTTAGAAAAGAATAAGAAGACCCAAGTTAGTTATCTCGAATCACTGAATCATCTGGCCTATTTACTTTATCTGGATGGTCAAGAGGAAATGGCTAAGGAATTATTAGATCGTATCATACAAGTTCCATTTGAAGGGAATTATAACACTTGGACCTTTGTTGATAGCTCTCTAGTTTTATTGGCCTATCTGGAAAGAGAAAAAGAAAATCAGGTATTGGTCTATAAAAAACTCCTTTTATCTCCATTAGAACAAGGGGAGGAATCAACTCAAAACATAAGAAGGAGAGTTCATCAGAGATTTTTGAATGGTGATAGCTTGGAGCAAAAGCTTGCAATAATCGAGCAAGCTTCAAGTACTGAATCGGAAATGGAACGCCGTTTGCTATACTTGACAGATTTATTGAAGATTCACCTTTTTATTGATGAGTCAACGTGTGAAGAGACAGATATCCAAGCAAAAATCGAAGAGAATATAGAGATACTAAAGAAGTATATCAAGGAGCATGAAATCTTTAGCCTCTTTCCATTTAAGGGATGATGTAAGTTTTCAATCTTGGATTGTTAGAAAGAGTAGAATATGGAAATCAAAAAACACTTTGGTGTCTATGGCGTTTGCTACGAGAAAGGGAAATTACTCTGCATTGAGAAAACGAGAGGGCCTTATCAGCATCGTTTTGATTTACCTGGTGGTAGTCAGGAAATCGGTGAGGGTTTGACAGAAACCCTCAAGAGAGAAGTTCTGGAAGAGACGGGCTATACGCTTATCCGTTATTGCAATCCTAGGATTTATGATGTGCTGGTTCAAGAAGAAGGGCAAGAATTTGCAGTACATCATATCATGGCCTTTTATGATATCGTACTTGATTTAGAACGTTCTCAAAAATCCCTTCCTCATGAAGTTCTTGATGGAAGCAATGATTCAGCAAAGGCAATTTGGCTTCCTCTTGAGCAGATTACCGAAGAAAATGCCTCCCCTTTAATATTAAAATTGAAGGCAGAGTTACGTGGATTTCCAGAATTAGAACTGACAAGCTATAAGAATTGGATGGTGAGAGATGAAAAATTATCTAATGGATGAAAGTATATTCCAGTATCCTGAATCTTTTAAAAAAATAATAGAACTCAATTTAGTTGATTTTGATATTTGGTATCTTTTAGATTCGGAATGGGCCTTGTCGTTGTATAAGGGGTTGCAGGAAAGGTACCCGACAAGAAAGTTGATTCCATTTGCTAAAAGAGGAGATTGTGATGATACTGTTTGTTTTGAAATAGGAAAAGGCAATAAAGTTCAACTGATTCATGATTTTACTACAGAAGGCTGGGAGCAAAGGCAAGAGTTTCATGACTTTTGGGAATGGGTAGAATATGCGGTAAAATGCATGATAGAGTATAACAAAGAGGATGGGATTGAATAATCACAAGCTCTTTTTTAGGGACGAAGTAACTGAATTACAAGGTAAGGAGAACAAATGACACCGCAAGAAATGTGGAATGCCTACAAGCAAATCAACCCCTTGATCGGAGATGAGATAGATGCTTGGGTTTTTGGAGTGGAAGCAGATCTCTTGACTGACTTGGTTCTAAGAGGCGAAAAGACAGCAACCGCCTCAGCCTATGACCTCTACGCAGTAGAGGACGAACCCCTTCCACAAGAAGGGACCTTTGATGTTATTTTAGACAGTAAGGATCAAGCTGTTTGCATCGTCGAAATTACAAAGGTTTCCGTTCAGCCTTTCCATCAGGTTTCAGCCGACCATGCCTACAAGGAAGGCGAAGGAGACAAATCTTTAGCCTATTGGCGTCAGGTTCATGAAGACTTTTTCAAAGACTGCTTAGGAGAAGCAGGTCTGGATTTTACACCTGATAGCAAGGTTGTTTTGGAAGAATTTCGCAAGGTTTACCCTTTGTAGACTATTAGAAGGAAGAAAGTTTTGGAAATCACCGTCCAAAGCTTTTTTCTGACTTAAAATATGATAAAATAGGTATGTTTGAACTAGAGCATTTGCTCAGAAATTTAGAATAGGAGAAAATGATGCAAGCAGTAGAACATTATATTGAAAAATTTGTTCCTGAACATTATGATTTATTTTTAGACTTGAGTCGTGAGACCAAGACGTTTTCAGGAAGAGTAACCATCACTGGTCAAGCTAAAAGTGACCGTATTTCCCTTCACCAAAAAGACCTAGAGATTGCTTCTGTAGAAGTAGCAGGTCAAGCTCGTCCATTTACAGTTGATAATGAAAACGAAGCTCTTCATATCGAACTTGCAGAAGTAGGTTCAGTTGATTTGGTCATCGCTTTTTCAGGTAAGATCACAGATAACATGACAGGGATTTACCCATCTTACTACACAGTTGATGGAGTTAAGAAGGAAGTCTTGTCTACTCAGTTTGAGAGTCACTTTGCTCGTGAAGCCTTCCCGTGTGTGGATGAGCCAGAAGCAAAAGCAACCTTTGACTTAGCACTTCGTTTTGACCAAGCTGAAGGTGAACTTACCTTGTCTAACATGCCAGAGATTGACGTTGAAAACCGCAAGGAAACTGGTATCTGGAAATTTGAGACAACTCCACGTATGTCTTCTTACTTGCTAGCTTTCGTTGCTGGTGATTTGCAAGGGGTAACTGCTAAGACAAAAAATGGTACTTTGGTAGGTGTGTACTCAACCAAGGCGCATCCACTTTCAAACCTTGATTTCTCATTGGATATCGCTGTTCGTTCTATCGAATTTTACGAAGACTACTACGGAGTTAAGTACCCAATCCCTCAATCTCTCCACATCGCCCTTCCTGACTTCTCAGCAGGTGCTATGGAAAACTGGGGTCTTGTGACTTATCGTGAAGTTTACTTGGTTGTGGATGAGAACTCAACTTTTGCCAGCCGTCAACAAGTTGCTCTAGTCATTGCCCATGAGCTTGCTCACCAATGGTTCGGTAACCTCGTAACGATGAAATGGTGGGATGACCTTTGGCTCAATGAAAGCTTTGCCAACATGATGGAGTACGTCTGTGTGGATGCTATTGAACCAAGCTGGAATATCTTTGAAGACTTCCAAACAGGTGGTGTGCCTCTTTCTCTTGAACGTGATGCGACAGATGGCGTTCAATCTGTCCACGTTGAAGTTAACCACCCTGACGAAATCAATACGCTCTTTGATGGTGCTATCGTTTATGCCAAAGGAAGCCGTCTCATGCACATGCTTCGTCGTTGGCTAGGAGATGCTGATTTTGCCAAAGGTTTACATGCCTACTTTGAAAAACACCAATACGGAAATACCATTGGTCGTGATCTTTGGAACGCCCTCGGACAAGCATCAGGCCGTGATGTTTCCGCCTTCATGGATTCTTGGTTGGAACAACCTGGTTATCCAGTCCTTACTGCCACAGTTGAAAATGATGTGTTGAAGATTTCTCAAAAACAATTCTTTATCGGTGAGCACGAAGACAAGAACCGTCTCTGGGTTGTGCCACTTAACAGCAACTGGAAAGGCCTACCAGATACACTTGAAACTGAAAGTATCGAAATTCCTGGCTATGCAGCTCTTCTTGCTGAAAACAAAACAGCCCTTCGCCTCAACACAGAAAATACAGCACATTACATTACAGACTACCAAGGAGACTTGCTAGATGCTGTTCTTGCTGATCTAGTTGAGTTTGATAACACAAGCAAACTGCAAATCGTCCAAGAACGTCGCTTGCTTGCTGAAGCAGGACACATTTCTTATGCTGACTTGTTCCCAGTTCTTGATAAACTTGCTAAAGAAGAATCTTACCTTGTCGTTTCAGCTGTTTCTGAAGTAATTTCTGCCCTGGAGCGCTTTATCGACGAGGGAACAGAGGCAGAAACAGCCTTTAAAGCTCTTATTGCTAAACTGGCTCGTTACAACTATGACCGTCTTAGTTTCGAAGCTAAAGAGGGTGAATCTGATGAGGATGAATTGGTCCGTCAATTAACAATTTCTATGATGATTCGTTCAAATGATGAGGAAGCCAGTCAAGTTGCTAGCCAAATTTTCGCAGCCCACAAGGATAATCTTTCAGGACTTCCAGCAGCTATTCGTTCACAAGTTCTCATCAATGAAATGAAACACCATGAGACTAAGGAATTGGTCGCAACTTATCTCGATCTTTATACTCATGCGACAGATGCCGCTTTTAAACGCCAATTGGCAGCAGCCCTTTCTTATGCAACAGACGCAGAAAATATCCAAACTCTTCTTGCAACTTGGAAGGACAAATTTGTGGTGAAACCTCAAGATTTGTCTGCATGGTATTATCAGTTCTTAGGTCATCAAGCAACCCAGGAAACAGCGTGGTCTTGGGCGCGTGAAAACTGGGCTTGGATTAAGGCTGCTCTTGGTGGAGATATGAGCTTTGATAGCTTTGTTATTCTGCCTGCCCATGTATTTAAGACAGAGCAACGTTTGACAGAATACAAGGCCTTCTTTGAGCCACAACTTTCTGACCTTGCCCTTAGCCGTAACATCGGTATGGGAATCAAGGAAATCGCAGCACGCGTTGAATTGATCAAGCGTGAAAAAGCAGCAGTTGAAGTAGCTGTTGCTCAATATAGCAAAGCTTAAAAGATTCTAGTCTAACTAGATTACAAAAACTCAACTTTCTCTTGGAAAAACAAGGGAAGTTGAGTTTTTTTTAAGATATTTTTGCTATAATAGGTATAATAAGGAGGAATTTTTGATGATCAAGATTCTATTAGTGGAAGATGACCTAGGCCTGTCAAATTCAGTCTTTGATTTTTTGGATGATTTTGCGGATGTCATGCAGGTTTTTGATGGAGAAGAAGGTCTTTATGAGGCCGAAAGTGGTGTTTATGACTTGATTTTATTGGACTTGATGTTACCTGAGAAAAATGGGTTTCAAGTTTTAAAAGAATTACGTGAAAAAGGCGTTTCGACTCCAGTTCTCATCATGACAGCCAAGGAAAGTCTCGATGACAAAGGTCATGGATTTGAGCTTGGGGCAGATGATTATCTAACAAAACCATTCTACCTAGAAGAACTCAAGATGCGTATTCAGGCGCTGCTCAAACGTTCTGGTAAGTTCAACGAAAATACTCTTTCTTATGGTGATTTGACAGTTAATCTATCTACCAATGAGATTAAAGTCAATGATACTGTTGTTGAACTATTAGGTAAAGAATTTGATCTTTTGGTTTATTTCCTCCAAAATCAAAATGTTATCTTACCAAAAACACAAATTTTTGACCGTTTGTGGGGATTTGACAGTGACACAACCATCTCCGTGGTAGAAGTCTATGTATCAAAAGTTCGTAAGAAATTAAAGGGCTCAGTCTTTGCTGAAAACCTCCAAACCTTGCGTAGTGTTGGGTATATTTTAAAACATGTTTAAAAAAATTAAAAAGAATTGGTATGAGGAGGATTTTAGTTACTTTATTCGTAACTTTGGAGTATTTACTCTGATTTTCTCCGCTATGACCTTGATTATCTTGCAGGTTATGCATTCGAGTCTTTATACCTCAGTTGATGAGAAGCTCTTGTCACTCAGTGCTAATCCTCAGGATGTTATCCAGTTGGCTGTCAACCGTGCGACAGAAGATGTAAAAGATTTGAATAGTGAATCGGTAGGGCCGCCTTCAAATAGCAAACCTACAGTCAGTTCTAATACGGAAGTAATTTTATTGGACTCTAGTTTAAATCAACTAGTAGCTGGAAATCACTTTTTAGGTCTTGATAGGGTTACATTTAATAAAAAGGATTTGAATCACATTAGACAGCTTCATGTCCAGAATAGCTATGGGCAGGATGAGATTTATCGAGTGATTCTGACTGAGATGAATATTGAATCTGTCTCGACCAATATAAAGTATGCAGCTGTTTTAATTAATACCAGTCAGCTGGAACAAATCAGTCAAAACCATGAGCAATTAATCGTAGTCGTTATGGCCAGCTTCTGGATTATATCCATTCTTGCCAGTCTTTATCTTGCTCGCGTTAGTGTCAAACCTTTGCTTGAAAGTATGCAGAAGCAGCAGAGTTTTGTCGAAAATGCCAGTCATGAGCTACGTACTCCACTTGCTGTTCTTCAAAATCGCTTGGAAACTCTTTTTCGAAAACCGGAAGCTACTATTATGGAATCTAGCGAGAGTATTGCTTCTAGTTTAGAAGAAGTTCGAAACATGCGCTTTTTAACAACCAATCTCCTAAATTTAGCCCGCCGTGATGATGGTATCAATCCTGAACTAGGAGAAGTACAGCCAGACTTCTTTAACACAACCTTTACCAACTATGAGATGATCGCATCTGAAAATAACCGCGTTTTTCATTTTGAAAATCGCATCCATCGGACCATCATAACAGACAAGCTTCTTCTTAAGCAACTGATGACTATCTTGTTTGACAATGCTGTCAAGTATACTGAAGAAGAAGGAGTTATTCATTTTGTCATCGCTGCGACAGAGCGTAATCTCTATTTGTCAGTGGCTGATGATGGAATCGGTATTTCTGCAGTAGATAAAAAGAAAATTTTTGATCGCTTTTACAGGGTTGATAAGGCTCGTACTCGCCAAAAAGGTGGTTTTGGGTTAGGTTTGTCCTTGGCAAAACAAATTGTTGATGCCCTTAAAGGAACCATCAGTGTCAAAGATAATAAACCTCATGGTACTATTTTTGAAGTAAAAATTGCTATTCAGACACCATCTAAACGTAAAAGTAAATAAGAAAAGGCGGTGAATTAGAAAGTAGTAAACCAAGTATCGCTTTTCTAGTCACAGCCATGTAGTTATCGTGTTACATAAAAAATAGGTCGGGATAAAAATCCCGACCTTTTGAATCTAATATAATTTCTTCTTAATCATAGAACGTTGGAACTTTAGAGCTACCAAACTCAAAGCAATGGCTAGACTAAAAGCCAGAACTGTGTTGAACTTGAGTGCTAAAAAGATAAAGCTAAACAAGGCTAAAAAGACGCAAAAACAAGCAATGTTTACAAAGAAAAGAACTTCCTTCAAACTAGCAACGGAAGTGGTTTCTGGAACATAGTCTTGATAGAGCGCTGTTTGAGTTTCCTCTTCTTCAAACTCATACGGTTGATATTTTCTTACGGGCATGATTCTCTCCTTAACAGTACTCTCTCATTTTACCATTTTTCAAGAAAAAAATTATTACAGTAAGGTTACAAAAAGAATAAGTAAATTTATCATTTTAGGGAATAGCTGATTTCACAGAAATGTGGTATAATTTTCTCTATGGAAAAGATTATTATTACAGCAACTGCTGAAAGCATTGAACAAGTAAAAGAATTACTAGAGGCGGGAGTTGACCGCATCTATGTCGGTGAGAAAGATTTTGGGCTTCGCCTACCAAAGACTTTTTCTTATGATGAACTGAGAACCATCGCTGGTCTGGTTCATGATGCAGGTAAGGAATTAATCGTAGCGGTCAATGCTCTTATGCATCAGGATATGATGGATCGTATCAAGCCATTCTTGGACTTTTTAGAAGAAATCAAAACGGACTATATCACAGTTGGGGACGCAGGTGTCTTTTATGTGGTTAACCGTGATAACTATTCTTTCAAAACGATTTACGATGCCTCAACCATGGTCACAAGCAGTCGTCAGATTAACTTCTGGGGACAAAAAGCAGGAGCGTCAGAAGCAGTTTTGGCGCGTGAAATCCCATCTGCAGAACTTTTCAAAATGCCTGAAATTTTAGAAATTCCTGCTGAGGTCTTGGTATACGGTGCTAGTGTCATCCACCATTCGAAGCGTCCACTCTTGCAAAACTACTATAATTTCACACAGATTGATGATGAAAAATCTCGTCAACGTGACTTGTTCTTGGCTGAGCCAAGTGACCCAGAGAGCCATTATTCTATTTTTGAAGACAATCATGGAACTCATATCTTTGCTAACAATGACCTTGATTTGATGACCAAGTTAACAGAACTAGTAGAGCATGGATTTACCCACTGGAAACTGGAAGGTCTCTACACTCCAGGCCAAAATTTTGTAGAAATTGCAAAACTCTTTATCCAAGCGCGCAATTTGATTCAAGAGGGAAGCTTTACGCATGACCAAGCCTTCTTGCTGGATGAGGAAGTCCGTAAACTCCATCCCCAAAATCGTTTCCTTGACACAGGATTTTATGACTACGATCCTGACATGGTTAAATAAGAATCAGAAACCCGAAATAAAATGTTCGGGTTTTTCTAGTGCAAGGATGAATTTAAAGCGTACTCATGTTATAATAGAAGTAGCTTTTTGTTTGGAGGTGTTTAAGTGGAAAATCTGAAAAAAATAGCAGGCATCAAGGCTGCTGAGTTCGTAACCGATGGAATGGTTGTAGGACTTGGGACAGGCTCGACTGCCTATTATTTCGTAGAGGAGATTGGTCGTAGAATCAAGGAGGAAGGACTTCAAATTACAGCCGTAACGACTTCGAGTGTAACGACGAATCAGGCACAAGGCTTGAATATACCGCTTAAGTCTATTGATGAGGTGGATAAGGTTGATGTGACTGTTGATGGAGCTGATGAGGTGGATCGTCAGTTTAATGGTATCAAAGGAGGCGGTGGTGCGCTTCTAATGGAAAAAGTAGTTGCGACACCAACTAAACAGTATATCTGGGTGGTAGATGAGAGCAAGATGGTTGAGAAACTGGGCGCTTTTAAACTACCTGTCGAAGTTGTCCAATACGGAGCAGAACAGGTTTTCCGTCGTTTTGAAAAAGCTGGTTATAAGCCAAGTTTTCGTGAAAAAGATGGCCAACGCTTTGTGACGGATATGAAAAATTTCATCATTGACCTTGATTTAGGTGTTATTGAAGATCCGATTGCTTTTGGTCGTCAATTGGATCTTCAGGTTGGTGTTGTTGAGCACGGTTTATTTAATCAAATGGTTGATAAAGTGATCGTTGCAGGACAAGCTGGCGTTCAGGTTTTAACTTCAACAAAAGGGAAATAAAGGAGGCAAATGATGTCAAAATTTAAACGTATTCACTTGGTGGTACTTGATTCTGTAGGAATCGGTGCGGCACCAGATGCTAATAACTTTGTCAATGCAGGGGTTCCAGATGGAGCATCTGATACATTAGGACACATCTCTAAATCAGTTGGTTTGAATGTTCCTAACATGGCTAAGATTGGTCTTGGGAATATTGAACGTGAGACAGCGCTTAAAACCGTTCCCGCAGAAGCAAATCCTAGCGGTTATTACACTAAACTTGAGGAAGTGTCACTAGGGAAAGACACTATGACAGGTCACTGGGAAATCATGGGCCTCAACATCACTGAACCGTTTGATACTTTCTGGAATGGATTCCCAGAAGAAATCCTTACAAAGATTGAAGAATTCTCAGGTCGCAAGGTCATCCGTGAAGCAAACAAACCTTACTCAGGAACTGCTGTTATCGATGATTTTGGACCACGTCAAATGGAAACAGGCGAGTTGATTATCTATACATCAGCTGACCCAGTTCTTCAAATCGCAGCTCACGAAGACATCATTCCTTTGGATGAACTTTACCGTATTTGTGAGTACGCTCGTTCGATTACATTGGAACGTCCAGCTCTTCTAGGTCGTATCATTGCGCGTCCTTATGTTGGAGAGCCTGGAAACTTCACACGTACTGCAAATCGTCGTGACTTGGCCGTATCACCATTTGCCCCAACTGTTTTGGACAAATTGAATGAAGCAGGTATTGACACTTATTCAGTAGGTAAGATTAGCGATATCTTTAATGGTGCTGGGGTGAACCATGATATGGGTCACAATAAGTCCAATAGCCACGGAATTGACACACTTTTGACTACGATGGG
Source organism: Streptococcus sp. KHUD_014 (assembly GCF_051106275.1). Taxonomy (GTDB): domain Bacteria; phylum Bacillota; class Bacilli; order Lactobacillales; family Streptococcaceae; genus Streptococcus. The sequence continues at coordinate 1,339,368 of NZ_CP193666.1, read as the reverse complement.
ACTTCCTGAGTTTGAAAAAGGATTCTCATTTACAAACTTAGTAGACTTTGATGCACTTTACGGTCACCGCCGTGATCCACATGGTTACCGCGACTGCTTGCACGAATTTGATGAACGTTTGCCAGAGCTTATCGCTGCTATGAGAGAAGATGATCTACTCATGATTACTGCTGACCATGGTAATGATCCTACTTATGCAGGTACAGACCATACTCGTGAATACATTCCACTTTTGGCCTACAGCCCATCACTAAAAGGAAATGGACACTTACCAATCGGACATTTTGCAGATATTTCGGCAACAATCGCTGATAACTTTGGCGTAGATAAGGCTATGATCGGTGAAAGCTTCTTAGATAAATTGGTTTAAGATGAATCGCTTTGCATTACTGGTTAGAGGTATCAATGTCGGTGGAAAGAATAAGGTAGTCATGGCGCAACTTCGTCAAGAACTGACAGAGTTGGGACTGGAAAAGGTTGAGACCTACATCAACAGTGGCAATATTTTCTTTAATAGCATTGTGCCTAGAACTAAACTAATAGAGAAATTACAGGCTTTCTTTGAAAGACGCTATCCATTTATTCAGAGTTTTTCCTTGCTGAGTCTTGAAGACTATGAAGAGGAGCTTAGAAATCTTCCTGATTGGTGGAAACAAGAGATGGCTCGAAAAGATGTGCTCTTCTACACTGAGAGCTTGGATGTGGATCAAGTCATCGAGAAAGTGAACAGTTTGGAACTGGTCGATGAAGTGCTTCATTTTGGGAAATTAGGGATCTTCTGGGGTAAATTGTCAGAAGCTAGCTACTCTAAAACAGCTTATCACAAGCACTTGCTTAAGATGCCTTTCTATCGCAATATTACCATTCGTAACGCTAATACCTTTGACAAAATTGGTCAATTTTTAAAACATAAAGAAGGAGATACCTAATGACATTATTAAATAAAATCAATGAAACAGCAGCATTTTTGAAGGGCAAAGGAATCGAAGCTCCTGAGTTCGGTTTGATCCTTGGTTCAGGTCTTGGAGAATTGGCTGAAGAAATCGAAAATGCAGTCGTAGTAGACTACTCTGACATTCCAAACTGGGGTCAATCCACAGTAGTCGGACATGCTGGTAAATTGGTTTATGGTGATCTTGCTGGACGTAAAGTCTTGGCTCTTCAAGGTCGTTTCCACTTCTACGAAGGAAATCCTCTTGAAGTGGTGACTTTCCCAGTTCGTGTCATGAAAGTTTTGGGCTGCGAAGGTGTAATTGTAACCAATGCTGCTGGAGGTATCGGCTTCGGTCCTGGTACCTTGATGGCTATTACTGACCACATCAATATGACTGGTCAAAACCCCTTGATTGGTGAAAACTTGGATGACTTTGGTCCACGTTTCCCTGATATGTCGAAAGCCTACACACCAGAATACCGTGAGACTGCTCATGAAGTGGCTAAGAAACTTGGTATCAAGCTTGATGAAGGTGTCTATATTGGTGTAACAGGTCCAACTTATGAAACCCCAGCTGAAATCCGTGCCTATAAGACTCTTGGAGCAGATGCAGTTGGTATGTCTACTGTTCCTGAAGTTATTGTTGCCGCTCACTCAGGCTTGAAAGTTCTCGGTATTTCATGTATCACTAACCATGCTGCAGGATTCCAAGAAGAGCTCAACCACGAAGAAGTTGTAGAAGTGACCGAGCGTGTCAAAGGCGACTTCAAAGGCTTGCTGAAAGCGATTCTTGCTGAATTGTAATCATGTTACAAGAGTTGAGGAGTAGTCTTCAGAAGATCCCAAATAACCTCAAATTAGTCCTAGCGGTTATCATGCTAGGGCTAGTTTCAGGTATATTCGGAATTTTGCTCCATTATCTTTTAGAGCTGGTTGAAGGGATTGCTTTTGGTCAGTCAGAGCATAACATTGGATTCTTGACAGATGGTGTTGCCTCATCACGAATAGGCTTCAGTTTAATCATCGTGGGTGTCAGTTCTGCCTTGGTCTGGTATTTCTTGCAAAGAAAAGCAAAGATTTTTTCCATCAAAGCGCAGATGAAAGATGAAACATCACAATACAAACTTCATTTTTTAAAACAGCTAGTTCATTCAATTTGGCAGATTATTGCAGTTGGAGGAGGAGCGCCTATCGGTAAGGAAGCTGCGCCGCGGGAGATTGGAGCTTTATTTGCAAGACCTATTGCCAATATTTTTTCTCTCTCCGTGAAGGACCAAATCTTTCTCATTGCTTGTGGAGCTGGTGCGGGTTTAGCGGCTGTCTATCAGGTTCCATTAACGAGTGTGTTTTTCGTTTTTGAAACCTTGGGAATTGCTTTATCTGTCAAACGTTTTTTCTTGGTCGGTCTGACTACCTATGTATCAGCCTTTACAGCAGGCTTTGTTGTTTCAGATCATGCTCTCTACCAGCTTCCAACTCTGACTTGGTCACTAGGTGATATGTGGCTTGTTCCCTTATTAGTTCTTTTTCTGACTCCACTCGCTTGGCTTTTTAGTCGCTTCAACAAACAAGTTTCTTCAAAGAGAATAAAGGACAAGCGGATACTCTATACACTGCCGGTAACATTCCTTTTCCTTGTTGGATTGGCTAGCCATTTACCTCATCTACTTGGTAATGGGCGTATGATGGCTCAGGAGATTTTAAACGGCAGTAATGCCAAGACGGTAATCCTTTTATTTGTCTTGAAAGCCGTGGTCGTTTTAGTCACCCTTTGGGCAGGTGCCTATGGCGGTACCTTGACTCCATCATTTGCCTTGGGGATAGCAGGAGCTGCACTCCTGACTATGATTCTAGGAGGTGGCAGCCAGCCAGCAGTCATGCTATTAGGTTCGGTTTGCTTTTTAGCAGTGACCCTGAAGGCTCCCTTGTCTGCAACTGGATTGGTAATGGGGTTCACTGGTCAGTCATTTGAGGCTATACCTTTTCTTATGGTGACTGCTTACTTGGCATTTGGTTTTGCTAAAATGCTGGACCGAATCCCTTGGGAGAAATACTTACGACCAAAGACAAGGATAATAGAAAATTAATAAGAATACTCTAGTTTTTCTAATCCAAATGAAGCTCTAAACCATACTGATATTGTTTTTCTTATGTTATATTTGCAAGATTGCAACTAGTTGCTATCAGTATCTTCGGTATCTAATCAAAAATACATTTTAGTTTTATAATCATTATCATTTTAAAAGAAAGGTAGAGCGTGTGTTCAGATTTGAACACGAGCGGAAAGCTCGGAAAATAGATAATCTGACTGAGAAATCAGGATTTCTCGTCAGATTCCTAATTTTCAGTCGCTTTCTGGTCGCTCTTTGTATCATAAATTATGTCTATCCATATTGCTGCTAAGCAGGGTGAAATTGCTGATAAAATTCTTCTTCCTGGGGATCCTCTTCGTGCGAAATTTATCGCTGAGAATTTCCTTGAAGATGCTGTTTGTTTCAACGAAGTTCGTAACATGTTTGGTTACACAGGTACTTACAAGGGTCATCGTGTATCTGTCATGGGAACAGGGATGGGTATGCCATCCATCTCTATTTATGCGCGCGAGTTGATTGTCGACTACGGAGTGAAGAAATTGATCCGTGTCGGCACAGCCGGTTCATTGAATGAGGATGTTCACGTCCGTGAGTTGGTCTTGGCACAAGCAGCTGCTACCAATTCAAACATCATCCGTAACGACTGGCCTATGTATGATTTTCCTCAAATTGCAAGTTTTGACTTGCTAGACAAGGCTTATCATATTGCCAAAGATCTCGGTATGACTACTCACGTAGGAAATGTTTTGTCATCAGATGTCTTTTACTCAAACTATTTTGAAAAGAACATTGAGCTTGGTAAGTGGGGAGTAAAAGCGGTGGAAATGGAAGCGGCAGCGCTGTATTATCTTGCAGCTCAACATCATGTTGATGTCCTTGCTATCATGACTATTTCAGATAGCTTGGTTAATCCAGACGAGGACACTACAGCAGAAGAACGCCAAAATACCTTCACTGATATGATGAAGGTTGGTTTGGAAACATTGATTGCTGATTAAGAATCTTGGATTTGAAGAAAGTCTAATTGTGTCAAAGGACCGAGACTAGTCAGTTTAATATCTAAATCATAATCAAATGAAGTTGGAAGCCAAGTTGACAAGAAGTCAAGGCTTTCAACTTTTTAACTTGAAAATTTCTAGGAGTACAAAATGGATAAAATTGAACAACTACAAGGTATCATTGATCAAAGTCAGTGGATTGTCTTTTTCGGTGGTGAGGGGGTTTCTACAGAGTCTAATATTCCAGATTTTCGTAGTTCAGATGGTATATATAGTCTGAAACTAGGTCGCCATTTTACTGCCGAGCAACTTGTTTCACGCACTATGTTTGAGCGCTATCCAGAGGATTTTTTTGACTTCTACAAAAAGTATCTAGTCTATCCAGATGCCAAGCCGAATTTAGCACATGATTATCTAGCATCGTTGGAAAAAACAGGTAAATTAAAGGCGATTGTGACGCAAAATATCGATAGCCTCCATGAAATGGCAGGATCTAAGAAAGTTTTGAAACTGCATGGTAGTGCAGATCGTAATTATTGTTTGGGCTGTCATCGCTTTTATGATTTGACTGCCTTTTTGGCACTTGAAGGTCCAGTTCCCCACTGCTTAGATTGTGGCAAGGTGGTCAAACCTGACGTAACCCTTTATGAGGAAGCGCTAGATATGGATGTATTTAGTCGCGCAGCTCGAGCCATTCAGCAAGCAGATTTGTTGATCATTGGTGGAACTTCCTTAGTTGTTTACCCTGCAGCTAGCCTAATCAATTATTTTTCAGGGTCAAATCTTGTCGTTATCAACAAGTCCAGCACTCCTCAAGATAGCCAAGCTGATTTAGTTATCGAAGGGAAGATTGGAGAAGTTTTTTCTAAATTGAGACAATAAAAAACTGAAAGAAGTTGGACTATACTTCCTTCAGTTTTTTTGTATCACGAACTCAGAAACTATGAACAAGATTTTCTTCATTTCTAGGGGAATTTTATTGTTGATTTATAAATTGCTCGAGTTATTTTTAATTGTTGAATAAAAGGAAAAAAGGAAGACTTTCTGGATGAAAAACTTCCTTTTTTAGTCAATCAGTACATGCTGATTTTAATGAAATACTATTATATTGTTTACTTTTTTAAAGATCGCAAAAAACAATCAATCTCTGCTTGAGAATGGAGAATATGCATCTTTTCTGGGTAAGTATTGTTTAAGTATTGGTATCTATCCTTAGCATTTTTTGTTCGACCATCCCAGAGAATCCAACGAATAAATTCCCAGTTGAATTGCTCGGGGCATCCCTTAGCCATACTTTCTCTCACTTTTCCTCTGTATTTTAAATAGCGCTTAAAGGCTCTTAGCAAACAATTCCAAGAAGAGAAGTTTAAAAAGATGATCTGGTCAGCTTGCTCCATTCTTTCCTCATAACAACACCAAGAGTAATTACCATCAATGACCCAGTTTTTGTTTTTGACTAGAAAAGTTTTCATTTCGTTATGCATCCAGTCACGGTCACTATCTTGCCACCCTGGCTGAAATTGGAGAGTATCTATATGAAGTTTGGGGATAGAGTAGTGCCTAGTTAGTTTTTCTGCCAGAGTAGATTTGCCTGATCCAGAATATCCAATGATAGCTATTTTCATAATAACCTCCAGAAAATTTGCACAAAAAAAGCTCCGAGGAGCTCATTTTGTATGCAGTTAATGATTAACCAAGTTTAGCTGCAAGACGTGCTTTATCACGGCTAGCTTTGTTTTTGTGGATCAAACCTTTAGTTTCTGCTTTATCGATAGCTGAGCTGGCAGCACGGTAAAGTTCTTCAGATGGGTTTGCTTCAAAAGCTTTGATAGCAGTACGCATAGCTGATTTTTGAGCTGAGTTCTTTTCGTTTTGTTTAACGTTCAATTCAGCGCGTTTGATAGCTGATTTAATGTTTGCCAATGTTCTTACCTCCATATTTACTAACTATACCATTATATCTGAAAACTTACGTTTTGACAAGGGAAAATTATTTTTTTAAGTAAATTTCATCAATTTCGTGATTTTTAGATTTATGGAGAATGACCTCGGCACGATTTCGTGTCGGTTCAATGTAATTCTGGAGATTGGTTAGGTTGATACTGGTCCAAACTTGGTGGGCAAAATCCTTCACTTCACTAAGAGGAAGTTGAGTGAAACGGTAGTAATAGCTGCCTGGATCATCCTGAGCAAAGCTCAAAAGTTTTAAGAAACGATCCAAATACCAGCTTTCAATATCCTCGACTGCGGCATCAACATAGATTGAAAAGTCAAAGAAATCAGTAATATAGAGACGGGCATTATGGGGATTTTGGAATACGTTGATTCCCTCAACAATGACAAAATCAGCGGCTTCTACTCGTTGTTTTCGACCAGGGACAATATCATAGATTTCATGGGAATAAACAGGGATATCAACATCCTGCCCATTTTTGAGTTGGTCCAGGAAATTAAGCAAAGCTTCCATGTCGTAGCTCTCGGGAAAGCCCTTGCGGTTGAGAATATCTTGCTCAATTAAGACACTATTTGGGTATAAAAAACCATCCGTAGTAACCAGTTCAACACTTGCTCCAGGGACTATACGGGAAAGCAAAATTTGCAAGAGACGACTAGTAGTTGATTTACCGACAGCGACACTTCCTGAAACTCCGATAATGAAAGGTTGTTCTTTGCTCTCTCTTTGAAGGAAAATGCCTTTTGAAAAGGCAAGGTCTTCTTTGGAACGTTTGTAAATCTGAATCAGATGTGCCAGTGGCAAATAGATATCAGTAACATCTTGTAGGCTAATCTGGTCATTGAAACTCTTAATGGAATCTAATTCTTCCTCGGTCAAGGGAGGAGTTGTTTTGCGATGCAGGGATTGCCAAGTTTCGCGGTTTATCTTTTCAAAATGTAAAAATTCGTTGGTCATACTATATCCTCGTTTGATATCTTAGTATACCATATTTTGGAAAGAATGACATCCGACCATTTGAGAAAAAGCACTTTCTTTGTTAAAATATAAGTGGGAAAACCTATAAAGGAGGTGCTAAGATGAAAGCTAGATTAAGAGAAAAAACGCTGGTCTTTATCAGCCTATTTGTAGTTGTTTTATGGTTATCACCAAACTGGCTTAATTTTTCTTTTTCAATAGGACCTTACTCCTATAACTGGACTATTTTTGTCCTTTTTATCTTATTGCCACTCATAGGATTTGGCTACCTTGTGTTAGCTTTCTTTAAAAGAAAGTGGTGGCTCTTCTTTTTTGGTTTAGCTTGTATCTTTGCTTTTCCGATTACCATGGCAGTAGGGAGCTTTTTACTAGGGCCCTAATGCTAATCAGAACTTATATTATTTTTGTGGAAATACAACATGATTTAAGGGCTTGATACCTTTGAAAACGATTTACAAATAACTTATTTTTGTGGTAAAATAGAACTATGAGTAAAATGTATTATGCAGAAAATCCAGATGCAGCCCATGATGTTCACGAACTTAGAGTTGAGCTCCTTGGGCAAAAGATGACCTTTTTGACAGATGCTGGAGTCTTTAGTAAAAAAATGATTGACTTCGGAAGTCAGTTGTTGTTAAGATGCCTTGATGTTGAAAAAGGTGAAAAAATTCTTGATGTTGGTTGTGGCTACGGTCCAATAGGCTTGTCTTTGGTTAAGGCTTATGATGCCCAGGCGACTATGGTGGATATCAATAACCGTGCCCTGGATTTAGCCCAGCAAAATGCAGTAAAAAACAAGGTTCAAGCGACTATTTTCCAGTCTAATATTTATGAGCAGGTAGAAGGACAATTTAACCATGTCATTTCGAATCCGCCCATACGTGCAGGCAAGCAAGTAGTTCACGAAATCATCGAAAAAAGTATAGACTTTTTAGTAGACGGTGGAGATTTGACTATTGTCATCCAAAAGAAACAAGGAGCTCCTAGTGCCAAAAGTAAGATGGAAGATGTATTTGGCAATTGCGAGATTGTAAAAAAAGATAAGGGATATTATATCCTTAGAAGTGTGAAAGAATGAGAGCAGTAGATCTAATCCAGAAAAAAAGAGACGGGCAAGAACTTAGTTCGAACGAAATCCAATGGTTGATTGAAGGCTATGTGGCAGGAACTGTTCCTGACTACCAAATGTCGGCTTTTGCCATGGCAGTTTACTTCCAAGGAATGACCACGAGAGAAATTTCTGATTTAACCATGAATATGGTTAAGACAGGTCAGGAGTTTGATTTGTCAGCTATAGATGGTGTCAAGGTCGATAAACACTCTACGGGCGGTGTTGGTGACAAGGTAACTTTAATTCTAGCACCCTTGGTAGCCAGTTTTGATGTCCCAGTGGCTAAGATGAGCGGTAGGGGCTTAGGCCACACTGGTGGTACTATCGATAAATTAGAATCCATCAAAGGTTTTCAGATTGAACGAAGTCAGGATGACTTTATCAAACAAGTTCAAGATATTGGGGTCTCAGTTATTGGTCAGTCTGATCAATTGGTCAAAGCGGATAAGTTACTCTATGCCCTTCGTGATGTGACGGCAACGGTTGATACCATTCCTTTGATTGCTAGCTCTGTTATGAGTAAAAAGATTGCTGCTGGAGCTGATGCTATCTTACTTGATGTAACAGTCGGTGAAGGCGCATTTATGAAAACAGTTGACGAGGCACGCCAACTTGCTCAAACCATGGTAAACCTTGGTAAGGCTGTAGGTCGTAAGACAGTAGCAGTTATTACAGATATGAGTCAACCTTTGGGACGCGCCATTGGTAACCGTTTAGAAATCCTAGAAGCACTAGAAATTCTTCAAGGTAAAGGACGTCAAGATATTAGCCACTTTATCTGCGAGCTAGCCCAGATTATGCTATCTTTAGCAAATGTTGAAAAAACTGTCGAGGAAGTAAGGCAACATCTTGAAAACGGTAAGGCTCTCAAGAAATTTGAAGAGATGGTTCTAGCTCAGGGTGGAGACCTAGAAGACCTCTATCGTTCAGTAAAAGTTGACCATGTAGTTGACATTCCTGCTCAGGAGGATGGTATTATCGCAGAACTTCCAGCTATGGAGTTTGGTCTTTTTGCCATGAGATTGGGTGCTGGTCGTGCCGTTAAAACAGATGCCCTTGACTATGAGACAGGTATCGTTTTTGAGAAGAAAGTGGGAGATTCGGTCAAACAGGGTGAAATTGTCGCAAAAGTATATACAAATGGGAAAATTTCTCCGGAACTAGTTACAGATTTCCAAAATTATGTTAAAATTAAGATAAGTGATGAAGCGATCAAAACGCGTGAAATCATTGAAATTATCTCCTAATTTAAGGAAAAAACGAAATGAAACTAAATAAATACATTGATCATACGCTTTTAAAGCAAGATGCTACCGAACAGCAAATCGATCGTTTGTTATCTGAAGCTAAAGACTATGATTTTGCCAGTGTTTGTGTCAATCCTTGCTGGGTTTCACATGCAAAAACTGCACTCGTAGATACTGATGTCAAGGTTTGTACAGTAGTAGGCTTCCCTCTTGGAGCCACAACTTCAGCTGTCAAGGCTTATGAAACCAAAGAAGCAATCCAAAATGGTGCTGACGAAATTGATATGGTTATCAATGTTGGTGCACTCAAATCAGGAAATGCTGCATTAGTTGAGTCAGATATTCGAGCAGTTGTTGAAGCAAGCGGAGATAGACTCGTTAAGGTTATTATCGAGGCTTGTTTGTTAACTGATGAGGAAAAAGTTCTGGCTTGCCAGCTAGCCCAGAAAGCAGGAGCAGACTTTGTCAAGACTTCAACAGGGTTCTCAACAGGAGGAGCTACTTTGCCAGATGTTCAATTAATGCGTCAGACAGTTGGACCTGATATGGGTGTTAAGGCTGCTGGAGGAGCTCGTTCTTATGCAGATGCAGTTGCCTTTGTTGAAGCGGGGGCTACACGTATCGGGACATCTTCTGGTGTAGCAATCTTAAAAGGAGAGTTAGCTGATGGCGACTACTGAGTTGATTGATTTAGCGATTGAAACTAGTAAAAACGCCTATGTACCCTATTCACACTTTCCAATTGGTGCCGTTTTGGTTGCCAAGGACGGAAGTATCTATACAGGGGTTAACATTGAAAATGCTAGCTATCCCTTGACCAACTGTGGCGAAAGGACGGCAATCTTTAAGGCGGTTTCTGAAGGACAACGAGACTTTTCAGAATTGATTGTCTATGGTCAAACTGAAAAACCAATTTCGCCTTGCGGTGCTTGTCGCCAAGTCATGGTCGAATTTTTTAAACCAGATCTAAAGGTGACTCTAGTTGCCAAAGATAAATCGACGGTCGAGATGACGGTCGGGGAATTACTTCCATATTCTTTTACAGACTTGCAATAGTCTGTGTCACTCTCTGAGTGACAAGGTCCTTGTGGCCAATCAATCCATACTTGCAACTTTGTTGCGCATCTTATTTAGGAGGTTCAGTAATGAACAAGAAACAATGGCTAGGCCTTGGTCTAGTTGCAGTAGCAGCATTTGGACTTGCTGCATGTGGTAATCGCTCTTCTCGTAACGCAGCTTCATCTTCTTCTGATGTGAAGACTAAAGCAGCTATCGTTACAGATACAGGTGGTGTTGATGACAAATCATTCAACCAATCAGCTTGGGAAGGGCTTCAAGCTTGGGGTAAAGAGCACAATCTTTCAAAAGATAATGGCTTTACTTACTTCCAATCAACAAGTGAAGCTGACTACGCTAACAACTTGAATCAAGCAGCTGGAAGCTACAACTTGATTTTTGGTGTTGGTTTTGCCCTTCACAACGCTGTTGAAGAAGCAGCAAAAGAACACGCAGATAAAAACTATGTTTTGATTGACGATGTCATTAAAGATCAAAAGAACGTTGCCAGCGTAACATTTGCTGACAACGAAGCAGCTTACCTTGCTGGTGTAGCAGCTGCTAAAACTACAAAAACTAAACAAGTTGGTTTTGTAGGTGGTATGGAATCTGAAGTTATTTCTCGTTTCGCAGCTGGTTTCAAAGCTGGTGTTGAGTCAGTTGACCCATCTATCAAAGTACAAGTTGACTACGCTGGTTCATTTGGTGATGCCGCTAAAGGTAAAACAATCGCTGCTGCTCAATACGCTGCAGGTGCAGACGTTATCTACCAAGCAGCTGGTGGTACTGGAGCAGGTGTCTTCTCAGAAGCTAAATCTTTGAATGAAAGCAAAAATGAAGACGAAAAAGTTTGGGTTATCGGTGTAGACCGTGACCAAGTTGAAGAAGGTAAATATACTTCTAAAGACGGTAAAGAAGCTAACTTCGTGCTTGCTTCTACATTGAAACAAGTTGGAACAACAGTTCAAGATATCTCAAACAAGGCTGAAAAAGGTGAATTCCCTGGTGGTCAAGTTATCGTTTACTCATTGAAGGATAAAGGTGTTGACTTGGCAGTAACTAACCTTTCTGAAGAAGGTAAAAAAGCTGTTGAAGATGCAAAAGCTAAAATCCTTGATGGTAGCATCAAAGTTCCTGAAAAATAAATAAAGGAAGTCATTTCTTAGGAAGCGGCCTGGGGCCGCTTCTTTAAGAATTGGAGCAAATTAATTTTGTCTCAATAGAGCTTGTTAAGATTTCATTTTAACAAGTTTTATTGAAACAAAATAAAACTCTGAAAGGAAGAGCACATGGCACACGAAAATGTCATTGAGATGCGTGAAATTACCAAGGTCTTTGGTGAGTTTGTCGCTAACGACAAGATCAACCTAGAACTTCGTAAAGGTGAGATTCATGCACTTTTAGGAGAAAATGGAGCAGGTAAGTCCACGCTTATGAATATGCTAGCGGGGCTACTTGAACCAACTAGTGGTGAAATTGTAGTAAATGGACAGGTTGTTAAACTGGATTCACCATCGAAAGCTGCTAGTCTAGGGATTGGGATGGTTCACCAACACTTTATGTTGGTTGAGGCCTTCACAGTTGCTGAAAATATCATTTTGGGAAGTGAATTGACCAAAAACGGTGTGCTAGATATTGCTCGCGCAACTCGAGAAATCAATGAATTGTCTGAACGCTATGGTTTGGCGGTAGATCCCTCTGCTAAGGTAGCGGATATCTCTGTCGGAGCTCAACAACGTGTTGAGATTTTGAAGACTCTCTATCGTGGAGCAGACATTCTTATCTTTGACGAACCGACTGCTGTTTTAACACCATCAGAAATTGATGAGTTGATGGCTATCATGAAGAACCTAGTTAAGGAAGGCAAATCAATCATCCTTATTACTCACAAGTTGGATGAAATTCGTGCTGTGTCTGACCGTGTTACAGTTATCCGTCGTGGTAAATCTATCGAGACTGTTGAGATTGTTGGTGCAACCAATGCTGACCTGGCAGAAATGATGGTCGGGCGTTCGGTTTCCTTCAAAACTGAGAAACAGCCAGCTCAACCAAAAGAAGTTGTACTATCTATCAAAGATTTAGTAGTCAATGAAAACCGTGGGGTTCCAGCAGTTAAAAATCTTTCACTCGATGTTCGAGCTGGTGAGATTGTTGGGATTGCCGGGATTGATGGAAATGGGCAGTCTGAGTTGATCCAAGCTATTACAGGACTTCGTAAAATTGAGTCAGGTAGCGTAGAGTTAAAAGGTCAATCTATCTCTGGTTTACATCCTCGTCAAATCACTGAAATGAGTGTGGGACACGTTCCAGAAGACCGCCATCGTGATGGCTTGGTTTTGGATATGATGATTTCAGAAAATATCGCTCTACAAACCTATTACAAAGAACCACTTAGCAAGAATGGAATTCTTAATTACACAAATATCATGTCTCATGCTAAAAAATTGATGGAAGAGTTTGATGTTCGTGCCGCTAGTGAGATAGTACCAGCAGCAGCACTCTCAGGAGGAAATCAACAAAAAGCGATTATCGCTCGCGAAATTGATCGAGATCCTGATCTCCTTATCGTCAGCCAACCAACTCGTGGTCTGGATGTCGGTGCCATTGAGTACATTCACAAACGCTTGATTGAAGCACGTGATAATGGTAAGGCTGTCCTTGTAGTCAGCTTTGAGTTGGATGAGATTTTAAATGTCTCTGACAGAATTGCCGTTATCCACGATGGTAAGATTCAAGGGATTGTGACACCAGAAACAACCAACAAGCAAGAGCTTGGTGTCTTGATGGCTGGTGGTAACTTGGAAAAGGAGAAGAGTGATGTCTAAAAAATTACAACAAATTTCGGTTCCCTTGATTTCTGTTTTCCTTGGAATCTTGCTTGGAGCCATCGTCATGTGGATTTTTGGCTATGATGCCATCTGGGGCTATGAAGAATTGTTCTATACGGCCTTTGGTAGTGTTCGTGGTATCGGTGAAATTTTCCGTGCTATGGGTCCGTTAGTCTTGATCGCTCTAGGGTTTGCAGTTGCAAGTCGTGCTGGCTTCTTTAACGTTGGGCTTCCTGGGCAAGCCCTCGCGGGTTGGGTTCTTAGTGGCTGGTTTGCCCTGACTCATCCTGATATGCCACGTCCTTTGCTGATTCTCGCAACCATTATCATTGCGCTAGTTGCAGGGGGGATTGTTGGTGCGATTCCAGGTGTTCTTAGAGCTTATCTTGGAACATCTGAGGTTATTGTTACCATCATGATGAACTACATTGTTCTTTATGTGGGGAATGCCCTTATCCACCACTTCCCTAAAGATATTATGCAGAGTACTGACTCATCCATTCGTGTTAGTGCCAATGCAACCTATCAGACACCATGGCTTGCTGAGTTAACTGGAAATTCTCGGATGAACATTGGTATTTTCTTTGCTATCATTGCAGTAGCAGTTATTTGGTTCTTGCTTAAGAAGACAACTCTCGGTTTTGAAATCCGTGCAGTTGGTCTCAATCCGAATGCTTCTGAATATGCAGGTATTTCAGCTAAACGCACCATCATCCTATCAATGATTATCTCAGGTGCCCTTGCAGGTCTAGGTGGAGCAGTAGAAGGACTCGGGACCTTCCAAAACGTTTATGTCCAAGGTTCATCATTGGCGATCGGCTTTAACGGAATGGCGGTTAGTCTACTCGCTGCAAACTCACCGATTGGAATTCTATTTGCAGCCTTCTTGTTCGGAGTACTTCAAGTTGGAGCACCTGGTATGAATGCTGCTCAAGTGCCATCTGAGCTTGTAAGTATCGTTACAGCCTCAATTATCTTCTTTGTCAGCGTTCACTACATCATCGAACGCTTTGTCAAACCAAGAAAACAACTTAAAGGAGGTAAATAAGGATGTCGATTACAACAATGTTAACCCTTATGGTTTCTTCAATGTTGATTTACTCAGCACCACTTATTTTCACAAGTATCGGAGGAGTTTTCTCTGAACGTGGTGGAGTTGTTAACGTTGGTCTTGAAGGAATCATGGTCATGGGTGCCTTTTCTGGAGTTGTTTTTAACCTTGAATTTGCTCAAGATTTAGGAGCAGCGACTCCTTGGTTGGCTCTTCTAGTTGGTGGATTAGTCGGAGCTATCTTCTCGCTCATTCACGCAGTGGCTACAATTCATTTCCGTGCTGACCATGTTGTCAGTGGTACTGTGCTAAACTTGATGGCGCCTGCCTTGGCTGTTTTCTTGGTAAAAGTCCTTTATAACAAGGGGCAAACGGACAACTTGGTTCAAACCTTTGGACGTTTTGATTTCCCAGTCTTGGCCAATATTCCATTTCTAGGAGATATCTTCTTCAAGTCAACCAGTTTACTTGGTTACCTTGCAATTGCTTTCTCATTCTTAGCATGGTTTATCCTTTTCAAAACACGCTTTGGACTTCGCCTTCGTTCAGTTGGTGAACATCCACAAGCAGCAGATACTTTGGGTATCAATGTCTACAAGATGAGATATCTTGGAGTTGTGATTTCAGGCTTCCTTGGAGGGATCGGAGGAGCTATCTATGCTCAGTCAATTTCCGTCAATTTCTCAGTTACAACGATTGTAGGACCAGGATTTATCGCTCTTGCAGCTATGATCTTTGGTAAGTGGAATCCTGTCGGAGCTATGCTTTCAAGTCTCTTCTTCGGACTATCACAGAGTTTGGCAGTTATTGGTTCACAACTTCCTTTCTTACAAGGAGTTCCAACTGTTTACTTGCAGATTGCACCATATCTCTTGACCATCGTCGTCCTAGCAGCCTTCTTTGGAAAAGCTGTTGCGCCGAAGGCGGATGGTATCAACTATATCAAATCTAAATAAACACAAACGAGGTTGGGAAAAATCCCGACCTCGTTTTTTAGTATTTGAAATGAAACTCTGGTGAAAACTTCATTTTTTTGTTCCATCATCTTCTCTATTTTTTAGGGTTTTGATGGGTGAGATTTAGCCCCCAAGGAACTAGGTTTTCAGTTTTGTTTTGAATACGATTGATATTATCCTTATGACGTATGATTACAATTCCCGCGAGTGCTATGATAATAAGAGTGAAGAGGAGATCGTAATTACTTAAGATAAAGCCGAAGAGTGGAAAAACTAGAGCTCCCAAAACAGCAGCAAGGGCAGCAGTAACACTAGAGAGAGAAATCATGCTTCCTAGATATAGAGTTCCAAAGAAGACAACTGCTAGATAGAGGCAAAATAGAGGAGCAAATCCGAAAATGACTCCAGCACTGGTTGCGACAGCTTTACCTCCCTTAAATCCTGCAAAAATTGGGAAAGTATGCCCGATTACGGCTAAGAGACCAAAAATTAGAGGAGAGATTCCTTGTACATGGAAGATAAGGGGAAGCAAGGTTGCGATGGTTCCTTTGAAAAAGTCTATCACGAAGGTTGCCATACCCGCTTTTTTACCTAAAATACGGAAGGTATTGGTTGTTCCAGTATTGCCAGAACCATGTTCACGTAAATTTATATTAAAGAAGGCTAGTCCAATCCAAAATCCTGAAGGGATGGAACCCAACAGATAGGCAGAAATTAATAATACTATTGTCATCATGCATCTATTATACCATGAAATTGACGAGAAACGGAAGGAATCTATTCTCATTTTGTGACATCTGAACTATTTGTCTAAGAAGTAAAATAAGAAGTGAAATTTTTCGATAAAAATAGTGATTTTTCTAGAGAATCTGACTATGAAAGATTGGAAATTCATGAAAATTTCAGAAATATTTTGTGTTTATGTTTATTTATGCTATAATAAGAACAATTATTTTTAGAGGTGGCCTATGTCTTATTTATTCGAGATATTACCAAGTTTATTGAGCGGTGCGACAATGACTTTAGAGGTCTTTGCACTGGTCTTGCTTTTTTCAATCCCTCTAGGTATCGTCATTGCCTTTTGTTTACAGGTTCATTGGAAAACCCTCCATTATATAATTGATATTTACATCTGGATAATGCGTGGGACACCTTTGCTCCTACAGTTAATTTTTATCTACTATGTTCTCCCAAGTATCGGGATTCGATTAGATCGGGTGCCAGCAGCTATTATTGCTTTTACGCTTAATTATGCAGCCTACTTTGCAGAAATATTCCGTGGAGGAATCGCAACTATTCCTCAGGGGCAATATGAGGCAGCGAAAGTTTTAAAATTCAATCCTATCGATACCGTTCGCTATATCATCTTGCCACAGGTGACCAAGATTGTCTTACCAAGTGTATTTAACGAGGTTATGAGTTTGGTTAAGGATACTTCTCTGGTCTATGCACTCGGTATTTCAGATTTAATCCTAGCTAGTCGTACTGCAGCCAATCGTGATGCGAGCTTGATTCCAATGTTTCTAGCAGGAGCTATTTATCTGCTTATGATTGGTATTGTTACGATTATAGCTAAGAAACTTGAGAAAAAGTTTAGCTACTATAGATAGGAGGTTATCCATGTTAGAGTTAAAAAATATCAGCAAAAAATTTGGAAAAAAAGAAATTTTATCCAATTTCAATTTAACAATTCCTGAAAAGCAGATTTTGGCCATCGTTGGACCTTCTGGTGGTGGGAAGACAACCTTGCTTAGAATGTTAGCTGGACTTGAAACCATTGATTCAGGTGAGATTTTTTATAATGGAGAATCCCTACCTTTGGATGAACTTGAAAAGCGTCACTTATTAGGTTTTGTTTTTCAAGATTTTCAGCTTTTTCCTCACTTATCCGTTATGGAGAACTTGATTTTGTCACCCATCAAAACTATGGGGCTGTCTGAAGCAGATGCCAAGAAGAAGGCAACCGACTTACTCGCTCGTCTGGGGCTCGAAGCTCACGCAGATGCTTATCCATACTCATTATCTGGTGGTCAAAAGCAACGGGTTGCCTTAGCACGCGCTATGATGATAGATCCTGAAGTGATTGGGTATGACGAACCAACTTCAGCCCTTGACCCAGAGTTGCGTCTTGAGGTTGAAAAACTGATTCTACAAAATCGAGAATTAGGCATGACTCAGATTGTCGTGACTCACGATCTCCAGTTTGCAGAGAATATTGCTGACCAGATTCTCAAAGTAGAGCCTAAGTAGGAGGTATCTATGAATCGAAAGAAAATCACACTTGTTTTTGTATTCTTTATGGCTTTTTTCCTGGTAGGATGCACACAAAAAGCTAGTAATCCAAAAGTCGATAATTGGGAAAAATACCAACAACAAGGAAGCATTACTATTGGATTTGACAATACCTTTGTTCCTATGGGCTTTGAAGAAAAGAATGGCCAATATGTCGGATTTGATATTGACTTAGCCCAGGCTGTTTCTGAGAAACTGGGGTTCAAGGTACAGTTTCAACCCATTGATTGGGATATGAAGGAAACAGAACTTCAAAACGGCACTATTGATGCTATCTGGAATGGATATTCAGCGACTGATGAACGCCGTGAAAAGGTTGCTTTTACCATTCCCTACATGGAAAATCAACAAGTTCTAGTCTCTAAAAAATCGCAAAATATCCAGTCGGTTTCGGATATGAAAGATAAGATTTTGGGAGCCCAAGCAGGTTCCTCTGGTTATATAGATTTCGAAGCCCAACCGGAACTCTTAAAAAATATTGTAAAAGATAAGAAGGCAAACCAATATCAAAGTTTTACAGAAGCCTTGATTGACCTGCAAAATGATCGGATTGATGCCCTCTTAATAGACCGTGTTTACGCCAATTATTATCTTGAAACTGAAGGAATTTTAGACCAGTATGAGATTTTTCCAGCTGGTTTTGAGAGCGAGTCTTTTGCAGTTGGAGTGAGACCAGCTGATAGGACCTTGTTAGCGAATTTGAATCAAGCTTTTGTGGAATTGTATCAAGATGGAAAATTCCAAGAAATTAGCCAAAAATGGTTTGGTGAAGATATTGCAACAAGTCAAGTTAAAGGAAAAGAAAACTGAGACTCTCGTCTTGGTTTCTTTTTTTGAAGAATAAACAATTGAGTTCAAACCTGCTCAATTAGAAAAATTTTGCAAAATCCCTAGAAAACCTGTAAAATAGTAAAGATGAACGAATAGGAGGTTCCTTGTGTCAAAAAAGGAAATCAATATTAACAATTATAATGATGACGCCATTCAGGTGCTAGAAGGGTTGGATGCGGTCCGAAAACGTCCAGGGATGTATATCGGTTCGACCGATGGTGCTGGTCTCCACCACCTAGTCTGGGAAATCGTCGATAATGCGGTCGATGAAGCCCTGTCTGGGTTTGGCGATCGTATTGATGTGACCATTAATAAAGACGGAAGTTTAACGGTTCAAGACCATGGACGTGGAATGCCGACTGGGATGCACGCTATGGGAATTCCAACGGTTGAGGTTATCTTTACCATCCTTCACGCCGGAGGGAAATTCGGTCAGGGTGGTTATAAGACATCAGGAGGTCTCCACGGGGTTGGATCTTCTGTCGTCAATGCCCTCTCTAGTTGGCTCGAAGTAGAAATTACACGTGATGGGGCTGTTTACAAACAACGCTTTGAAAATGGTGGGAAACCAGTTACCACTCTAGAAAAGGTTGGGACTGCACCTAAGTCTAAGACAGGTACTAAAGTTACCTTCATGCCGGATGCTAGTATCTTTTCTACAACTGACTTCAAGTACAATACCATTTCAGAGCGTCTCAATGAGTCAGCATTTCTCTTGAAGAATGTAACCTTGTCATTAACGGACAAGAGAACAGATGAAGCAATCGAGTTCCATTATGAGAACGGGGTACAAGACTTTGTTTCCTACCTCAACGAAGACAAGGAAACCTTGACACCAGTTCTTTACTTTGAAGGGGAAGATAATGGTTTCCAAGTGGAAGTAGCCCTTCAGTATAACGATGGATTTTCAGATAACATCCTGTCCTTTGTCAATAATGTTCGCACTAAGGACGGTGGAACGCATGAGACAGGACTCAAGTCTGCCATTACCAAAGTTATGAACGACTATGCGCGAAAAACTGGCCTTCTCAAAGAAAAAGATAAAAACCTAGAAGGTTCAGATTACCGTGAAGGGTTGGCGGCAGTTCTTTCCATCCTTGTTCCTGAAGAACATTTGCAGTTTGAAGGACAGACTAAGGATAAACTAGGAAGTCCACTTGCTCGTCCAGTTGTGGATGGGATTGTAGCTGATAAATTAACTTTCTTCCTTATGGAAAATGGTGAGTTAGCTTCAAATCTGATTCGTAAAGCTATCAAGGCTCGTGATGCTCGTGAAGCAGCACGTAAGGCGCGTGACGAGAGTCGTAATGGCAAGAAGAATAAGAAAGACAAGGGCTTGCTTTCTGGGAAATTAACCCCAGCCCAGTCTAAAAATCCAGCTAAGAACGAACTCTACCTAGTCGAGGGAGACTCTGCCGGTGGTTCTGCTAAGCAAGGTCGTGACCGCAAGTTCCAAGCTATCTTGCCTCTTCGAGGTAAGGTTATCAATACAGCCAAGGCCAAGATGGCAGATATCCTCAAAAATGAAGAAATCAATACCATGATTTATACCATCGGTGCGGGTGTCGGAGCAGACTTCTCCCTTGAAGATGCCAACTATGATAAGATCATTATCATGACTGATGCGGACACTGATGGTGCCCACATTCAAACCCTTCTCTTAACCTTCTTTTATCGCTACATGCGTCCACTAGTCGAGGCAGGACATGTCTATATCGCCCTTCCGCCTCTTTATAAGATGTCCAAAGGTAAGGGCAAGAAAGAAGAAGTGGCTTATGCATGGACAGACGGTGAATTGGAAGAACTCCGTAAGCAGTTTGGTAAAGGTGCTACACTTCAACGCTATAAAGGTCTTGGAGAGATGAATGCCGATCAACTTTGGGAGACAACTATGAACCCAGAAACGCGTACTCTTATCCGTGTCACCATTGAAGACCTGGCTCGCGCCGAACGTCGCGTCAATGTCCTTATGGGGGATAAGGTCGAACCACGACGTAAGTGGATTGAAGACAATGTCAAGTTTACGCTGGAAGAGAGTGGAGAGATGGTGTTTTGAAAGGATGATAAAGAAAATATGGGCTATAATATTTATACAAATCAAGAATTTAAAGAACTGGCTAATGATGGACAAATTAATATCATGGCTCTCTTTGGAAATGGTGTAGATATTCAGTTAATGGAATATCTTAAATCTCCATATCGGACTTCTTATCAAAATTTCTATAATTATCTTTGCTATAAGAATTTTGATAAAGATAATATGATCTTTCAAAAAATGACTGAGGATAAGAAAGATAATGAAAAAGATTCTAATATTAAGAAAAACTGGAGTGACTTTGAGAATAGTTTAATTGAGATTTTTAATCAACCTGGCTGGCTGGAAACAGAGAAATTGACTAAAGATTTCACTCAATTTCAAATCGAGTTCTCAAATTTTTTAAATGAAATAATTACTCCTGATATGCTTGCTAGGTTAGGAAATGATGGCACAGAAAAAGGAATTGCTCTCAATTCTTTTACCCGTTTTTTA
Organism: Streptococcus sp. KHUD_014; assembly: GCF_051106275.1. Taxonomy (GTDB): domain Bacteria; phylum Bacillota; class Bacilli; order Lactobacillales; family Streptococcaceae; genus Streptococcus. The sequence goes on along the minus strand of NZ_CP193666.1, from coordinate 1,318,509 downwards.
GGTGATTTAGATTGGAAAAATTTCAATAAATTGTCTTTTCCTCGTAAAACCAAACTTTATTCTTTATTTAACTGGGAAATTTTAAATTTCAACTATACTTCGATGTTGGATAATATATTATTGCTAGATAAACAACAATTTGATCCCCATCCGTATATGGTTGCAGATAGACAAATCTATTTTTATCCGAATCCTGAAGATAGAGAAAATAAGTTAGAAGAGTTTATTGATTGTAAAAATGGAGAATTGATAGAAGGTTATGTTGCTAATCCACATCTAAATAAAGATACTAAATACTCCAGTTATTTAATGATCAATATCACCCATCCTCATGGTTATCAGAATGTTCCAAAATCAATGTTATTTGGATTTGACAATAAGGAACAAATAACAAATGAAAATAAAAGACCTTTAGCAAAAAATTTTTTAAAGCCCTATTGGGCTCAGAATGATAAAAAATATAAATCATATTTCAATAATACTGATTTGTTTATACTATACGGTTTATCACTCGGTGATAGTGACTTTTGGTGGTGGAATAATATTCTTAACTCACTTTTGGAGACAGATTCTGAATTGATTATTTATAATTACAATAGCAATAATGAATCTGATAGTGACACAATTAATCGATTTATTGATGTTGCAAAAAAAGAACAACTCACTGCTGAGGATATAGAAAAACTTCATAAAAAGATTGCAGTAGTTCAGTATGACTCCACATCAAAACTCCATGCATTCAAATTAGATTATTTTAATTGAATTTTTCTCCTTCTACTAAAACAAAATATTTCACATAAAAAATTTCTTATATGGAAGTTAACAATTGAGTATGGAATTTGTTAAAGAATGTGATAATGAAAAAATACCAGTAGATAACTCGCTTTATAAACATGTTCTTTATAACACTCAAAAAATTAATAACTAATAAGGTATTGACATGAGAACTGAACCCGAAATGCTTGATTTAATTTTTCAAACCGCAAAAGTACTACAGGTCGATGCAGTCGCCATGTCCGGCTCGCGGACAAACCCAAAGGCTCCCAAGGACGAGTTCCAAGACTATGATGTAGTCTATATCGTGGAGGATTTGGATGGTCTGATAGCCGACCTTTCTTGGTTGGACCAGTTTGGCACACGTATCATTGAGCAACATAATATCCTAGGCAACCGTCGTCTCTACCTCATGCTTTTCGAAGATGGGAATCGCATTGATCTAACCCTCTGTCCTAAAGATCACATCAACGAATGGGTGGATAGTGAGGCAGGATTCACAGTTTTAGTAGATGAGAAGGGTTTGTTTGAGTCTTATTCTCCAAGTCCAGAGCGTTTTTGGATACATCCAGCTAGTAATTCGGATTTTGAAAAAACTTGCAATGAATTTTGGTGGGTGTCAACCTACGAGGTCAAAGGAATTTGTCGTAAGCAAGTCATTTATTCGACCGACTGAGCTCAAGGGCAAGGCTCCCAGCCAGAATAAGACCGTCCGCCTCAAGCTGCAGGAAATCTATGATTTCCTTGTGGACTATACTGCCATCGGTGCTTATGCTTATCCCGAAAGAACTCACATGGTCAATCTTCGCGACCACCTCAACACCATCCGCAGCCGCTATAAAAAACGCAAGCCACCTAAGAAGGCGAGGGAAGAAGCGACGGAGAGCAACTAGAATATAACTAAATTTGAGTTGAAAAATTGTTAGTGGTCGCATCGGATTTGAAAGGAGTAGAGAATGATAATCAGACCTGCAAGCACAAAAGATTGTCAAGCTATTTATGCCCTTTATCAAAATGAAAAATGGATTTCTTTTACAGAGGGAAAAGTGACATCATTATTTTCAACAAATCTGTCCCATTACTTGGTAGTTGAAGAGAACCAGAAAATCCTTGGTTTTGCCCGCTACTTGACAGATGAAGTCATGACGACCTTTTTAGCTGAGATTATCATTGATAAAGCCTATCGCGGAAAAGGATTGGGACGGCGATTGATCGCTGAAATTCATCAAAAACATCCTTTGACTCGCATTGAATTAATATCAGAAGCGGATGGATTTTATCAGACAGTAGGTTTTAAACCTGTGGGAACAGGGCTTAGAAAATCTGAATGAAAGGAGACAGCCAATGACGCTTGACAACAAACTGGGTCTGACAGATTCGCTTGAACTTGCCAAGATGGTTATGCGACGGAGGTTGCCCAAGCCTGTCTAGACTTTGTTTCTCAGCAAGCTAGCTTGTCAGAAGTTTACTCTTTTACATCCTTACTCAATCAACTTTCGCAAAAAGTCATGCAAAAACTGAGTATGGAATTTGTCAGAGAATTTGATAATGAAAAAGTTCCAGCAGACAGTCCGCTTTATAGACATGCCCTCTACAGAATCAAGAGTTTCCACTAAAAAGGCAGGTATTCCCATGAGAACTGAAACAGAAATGATGAATCTGATTTTACAAATAGCTGAAAGTTTAAAAGTTGATGCTGTTGCTTTATCGGGTTCTAGAACAAATGATCATGCTCCAAAAGATGAATTTCAAGACTATGATGTAGTCTATATCGTGGAGGATTTGGATGGTCTGATAGCTGACCTTTCTTGGCTGGACCAGTTTGGCACACGTATCATTGAGCAACATAATATCCTAGGCAACCGTCGTCTCTATCTCATGCTATTTGAAGATGGCAATAGGATTGATCTAACCCTTTGCCCAAAAGACCATATCCAAGAATGGGTAGAAAGCGAAGCTAGTTATATAGTTTTAGTAGACGAGAAGAACTTGTTTGAGTCATATTCTCCAAGTCCAGAGCGTTTTTGGATACATCCAGCTAGTGAGACGGATTTTGAAAAATCTTGTAATGAATTTTGGTGGGTGTCAGCCTACGTGCTCAAAGGAATTTGTCGTAAGCAAGTCATCTATTCGACTGAGCATCTCTACGGTATTTGTCAGCAAGAACTCTTGAAGCTCTTGGCTTGGCAGGTATCCAGTGATAGAGGAAGAGTTGATATTGGAAAGAACTATAAATATCTCTTTAACTATTTACCTGCTGAGAAAGAGAAGGAATTCTCTGCTCTTCTTGATTTCTCAAGTTTAGACAAAATTACTCAGTCTTTATTAGCAACCATACAACTTTTCCACAGAGAAGCTCAAAGCCTTGCCCAAAAGATGGGCTTTGACTATGATAGGGAAGTAGCTGAGAAGATGATTCAGTATGCTAAAGAAAAACTTCCAAATCACATAGAAAATAAAGAACACAAATTATAATTTTAAATCATAGAAAGGGTCGTTTGGTTATTTATAGTGACTGAACAACTTTTCCATAAAAACTACTCAACATTTTTTGAAAGGAGTTGAACACGCCCTAAATGCTGTGTGAAAAAGATAAATTCTCTTGTGAGCATCGCTCACTGTAAGAATTTCCTATTTTCACTTTGCATTTTACGGGCTTTGTATCCTATATGAGTAATATCCAAAATATGTCCCTGGAGGACATCATGGGAGAGCGCTTTGGTCGCTACTCCAAATATATCATTCAAGACCGGGCTTTGCCAGACATTCGGGATGGATTGAAGCCGGTTCAACGCCGTATCCTTTATTCGATGAATAAGGATGGCAATACTTTTGATAAGAGCTACCGTAAGTCGGCCAAGTCTGTCGGTAACATTATGGGGAATTTCCACCCACACGGGGATTCTTCTATCTATGATGCCATGGTTCGTATGTCTCAGGACTGGAAAAACCGTGAGATTCTAGTTGAAATGCACGGAAACAACGGTTCAATGGACGGAGATCCGCCTGCGGCTATGCGTTATACTGAAGCACGTTTGTCAGAGATTGCAGGCTATCTCCTTCAGGATATCGAGAAAAAGACAGTTCCCTTTGCTTGGAACTTTGACGATACCGAGAAAGAGCCAACTGTCTTGCCAGCGGCCTTTCCAAACCTCTTAGTCAATGGTTCGACTGGTATCTCGGCTGGATACGCCACAGATATTCCACCCCATAATTTGGCTGAAGTTATCGATGCTACAGTCTACATGATTGATCACCCAACTGCCAAGGTCGAGAAGTTGATGGAATTCTTGCCTGGACCAGATTTCCCTACAGGAGCTATCATCCAAGGCCGAGACGAGATTAAAAAGGCCTATGAAACTGGTAAAGGGCGCGTGGTCGTTCGTTCCAAGACTGAAATCGAGAAACTGAAAGGTGGTAAGGAGCAAATCGTTATCACTGAGATTCCCTATGAGATTAATAAGGCTAACTTGGTCAAGAAAATCGATGAAGTTCGTGTCAATAACAAGGTGGCAGGCATTGCTGAGGTTCGTGACGAGTCTGACCGTGATGGTCTTCGTATTGCTATCGAGCTAAAGAAAGATGCGAATACCGAGCTTGTTCTCAACTATCTTTTCAAGTATACTGACTTGCAAATCAACTACAACTTCAACATGGTTGCGATTGACAATTTCACCCCTCGTCAGGTTGGAATTGTGCCTATCTTGTCTAGCTATATTGCCCACCGTCGTGAAGTCATCTTGGCACGTTCTCGCTTTGACAAGGAAAAGGCTGAAAAACGTCTCCATATCGTGGAAGGTTTGATTCGTGTCATCTCTATTTTAGATGAAGTCATTGCTCTTATCCGTGCTTCTGAAAATAAGGCTGATGCAAAGGAAAACCTCAAGGTCAGCTATGATTTTACTGAAGAGCAGGCTGAAGCTATTGTTACCTTGCAACTATACCGTTTGACCAATACAGACGTAGTTGTCTTGCAGGAAGAAGAAGCAGAACTTCGTGAAAAGATTGCTATGCTGGCGGCTATCATTGGTGACGAACGGACTATGTACAATCTCATGAAAAAAGAACTCCGTGAAGTTAAGAAAAAATTTGCGACTCCACGTTTGAGTTCTTTAGAGGATACTGCTAAAGTGATTGAGATTGATACTGCTAGTTTGATTGCTGAAGAAGATACATACGTCAGTGTGACTAAGGCTGGCTATATCAAGCGTACTAGCCCTCGTTCTTTCTCAGCTTCAACGTTAGAGGAAATTGGTAAACGGGATGACGATCGATTGCTCTTTGTTCAATCTGTCAAAACTACCCAGCATCTCTTAATCTTTACAACACTTGGAAATGTCATCTATAGACCAGTCCATGAGTTGGCAGATATTCGTTGGAAGGATATCGGAGAACATCTAAGCCAGTCTATTACAAACTTTGAAACCAATGAAGAAGTGCTCTATGTAGAAGTTGTGGATCAGTTTGATGATGCGACAACCTACTTTGCAGCAACTCGCCTTGGACAAATCAAACGTGTCGAACGAAAAGAATTCTCTCCATGGAGAACCTACCGTTCTAAATCTGTCAAATATGCTAAGTTGAAAGATGATACTGACCAGATTGTAGCAGTAGCTCCGATTAAACTGGATGATGTTCTCTTGATTAGTCGAAACGGTTATGCCCTCCGCTTTAACATCGAAGAAGTGCCAGTTATCGGTGCCAAAGCTGCAGGGGTGAAAGCCATGAATCTAAAAGCAGATGATGTGATACAAGCAGCCTTTATCTGCAACACTTCATCTTTCTATCTTTTGACGCATCGTGGAAGTCTTAAGCGCGTTTCGATCGAGGAAATTCCAGCAACCAGTCGTGCTAATCGTGGTCTTCAGGTCCTTAGAGAATTAAAGAGTAAACCACATCGCGTCTTTTCGGCTGGAGCGGTGGCTGAACAAGGATTTGTTGGAGATCTCTTTAGTACAGAAGTGGAAGCTGGGGAACAAACCCTAGTTGTTCAGTCAAATAAGGGAACCATTTACGAATCAATCTTACAAGATTTGAATTTATCAGAACGAACTAGCAACGGTAGCTTTATTTCAGATACTATTTCTGACGAAGAAGTTTTTGATGCCTACCTCAAAGACGTTTTTAAAGATGATAAGGAAAACTAAGAAAAGGACCAGTCCCAGTGACTGGTTTCTTTTTTTAGTAAAATTTTCAGAAAATTACAAAAAATACTTGAATTTTTTAGAGAATAGTGTAGAATAGAACACATAGCTTTGATTAGAATAAGAGGAGAAGAATATGCCAGTTGCTATTGATTGGGAAAACCTTGGTTTTGCCTATATGAAATTACCTTATCGTTATATTGCTCATTACTCAAATGGTCAATGGAACCAAGGAGAATTGACTAAGGATTCAACACTCCATATTTCTGAGTCCTCACCAAGTCTTCACTATGGACAACAAGCCTTTGAAGGCTTGAAAGCCTATCGTACCAAGGATGGAAGTATTCAACTCTTTCGCCCAGATGAAAATGCTAAACGACTCCAACGTACTTGTGATCGTCTCTTGATGCCCCAAGTTTCAACAGAAATGTTTGTAGAGGCTTGTAAGTCAGTAGTTCGAGCTAATGAAGAATACGTACCACCTTATGGAACTGGTGGAACCCTTTATCTTCGTCCGCTTTTGATTGGTGTGGGAGATATCATTGGGGTAAAACCAGCAGAAGAGTATATCTTTACCATCTTTGCCATGCCAGTTGGAAATTACTTTAAAGGTGGCTTAGTGCCAACAAATTTCTTGATACAAGATGAATATGACCGTGCTGCTCCAAATGGTACAGGTGCAGCTAAGGTTGGTGGAAACTATGCAGCCAGCCTCCTACCAGGAAAAATGGCTAAGTCCCGTCATTTCTCGGATGTTATTTATCTTGACCCAGCTACACACACCAAGATAGAAGAGGTCGGGTCAGCAAATTTCTTTGGGATTACAGCTGATAATGAGTTTGTAACGCCATTGAGTCCATCGATCTTGCCATCTATTACCAAGTACTCATTGCTTTACTTGGCAGAGCATCGTTTGGGCATGACGCCTGTTGAGGGAGATGTGCCAATTGACAGCCTTGATCGATTTGTAGAAGCAGGTGCCTGTGGAACTGCAGCTGTTATTTCACCCATTGGAGGAATTCAGTACGGAGATAAACTTCATGTCTTTTACAGTGAGACAGAAGTCGGACCAGTAACTCGTAGATTATACGATGAATTGACAGGTATCCAATTTGGTGACGTTGAAGCACCAGAAGGATGGATTGTAAAAGTAGATTAAAAAATTTTAAAGGAGATCTTTATGAAAACGAAAAAATGGATGTTGACAGCAGGACTTGTCCTGAGTACAACAGTTCTTCTTGTAGCTTGTGGAAAAGCAGACAAAGAAGCGGACGCACCTACAACCTTCTCTTATGTCTATGGAGTGGATCCATCATCCTTAGACTACAGTATTGCCACTCGTACATCAACTACTGATATCGTCGGGAACGTTGTTGATGGATTGATGGAAAATGATGAATACGGTAATGTAATTCCTTCCTTAGCTGAGGATTGGACTGTCTCAAAAGATGGATTGACTTATACTTATAAACTTCGTAAAGGAGTTAAATGGTATACCTCAGAGGGTGAAGAATACGCTGAAGTAACTGCGCATGACTTTGTTACTGGATTGAAACACGTAGCAGATGGCAAGTCAGATGGTGTGACCCTCATTCAAAACTCAATCAAAGGTTTGGATGCCTATATGACTGGTGAGACTAATGATTTCTCTACAGTCGGTGTTAAGGCCTTGGACGATTATACAGTCGAATATACATTGAATGCACCAGAAAGTTTCTGGAATTCAAAAGTAACCACAGCAACCATGTTGCCTGTAAATGAAGAGTTCCTCAAAGCTTCTGGTAAGAATTACGGAGCAGTTAGCCCATCTGGTATCCTTTATAACGGTCCTTATATCTTGAAGACTTTAACTTCTAAATCCTTAATCGAATATGAAAAGAATCCAAATTATTGGGATAAAGAAAAGGTGAAAATCGAGAAGGTTAAACTGACCTACTATGATGGTTCAGACCAAGAATCCTTGATTCGTAGTTTCTCGTCAGGTGCCTACACAACTGCTCGACTTTTCCCAAGTAGTTCAAACTTTGCTTCAACTTTAGAACAATACGGGGATAAAATCACCTACAGTCCACAAGATTCAAATAGTTACTACTTTACCTTCAACGTAAATCGTCAGTCTTACAATAAAACTGCTAAAACAAGTGATGAGCAGAAGTCTTCTACGAAAGAAGCCATGTTGAACAAGGATTTCCGTCAGGCTATCAACTTTGCCTTCAACCGTCATTCTTATGCTGCACAACTAAATGGTGAAGAAGGTGCTGATAAGATTATTCGTAACAGCCTAGTGCCAGACAATTTTGTACAATCTGGCGGCAAAAACTTTGGTGATATTGCTCAAGCAGAATTGATTAACTATGGAGACCAATGGAAAGGTGTTGAACTTGTTGATGGAAAAGATACAATCTACAATCCTGACAAAGCCAAAGCATCATTCGAAAAAGCTAAGAAAGAGTTGGAATCAAAAGGTGTAACCTTCCCAATTCACTTAGATGTCCCAGTTGAACAAACAGATACAATTGCTGTTCAACAAAGCAATTCCTTCAAGCAATCAATCGAATCAACACTTGGTGCTGAAAATGTTGTCATTGATGTCCTTCAGATGACAGATAACGAAAAAGAAAGCATTACATCTCAAGCACGTGTTCCCGCTCAAAAAGACTACGACTTGAACAGCACTGGATGGTCTCCAAGTTATCAGGACCCAGCATCTTATTTGAATATCATGGATCCAAAAACTGGTTCTGCTATGAAACACCTTGGTATTACTAAAGGAAAAGACAAGGAAGTCGTAGCTCAACTTGGTTTGGATCAGTATAAGAAACTCTTGGATGATGCAGCTTCTGAGACAAATGACTTGGACAAGAGATATGAAAAATATGCCAAAGCTCAAGCATGGCTTACAGATAGTTCTCTCTTGATGCCAACGGCTTCATCAGGTGGTTCACCAGTTGTTAGCAACGTCGTTCCTTTCTCAAAACCATACTCACAAGTTGGTATCAAAGGCGATCCATATATCTTTAAAGGCATGAGATTGCAAAAAGAGATTGTGACTACTAAAGAATATGAAGCTGCTCTTGAAAAATGGCAAAAAGAAAAATTAGAATCAAACAGTAAATACCAAAAAGAACTAGAAAATCATGTCAAATAGAACAGACTAGTGTTTTTGGAATAAAGGAAGATTAAATGGAATGGATTAAACTAATAGGGATAGTTATCATTGTGGTTGGTTTTTTCTATAAATTAGATACCATCGCAACGGTAGTCTTAGCTAGTTTAGTTACAGCTCTAGTTTCCGGAGTTTCTCTTGTTGAGTTCTTGGAAATTTTAGGAAGAGAATTTAGCAATCAACGAGTTCTTACGATTTTTATGGTAACCTTGCCCTTGGTTGGTTTATCTGAAACTTTTGGACTCAAGCAACGTTCGGTTGACTTGATTCAAAAGATTAAAGGACTGACCGTAGGAAGTTTTTATACAATTTATTTCTTTTTTCGGGAACTCGATGGATTCTTTGCCATTCGTCTAGGAGGACAGCCGCAGTTTGTAAGGCCTCTGGTTCAACCCATGGGACAAGCAGCGGCAGAGTCACAATTAGGTAGAAAATTAACGGAGCAGGAGAGCGAAGCGCTAAAAGCGCGTGCAGCAGCAAATGATAATTTCGCAAATTTTTTTGCTCAGAACACTTTTGTTGGTGCAGGTGGTGTCCTCTTGATAGGGGGCACTCTGGACCAATTAGGTTACGAAAGTAATTATGCAGGGATTGCTTGGGCTTCTCTTATTGTTGCAGGAGTTGCCCTACTTGTGGTAGGGATTTACAATTACTTATTTGATAGAAAACTGCTAGTGAATAAGCTCAGTAAAGGAAAAGAAGAATGACCAATCTAGCAAGACAGTTATTAGAGTTAACCTATATTGTGATTGGTTGTCAATTTCTTCACACGGCCTATTGTAGCTATAAAGACAAAACAAACCCAGTTCGATATGGAACAGCTGGTTTTTGGGCTTTATTGGGAATCAGTTTTATTGGTGGTTCCTATCTACCTTCTATCTGTATTGGAATTATCGTAGTGCTCTTAGCCCTACTAACACTCTTTAAACAGGTTCGTATCGGAACCTTACCGTCTCTGGATGAAGTCAAGGCAAATATTGAAGCTAAACGATTGAAGAATAAAATTTTTATTCCGGTCATGTTGATGGCTTTGATTGCTTTAGTATTAGCAAAAATGATCCCTGAGTTTAGTAAGATTGCTATCAGCCTTGCAGCATTTTTAGCAACCATTTCTCTCTTATTGATTACTAAGAGTTCTCCTAAAAGCTTGTTAGCAGAAAACAATCGCATGGTTCAACAAGTTTCAACAAGTGGCATTGTTCCTCAACTCCTAGGGGCTTTGGGGGCGATTTTTATCGTTGCAGGTGTTGGAGACTTGATTTCGCATTTAATTAGCGGTCTAGTTCCTTCGGGTAGTCGTTTTATGGGTGTAGTGGCTTATGTCCTTGGGATGGTTCTCTTTTCAATGATTATGGGAAATGCCTTTGCGGCCTTTACTGTCATAACTGCTGGAATTGGTGTTCCCTTTGTATTTTCCTTGGGAGCCGATCCAATCGTGGCAGGTGCTCTTGCTATGACAGCAGGTTGTTGTGGAACTTTATTAAGCCCAATGGCTGCCAATTTCAATACCTTACCTGTAGCACTTTTGGATATGAAAGATCCAAATGGTGTTATCAAAGCGCAAGTAGGAGTAGCTATTGTCATGATTATCATACATGTATTTCTGATGTACTTTTTGGCATTTTAGTAAAGGAAATAAAATGAAAATATTAGTTACAGGTTTTGATCCTTTCGGTGGTGAAAAGGTCAATCCAGCCTTGGAGGCTGTTAAATTATTACCGAAAGAAATCCATGGGGCTGAGGTTTATTGGGCAGAAATCCCAACGGTCTTTTATCAATCAGCAGAGGTTTTAGAAGCAGAAATAGTTCGATATCAACCAGATGTTGTGCTTTGCATCGGCCAAGCAGGAGGAAGAGCGAGTTTAACTCCTGAGAGAGTCGCTATCAATCAAGATGATGCTAGAATTCCTGATAACCAAGGGAATCAACCGATTGACACTCCAATTCGCCTTGATGGAGAAGTTGCCTATTTTAGCACACTCCCTATTAAAGCGATGGTACAAGCCATAAAAGAAGAAGGGCTACCAGCTACAGTTTCAAATACAGCAGGAACTTTTGTTTGCAACCATTTGATGTATCAGGCTCTCTATTTAGCGGATAAGAAATTTCCCCATATGAGAGCAGGTTTTATGCATATTCCCTATATGACAGAACAAGTGTTGAACAAGCCTAATACGGCATCCATGTGCTTAACAGATATTGTCAGAGGTATTGAGGCAGCAATTAGAGCTATCGTAGACTATAAAGATAAGGACTTGAAGTTAGTAGGTGGAACAACCCATTAATAATGAGTCATCTCTAGATAAAAAATTCTATATTTTTTACAAAAACTCTGTATCAAGCTTGGCTTGGTATAGAGTTTTTTCTTGCCAGTTTTCTAAATTTCTTGTACAATAGGAAGAGTGAAAAGAGGTAGAGTATGAGTAAAAAAGATAAAAAAATTGAAATTCAATTAACGGATGCAACTGTTTTAGTTGGGAAAGAAAAGTATGACGGTTACACTTTAACCATTGGTAAAAAGATCATTGGTGAAATTGCCGAATTAGACAATCAATTTGCGATCATAAAGAATGGAAATGTCGATAGTTTTTATAAAAAACTTGAAAAAGCTGTGGAAATTTTGATTGAAAACTATAATTTAGCAAAATAATGCTTGTTTTTTGTAAATTTTCATGATATAATAGACTCTGTTAATTGTCGGAGAGATAGCGAAGAGGCTAAACGCGGCGGACTGTAAATCCGCTCCTTCGGGTTCGGGGGTTCGAATCCCTCTCTCTCCATCTTGTTTTTGGGGTATAGCCAAGCGGTAAGGCAAGGGACTTTGACTCCCTCATGCGTTGGTTCGAATCCAGCTACCCCAGTTCTTAGGTAATAAATTCAAGATAAAAAGAAAAATATCTTAGGGTATTTTATTTTTATAATTGAAAGACGTGAACGATATGAACATGTCCTTGCGGGTGCTTAGGAAAAAAATTATAAGTATGTCAAGCTGAAGAAAAGCTTGATTGTTGGAGGATTTTTTAGATGAACGAATTTGAAGATTTGCTAAATAGCGTTAGCCAAGTTGAGCCTGGTGATGTTGTTAGTGCTGAAGTATTGACAGTCGATGCGACTCAAGCTAACGTTGCAATCTCAGGAACTGGTGTTGAAGGTGTCTTGACTCTTCGCGAATTGACAAACGATCGCGATGCAGATATCAATGACTTTGTTAAAGTAGGAGAAGTATTGGATGTTCTTGTACTTCGTCAAGTAGTTGGTAAAGATACTGATACAGTTACATACCTTGTATCTAAAAAACGCCTTGAAGCTCGCAAAGCATGGGACAAACTTGTTGGTCGTGAAGAAGAAGTTGTTACTGTTAAAGGAACTCGTGCCGTTAAAGGTGGACTTTCAGTAGAATTTGAAGGTGTTCGTGGATTTATCCCAGCTTCAATGTTGGATACTCGTTTCGTACGTAACACTGAGCGTTTTGTAGGTCAAGAATTTGAAGCTAAAATCAAAGAAGTTGACGCTAAAGAAAACCGCTTCATCCTTTCACGTCGTGAAGTTGTAGAAGCAGCTACAGCAGCAGCTCGTGCTGAAGTATTCGGTAAATTGGCTGTTGGTGATGTAGTAACTGGTAAAGTTGCTCGTATCACAAGCTTCGGTGCTTTCATCGACCTTGGTGGTGTTGATGGATTGGTTCACTTGACTGAATTGTCACACGAACGTAACGTTTCACCAAAATCAGTTGTAACTGTTGGTGAAGAAGTTGAAGTGAAAATCCTTGATCTTAACGAAGAAGAAGGACGTGTATCACTTTCACTTAAAGCTACAACACCTGGACCATGGGATGGCGTTGAGCAAAAATTGGCTAAAGGTGATGTTGTAGAAGGTACAGTTAAACGTTTGACTGACTTCGGTGCATTTGTTGAAGTATTGCCAGGTATCGATGGACTTGTTCACGTATCACAAATTTCACACAAACGTATTGAAAATCCAAAAGAAGCTCTTAAAGTTGGTCAAGAAGTTACTGTTAAAGTTCTTGAAGTTAACGCTGATGCTGAACGCGTTTCACTTTCTATCAAAGCTCTTGAAGAACGTCCAGCTCAAGAAGAAGGACAAAAAGAAGAAAAACGTGCTCCACGTCCACGTCGTCCAAAACGTCAAGAAAAACGTGACTTTGAACTTCCTGAAACTCAAACAGGATTCTCAATGGCTGACTTGTTCGGAGACATCGAACTTTAATTCATTCGAATTTGAAAAAAATCCTTTGTTTTTAAACAGAGGATTTTTCTTTTTTCTACTAGCATTTTTTGATATAATGGTTTTATGCTATATTCAGAAAAAGAATCACTTTATCAAACTGTAAATGAACAACTCTCTTATCTTTTAGAAGGAGAGCCCAATGTTTTGGCTAATTTATCAAATGCTAGTGCCCTACTAAAAACAAACTTTCCCAATACTGTTTTTGCAGGTTTCTACCTATTCGATGGGAATGAACTCATCTTGGGGCCTTTTCAAGGCGGAGTTTCTTGTGTCAGAATCGCTCTTGGGAAAGGTGTTTGTGGAGAGTCTGCAGCTAGTCGTCAAACAGTGATTGTTGGTGATGTAAAGACCTATCCAAACTATATTTCTTGCGATAGTAGTGCTCGTAGTGAAATTGTTGTGCCAATGGTTAAAGATGGACAACTTCTGGGTGTTTTAGACTTGGATTCATCACTTGTCGATGATTATGATGAAATGGATCAGAAGTATTTAGAAGAGTTTGTATCTTTTTTACTAGATAAAACAGAATGGAACTTTTCAATGTTTGAGGAGATAGTGTAATGTATCAGGCCCTTTATCGAAAATATAGAAGCCAGACTTTTTCACAGCTAGTAGGTCAAGAGGTGGTAGCAAAAACTCTTAAACAAGCTGTTGAACAGGAAAAAATAAGCCACGCCTATCTATTTTCAGGTCCTCGTGGAACTGGTAAGACTAGTGTGGCTAAGATTTTTGCTAAGGCCATGAACTGTCCCAATCAAGTAGGGGGAGAACCTTGTAATAACTGTTACGTCTGTCAGGCGGTTACAAATGGTAGCTTGGAAGACGTTATCGAAATGGACGCAGCCTCTAACAATGGAGTGGATGAAATCCGTGATATCCGTGATAAATCAACTTATGCTCCAAGTGTTGCCCACTATAAGGTTTATATCATCGACGAGGTTCATATGCTTTCAACAGGAGCCTTTAATGCTCTTTTGAAAACTCTTGAGGAACCAACTCCAAATGTTGTTTTTATCCTAGCAACGACAGAGCTTCATAAGATTCCTGCAACCATCTTATCTCGGGTTCAGAGATTTGAATTTAAGTCTATCAAGACTCAGGATATTCGAGACCATATCTTCCATATTTTAGAAAAGGAAGGGATTGATTATGAGTCTGAGGCTGTTGAGATTATTGCTCGCCGAGCTGAGGGTGGTATGCGGGATGCCTTGTCCATCTTAGACCAGGCCTTGAGTTTGACGCAGGAAGCTCGATTGACAACTGCTGTTTCTGAGGAAATCACTGGAACTATCAGTCTAAGTGCTTTGGATGATTATGTGACTGCTTTGGCACAAAAGGATGTGGCTCTTGCTTTGGAAAAACTTGATTTGATTTTTGATCACGGAAAGAGCATGACCCGTTTTGTAACAGATTTATTGCAATATTTACGAGATATTTTGATTGTCCAAACTGGTGGGGAGAATACTCACTATAGTGATCTCTTTAAGGATAACCTAGGTCTTTCACAGGCTGTTTTGTTCGAGATGATTGGAATTGCAACAAGTAGTTTAGCTGATATCAAGGCTAGCTTACAGCCTAAGATTTATGCTGAAATGATGACCATTCGTCTAGCTGAGCTTGAAGTTAAGCCTGAAATAACAGGTCAAGTCGCTGGTGAATTGGCATCACTAAGAGAAGAAGTTGCACGATTGAAACAGGCCTTAGCAAATGTTAATACAAGTCCCAAGCAGGCTACATCAACATCAAGTCGCCCAGTTAACACCAAGTCAGTTTATCGAGTAGATCGCAATAAGGTGCAGTCTATTCTTCAAGAAGCTGTTGAAAATCCTGATTTAGCCCGTCAAAATCTAATTCGTCTCCAAAATGCTTGGGGAGAAGTTATTGAAAGCTTGTCAGGACCTGATAAGGCACTTTTAGTTGGTTCTCAACCTGTTGCGGCCAATGAGCACCATGCGATTCTTGCTTTTGAATCTAACTTCAATGCTGGTCAGACCATGAAGCGTGATAATCTTAATACCATGTTTGGCAATATCCTCAGTCAAGCAGCGGGATTTTCTCCAGAGATTCTCGCTATATCCATGGAAGAATGGAAAGAAGTCAGAGCAGATTTCTCAGCTAAGGCTAAATCGTCTCAAGGAAACTCTGTTAAGGAAGAGGTTGAAGAATCTGTCCTTCCTCAAGGATTTGAATTCCTAGCGGATAAAGTGACCATAGAAGAAGACTAAAAGGATATTGTGACATAATACGATGAACAGACAACAATTTATAATCATGGCCTTATTTACTGCTGCTGAGACTTATTTCTTTAATGAATCCATCATGGAGCAACGGTATATCGTGGCCTTACTTTGGGCTATTTTGATCCTGAGAAATTTTCGCGTGAGTTATATCATGGGTAAAATTGTGAGCGCTATAGACGATCATTTTCAAGGGAAGAAGTAGCTCCTAGCTTCTAGACAAAATCAAAGCCTTTTAGGCTTTTTTTTGTTATACTATTAAGGTATATTTATTGACATTTTACTGTGTTTTTCTAGGGATTTAAAAAGGTTAAATTTCAGGTAAATACAGTAAAAAGGATGAAAAGAAAGGAACAATCATGTCAGTATTAGAGATCAAAGATCTTCACGTTGAAATTGAAGGAAAAGAAATTTTAAAAGGGGTTAATTTGACCCTTAAAACAGGAGAAATTGCAGCTATCATGGGGCCAAATGGTACCGGTAAGTCTACTCTTTCAGCAGCTATTATGGGGAACCCAAACTATGAAGTCACTAAAGGTGAAGTCTTGTTTGACGGTGTAAATATTCTTGAATTGGAAGTGGACGAGCGTGCGCGTATGGGACTTTTCCTAGCTATGCAATACCCATCAGAAATTCCTGGTATTACCAATGCTGAGTTTCTTCGTGCAGCCATGAATGCTGGTAAAGAAGATGATGAGAAGATTTCAGTTCGCGAGTTCATCACTAAACTAGACGAAAAAATGGAATTGCTCAACATGAAAGAAGAAATGGCAGAGCGTTACCTCAATGAAGGTTTTTCTGGTGGTGAGAAAAAACGTAACGAAATTCTTCAACTCTTGATGTTGGAACCAACTTTTGCCCTCTTAGATGAGATTGACTCTGGTCTTGACATTGATGCTCTTAAAGTTGTCTCTAAAGGTGTAAATGCTATGCGTGGTGAAGGTTTTGGTGCTATGATCATTACTCACTACCAACGTCTTTTGAACTATATCACACCAGATGTGGTACACGTTATGATGGAAGGTCGTGTTGTTCTTTCTGGTGGTCCAGAATTGGCTGCACGCTTGGAACGTGAAGGATACGCGAAACTAGCTGAAGAACTTGGCTATGACTACAAGGAAGAATTGTAATTCCCTCGTATCTTTTAGGAGAAGTAAATGACTAAAGAAACTATTAAACTTTTTTCAGAAATGCACGCTGAACCAAGCTGGTTGTCAGACCTCCGTCAAAAAGCTTTTGATAAGATTGAGAGCTTGGAATTGCCAGTCATTGAGCGTGTAAAATTTCACCGTTGGAATCTTGGTGATGGTACCATCACAGAAAGTGAACCATCAGCAAATGTTCCTAATTTCACTGCTTTAGATAATCACTTGAAGTTGGTGCAAGTTGGAACTCAAACTGTTTTCGAACAAATTCCAGTTGAGTTGGCTGAACAAGGAGTGGTCTTTACAGACTTCCATTCGGCTTTAGAAGAAATTCCAGAACTCGTAGAAGAATTTTTCATGTCATCAGTAAAATACGATGATGACAAGTTGGCAGCTTATCACACTGCTTACTTTAACAGTGGAGCTGTTCTCTACATTCCTGATAATGTTGAGATTGCTGAACCAATCGAAGGGATTTTCTACCAAGACAGCGATAGTGATGTGCCATTTAACAAGCATATTCTGATCATTGCAGGTAAAAACAGTAAGATAAGCTATCTTGAACGTCTAGAGTCACGTGGTGGAGGTAGTGCTAAGGCAACTGCAAATATCATAGTTGAAGTGATTGCACGTTCTGGTGCTCAAGTGAAATTTGCTGCAATTGATCGTCTTGGTGAGAATGTTACTGCCTACATTAGCCGCCGAGGTAAACTAGGTAACGATGCAAGTATTGACTGGGCTATCGGTGTCATGAACGAAGGAAATGTCGTTGCGGATTTTGATAGTGACTTACTTGGAAATGGTAGCCATGCGGACCTCAAGGTCGTAGCTCTTTCAAGTGGTCGTCAGGTGCAAGGGATTGATACTCGAGTAACTAACTATGGTTGCAACTCTATCGGTAATATCCTCCAACATGGTGTTATTCTTGAAAAAGCAACTTTGACCTTCAACGGTATTGGCCATATCATCAAGGGTGCTAAGGGAGCAGATGCGCAACAAGAGAGCCGTGTTCTGATGCTTTCAGACCAAGCGCGTTCAGATGCCAATCCAATCCTTTTGATTGATGAAAATGACGTTACTGCAGGACACGCGGCTTCTATTGGTCAAGTTGATCCAGAAGATATGTACTACCTTATGAGCCGTGGATTGGACAAAGCCACTGCAGAACGTTTAGTTGTCCGTGGTTTCCTTGGCTCAGTTATTGTTGAGATCCCTGTCAAGGAAGTTCGTGATGAAATGATTGCGACGATCGAAGAAAAATTGTCAAAACGCTAAGGGGAAGTCTATGTTAGATGCAGAAGTGATTCGCAAGGATTTTCCGATTTTAGACCAGATTGTCAATGACGAACCTCTGGTTTATTTGGATAATGCTGCGACGACACAAAAACCACTAGCTGTTCTGGAAGCCATTAACCGCTACTATGAACAGGACAATGCCAATGTTCACCGAGGGGTTCATACTTTGGCAGAGCGTGCGACAGCATCTTATGAAGCTGCTCGTGAAACCATTCGCAAGTTCATCAACGCAGGTTCGACAAAGGAAGTACTCTTTACCAGAGGAACAACAACCAGTCTTAACTGGGTGGCGCGTTTTGCTGAAGAAATTTTAACTGAGGGAGATCAAGTTTTGATTTCTGTCATGGAACATCACTCCAATATTATCCCATGGCAAGAAGTCTGTCGCAAGACTGGGGCAGAGCTTGTTTATGTCTATCTCAAAGATGGAGCTCTGGATATGGATGACCTGCGTTCTAAATTGACTGACAAAGTTAAATTTGTTTCACTAGCTCACGCATCAAACGTTCTTGGAGTGGTTAGTCCTATTAAAGAAATCACACAAATGGCTCACCAAGTTGGAGCCATCATGGTGGTGGATGGTGCTCAGTCTACACCACATATGAAGATTGATGTCCAGGACTTGGATGTGGACTTCTTTGCCTTTTCAGGTCACAAGATGGCTGGTCCAACTGGTATTGGCGTCCTTTACGGTAAAGAAAAATATCTGGAGCAAATGTCACCTGTCGAGTTCGGTGGCGAGATGATTGATTTCGTATATGAGCAATCTGCTAGCTGGAAGGAATTGCCTTGGAAATTCGAGGCTGGAACTCCCAATATGGCAGGAGCTATTGGACTTGCAGCTGCCGTGGATTATCTTGAAAACATTGGTATGGATGCCATTGAATCTCATGAACAAGAACTGATTGCATACGTATTTCCAAAATTGCAGGAAATTGAAGGTTTGACCATTTACGGTTCGCAAGATTTGGCTCAACGTTCAGGTGTCATTGCCTTTAATCTAGGTGATCTTCATCCTCATGACCTTGCAACTGCTCTGGATTATGAAGGAGTGGCTGTTCGTGCTGGTCACCATTGTGCGCAACCCTTGCTTCAGTATTTGGAAGTCCCAGCAACAGCTCGTGCAAGTTTTTATATCTACAATACTAAGGCAGACTGCGACAAGCTAGTCGATGCCCTACAAAAAACAAAGGAGTTTTTCAATGGCACTTTCTAAACTAGATAGCCTCTATATGGCAGTGGTAGCAGACCATTCGAAAAATCCCCATCACCAAGGGAAGTTAGAAGACGCTGAGCAAATCAGTCTCAACAATCCGACCTGTGGTGATGTCATCAATCTCTCTGTTAAGTTTGATGCAGAAGATCGTATGGAAGATATTGCTTTTCTAAACTCAGGCTGTACGATTTCAACTGCCTCTGCTAGTATGATGACAGATGCCGTTTTAGGGAAGACCAAGCAAGAAATTCTAGAGCTTGCGACCATTTTTTCAGAAATGGTTCAAGGACAAAAAGATGACAAACAAGATAGTCTTGGAGACGCAGCCTTCTTGTCAGGAGTTGCCAAATTTCCGCAACGAATCAAATGTGCAACCCTAGCTTGGAACGCCCTTAAGAAAACAATCGAAAATCAAGAAAACAAATAAGACAAGCTTCTTTTGTCTTATGAAATATTAGAAATGAAGAATGAAAGAAAGGATATTATGGCTGAAGAAAGAGTAGAACCAAAACCAATTGATCTTGGTGAATATAAATTTGGTTTCCATGACGATGTAGAGCCTGTCCTATCGACAGGAAAAGGATTGAATGAAGATGTCATTCGTGAACTATCAGCTGCTAAGGGAGAACCTGAGTGGATGTTGGAATTCCGTTTGAAATCTTATGAAACTTTCAAAAAAATGCCCATGCAAACTTGGGGAGCAGACTTGTCAGAGATTGACTTTGATGACTTGATCTACTACCAAAAACCATCTGATAAACCAGCCCGTTCTTGGGATGACGTTCCTGAAAAAATCAAAGAAACCTTTGAACGAATCGGGATTCCTGAAGCTGAGCGTGCCTACCTAGCTGGAGCTTCTGCCCAGTATGAGTCAGAAGTGGTTTACCACAACATGAAGGAAGAATTTGAGAAGTTAGGTATCATCTTTACAGATACGGATTCTGCCCTCAAGGAATACCCAGACTTGTTTAAACAATACTTTGCTAAGTTGGTACCGCCGACAGATAACAAGTTAGCTGCCCTCAACTCAGCAGTATGGTCTGGTGGAACCTTTATCTACGTACCAAAAGGGGTCAAGGTAGATATTCCACTTCAAACTTACTTCCGTATCAACAACGAAAATACTGGTCAGTTTGAACGTACCTTGATTATCGTTGATGAGGGAGCAAGCGTCCACTACGTAGAAGGATGTACAGCGCCAACTTATTCAAGCAACAGCTTGCACGCTGCTATTGTAGAAATCTTCGCTTTGGACGGAGCTTATATGCGTTATACAACCATCCAAAACTGGTCTGATAACGTCTATAACTTGGTAACCAAACGTGCTAAGGCTCAAAAAGATGCGACTGTTGAGTGGATTGATGGGAACTTGGGTGCCAAAACGACTATGAAATATCCATCTGTATACTTAGATGGAGAAGGAGCGCGTGGTACCATGCTTTCTATTGCCTTTGCCAATGCAGGGCAACATCAAGACACTGGTGCTAAGATGATCCACAATGCTCCACATACGAGCTCGTCTATTGTCTCTAAATCTATCGCTAAAGGTGGAGGTAAGGTAGACTATCGTGGACAAGTAACCTTTAATAAGAACTCTAAGAAATCTGTTTCTCACATTGAGTGTGATACGATTATCATGGATGACTTGTCAGCATCAGATACTATTCCATTTAATGAAATTCACAACTCGCAAGTAGCTTTGGAACACGAAGCAAAGGTTTCTAAGATTTCTGAAGAACAACTCTATTATCTCATGAGCCGTGGGTTGTCAGAATCTGAGGCAACTGAGATGATTGTTATGGGATTTGTAGAACCCTTTACAAAAGAACTTCCAATGGAATATGCAGTTGAGCTCAACCGCTTGATTAGCTATGAAATGGAAGGATCAGTTGGATAAACTTTATGAACAGAAACTGAGGCTGGGACAAAAGTCCTAGCCTCTCAATTGTCTTTGGATTGTCGAGCAAGACGCAGTGGTTGAGTGGGCTCTACTACGCTGATTTCATCAGCTTTTACAGCCCTACTCAACTGTGCGGAGGTGGGACGACGAAATCGTATTCTAACGAATTACCGATTTCTGTCCCACTCTCAGTTTTTTTGACGAAAGATACTTATAAATATTCACAAAAAGTCTTTTGTATGGTAAAATAATACAATCACATAAAGTGGGGGATGAAATATGAATATTTTTAGAACCAAAGACGTTAGTCTAGGTAAAACGGAAATGCACCGCCATTTGAAATTATGGGATTTAATTCTTTTGGGAATTGGTGCTATGGTGGGAACTGGTATTTTTACCATTACAGGAACAGCTGCAGCAACATTAGCAGGACCTGCTCTTGTGGTATCTATCGTAATTTCTGCGATCTGTGTGTCCTTATCTGCTCTCTTTTTCGCAGAATTTGCCTCTCGTGTTCCAGCAACTGGGGGTGCTTATAGTTATCTATATGCAATTTTAGGTGAATTTCCAGCCTGGATTGCTGGTTGGCTGACTATTATGGAATTTATGACAGCTGTTTCTGGTGTAGCTTCGGGTTGGGCGGCCTATTTTAAAGGTTTGCTTAGCCATTATGGTATTTCTATGCCTCAAGCCTTAAATGGGACCTTTAATCCAGAGCAAGGGACCTATCTTGACCTCCTGCCAATTCTAGTTCTCGTCCTCGTTACGGGACTGGTCTTATTGAATTCGAAGGCTGCGCTTCGATTTAATTCCATTTTAGTAGTTTTAAAATTCTCTGCTCTTGCCCTATTCATCCTAGTTGGAATCTGGTACATTAAACCTGAAAATTGGGCAGACTTTGCACCATTTGGCTTTGGTCAGATTTATGGTGGAAGCACTGGGATTATGGCAGGTGCTTCACTCATGTTCTTTGGATTTTTAGGGTTTGAATCCATCTCAATGGCAGTTGATGAAATTCAAAGCCCCCAGAAGAATGTACCGCGTGGAATTGTTTTATCCTTAACTATCGTTACTATACTTTATGCACTAGTCACTCTAGTATTGACAGGGATTGTTCATTATAGCAAGCTCAATGTAGATGATGCAGTGGCTTTCGCTTTGAGAAGTATCGGTATTGGTTGGGCAGCTAACTATGTTTCACTTGTTGCGATTTTTACCTTGATTACGGTATGTATTTCAATGACCTACGCCTTGTCACGAATGATCTATAGTTTAGCCCGTGATGGACTCTTGCCTCAAAGTTTTAAAGAAGTGACCAAGACTAGTCGCGTTCCAAAGAATGCAACCATCTTAACTGGTCTTGTTTCAGCCATTGCAGCGGGAATCTTCCCACTAGCAAGTATTGCAGCCTTTCTTAATATCTGCACCTTAGCCTATCTTATTCTCCTAGCCTACGGTATTATCAAACTGAGAAAAGACAAGGGGATGCCAAAAGAGGGCGAGTTCAAAACTCCCCTGGTTCCTTTTTTACCAATCTTATCTATTCTGATCTGTCTCTCATTCATGCTTCAGTATACTCTTGAAACATGGATGGCGTTTGGAATTGCCTTGTTAATAGGAATTATTATCTACTTTACTTATGGCTATAAACATTCGACTGTAGCTGAAAATGAATAAAGAAAAAATCGCGAATTTCGCGATTTTTTTATAACTTTTCGTTTACGAATCGAACAAATCGATTCCACCAAACTTTTAAGAAGAAGGCTTTGTCAACATTTTTTTCTGCAACCATTTCAAAGTTAGGTTTGTCAGTAGTGATATAACCTTGCCCGACTAGATCTTTATCTTCATAACTGAGATGGCCAACGACTGTTCCTGCTTCAAGTGGTGCAGTATGTTCAGTAGTATCAGCAGTATAGGTGATAGTTGATTGAGCTCGACTGCCCAAGCGTTGAACAATTTTGATATCTTCTTTTGCGACCGCTGTGACTGTGTCATCTTTTCCATCTAAAACAGGACTTTTACTATCCTCATAACTTTCACCCTGCTTGACGATGGTCTGGAGAGCAAAGGTAGAGGAAATATAATCTAAGAGAGAAGAAGTAGCTGTAAAGCGTGCATATGGATTGGTATCTTGGTTGTCAGCATTTAAAACAACAGTAATGATACGCATTCCTTTTTCGACTGTAGTACCTACAAAGGATGCTCCAGCCTTATCTGTCGTACCAGTTTTAAGTCCATCAACACCACCACGATAGGCAGGCATTCCCTCCAGCATATAGTTAGTAGAATTAATGGTCATACCAGCGAAAGTCGAAGAAGGTTTCTTAGTGATTTCTAAGACCTGAGGATACTTGAGAATCAGATTACGAGCAACAATAGCTACATCATAAGCGCTCAATTTATTTTCATCATCTTTCTTTGAACCAGGATAGATATTAGCGCCGAGAGTTTCATTGTTAAGACCAGTTGTATTAACGAGAGTAGCGTCTTGGATACCCCATTCCAGTAGTTTGGCCTTCATCATATCAACGAAGTCTTTTTCAGAGCCAGCAATTTTTTCAGCTAGGGCAATGGCTGCACTGTTAGCACTGGATACCAGAGTAGCTTCTAGCAATTCCTCAACTGTGTAGTTACGAGCTTCCATAGGAACGTTACTTGCTTCAGAATTGGTAGTGAGCTGGTAAGGATAATCTGAGATTTCTACAGGAGTAGAAAGGGTGATTTTTCCTTGTTCCAAGGCTTCATAGACTAGATAAACAGTGAGGATTTTACTGATAGAAGCAATTTCAACAGGTTGAGTCGCATCTTTTTCATATAAAATCTTTCCACTGTTAACTTCTACGGCAATAGCATGTTTTGCAGCTACATCAAAATCCTGAGCAGAAACAGTGGTAGCAGAACCGAATAAAAATAATGTGATTAAGGTTAAAAATAATTTCTTCATAGTAACTTTATTCTATCACAAAGACAAAAAATATTCTTGGTTTTTTGATGAAGGTTATCAATCTTTTTTGAAATGTGGTAAAATAGTGAAAAGAGGAGGTGACTTATGTTTCGAAGAAATAAATTGTTCTTCTGGACAACTGAAATTCTATTAATAACCCTAATTTTCTATCTATGGAGAGAAATGGGTGCCATTATTACACCTTTCGTAAGTGTGCTAAATACAATTATGATTCCTTTTTTGTTAGGAGGCTTTTTGTATTACATTACCAATCCAATTGTTATTTTTCTTGAGAAGGAATGCAAAATCAATCGAATCATTGGGATTTTGTTAACCCTTTGTGCCTTAGTTTGTGCACTCGTACTTAGTTTTGTTTATCTGCTGCCGATTTTGATTAATCAGTTAAGTAGCTTAATTTACTCGAGTCAAAACATTTACGGTCGTCTTCAAGATTTAGTCATTGAGTTATCAAAACATCCAGCCCAGCAAAATCTAGATATCCAACAAACTATTCAGCAACTGAACCTCTCTTATGTTGATATTTTGCAAAATATTTTGAACAGTGTGACAAATAGTGTTGGAAGTGTTCTATCTGCACTCGTAAGCACTGTATTGATCATCATCATGACACCTGTTTTCTTGATTTACTTATTACTTGATGGGCATAAATTTTTACCCATGTTAGAAAGAACTGTATTAAAACGAGATAAATTGAACATATCTGGTTTATTGACAAACCTAAATACAACTATTTCTCGTTACATTAGTGGAGTGTCTATAGATGCAGTTATTATTGGATGTTTAGCTTTTATCGGTTATAGTGTGATTGGTCTAAGATATGCCTTGGTCTTCGCCATTTTTTCTGGATTGGCTAATTTGATTCCCTATGTAGGACCAAGCATTGGCTTGATTCCAATGATCATCTCAAATCTCTTTACCGATCCTCATAAAATGATTATTGCTGTCATTTATATGTTGATTATTCAGCAAGTTGATGGAAATATTTTATATCCACGTATCGTGGGTGGAGTTATGAAGGTTCACCCGATTACTATTTTAGTCTTGCTTTTATTATCAAGTAATATTTATGGTGTGATTGGGATGATTGTTGCTGTTCCAACCTATTCCATTTTAAAAGAGATTGCTAAATTCTTAGCGCGACTGTATGAAAATCATAAGGAAGCGCAAGAAGTTGAAAAGCATCAATCAGAATAAAGATGTCGGGATAAAAAATCCCGACTTTTTTTGATCATAGTATCTTTGGCGCTGTAGTTGATTGAACTTTTTATTGATTTTAAAACTCTCAAATCTCTTATGATGAAACTTTAATCTTTCTATACATAATTTTTTTCAAACAACTGAATAATTGAAGTCTTTCGGGGCTGGAAATAGCAAATTCAGACTTGGCTTATCGAATTATGGTCTATCGCCTTTTGCTAAAATAAGCCTATTTATAGCTATTTTAAATAAATTGGTAGAGGAAGTAGAGCAAGAATAAGAATAATTCACAAAAACTTTGTAAAACACTTGCAATTTAGCTGAAATTTGATAAAATAGTAAGGAAAGTTAGACTGTATTGCCTACTGTCTATCTATAAAATATATTTTATTGGAGGCTTTTACTCAAATGGCAAAAGAAAAATACGATCGTAGTAAACCACACGTTAACATTGGTACTATCGGACACGTTGACCACGGTAAAACTACCCTAACTGCAGCTATCACAACTGTTTTGGCACGTCGCTTGCCTTCAGCAGTTAACCAACCTAAAGACTATGCGTCTATCGATGCTGCTCCAGAAGAACGTGAACGCGGTATCACAATCAACACTGCGCACGTTGAGTACGAAACTGAAAAACGTCACTACGCTCACATCGACGCTCCAGGACACGCGGACTACGTTAAAAACATGATCACTGGTGCCGCTCAAATGGACGGAGCTATCCTTGTAGTAGCTTCAACTGACGGACCAATGCCACAAACTCGTGAGCACATTCTTCTTTCACGTCAGGTTGGTGTTAAACACCTTATCGTCTTCATGAACAAGATCGACTTGGTTGACGACGAAGAATTGCTTGAATTGGTTGAAATGGAAATCCGTGACCTTCTTTCAGAATACGACTTCCCAGGTGACGATCTTCCAGTTATCCAAGGTTCAGCTCTTAAAGCTCTTGAAGGTGACTCTAAATACGAAGACATCATCATGGAATTGATGAACACTGTTGATGAGTACATTCCAGAACCAGAACGTGACACTGACAAACCATTGCTTCTTCCAGTCGAAGACGTATTCTCAATCACTGGACGTGGTACAGTTGCTTCAGGACGTATCGACCGTGGTACTGTTCGTGTCAACGACGAAATCGAAATCGTTGGTATCAAAGAAGAAACTAAAAAAGCAGTTGTTACTGGTGTTGAAATGTTCCGTAAACAACTTGACGAAGGTCTTGCAGGAGATAACGTAGGTGTCCTTCTTCGTGGTGTTCAACGTGACGAAATCGAACGTGGACAAGTTATCGCTAAACCAGGTTCAATCAACCCACACACTAAATTCAAAGGTGAAGTTTACATCCTTACTAAAGAAGAAGGTGGACGTCACACTCCATTCTTCAACAACTACCGTCCACAATTCTACTTCCGTACTACTGACGTTACAGGTTCAATCGAACTTCCAGCAGGTACTGAAATGGTAATGCCAGGTGATAACGTGACAATCGACGTTGAGTTGATCCACCCAATCGCCGTAGAACAAGGTACTACATTCTCTATCCGTGAGGGTGGACGTACTGTTGGTTCAGGTATGGTTACAGAAATCGAAGCTTAATTCGATTTAGTTCCCAGAAGAACAATTATTTAAGTCAGACACTAAAAGAATCTTGCTTTGCAAGGTTCTTTTTTTGCGATTAAAAGTGAGAGAGTTCCTTTTTTACAATTTCATAAAATCATGGTAAAATGGTTAAATATTAAATTTGGAGAAAAATATGAAGTACAAGCGTATCGTATTTAAAGTGGGAACTTCATCCTTGACACATAAAGATGGAAGTTTATCTCGCAGTAAAGTAAAAGCTATCACACAACAGCTTGCAATGCTGCATGAAGCAGGTCATGAGCTGATTTTGGTGTCTTCTGGGGCTGTTGCAGCAGGTTTCGGAGCCTTAGGATTTAAAAAACGACCAACAAAGATTGCGGATAAGCAAGCTTCAGCAGCGGTTGGTCAAGGATTGCTTCTGGAAGAATATACAACCAATTTGCTCTTAAGACAGATTGTTTCAGCGCAAATCTTGCTAACTCAGGATGATTTTGTCGATAAGCGACGTTATAAAAATGCCCATCAAGCTTTATCTGTTCTTCTCAATCGTGGCGCGATTCCTATTATCAATGAAAATGACAGTGTCGTTATTGATGAGCTCAAGGTCGGGGATAATGATACGCTCAGTGCTCAGGTAGCTGCAATGGTGCAGGCAGATCTTTTGGTCCTCTTAACAGATGTAGACGGTCTTTATACTGGTAATCCTAACTCGGATCCAAGAGCTAAACGTCTGGAGAGAATTGAGACCATCAATCGAGAAATTATAGATATGGCTGGTGGTGCTGGATCTTCAAATGGAACAGGTGGTATGTTGACGAAAATAAAAGCTGCTACCATTGCAACTGAGTCAGGTGTTCCCGTATATATCTGTTCTTCCTTGAAACCTGATGCTTTAATTGAAGCAGCTGAAGAAACTCTTGATGGTTCTTTCTTTGTTGCACAGGAAAAGGGACTTCGTACCCAGAAACAATGGCTGGCCTTTTATGCTCAGAGCCAAGGTTCTATTTGGGTTGATAAAGGGGCTGCTGAAGCTCTCTCTCAATATGGTAAAAGTCTACTTTTATCAGGTGTTGTAGATGTTGAGAGCAACTTTTCTTATGGCGATATTGTTACGGTTTTTGATAAGGAAAGTGGAAAATCACTTGGAAAAGGACGCGTGCAATTTGGAGCATCTGCTTTGGAGGACATGTTGCGTTCTCAAAAAGCCAAGGGTGTCTTGATTCACCGTGATGACTGGATTTCCATTACTCCTGAAATCCAACTACTCTTTACAGAATTTTAGAGGTAAATTATGGTAAGAACACAAGAACAATTTGAACAGGTACAGGCTGTTAAAAAGTCGATTAACACAGCTAGTGAAACAGTGAAAAACCAAGCCTTGCTAGCTATGGCTGAAAGTTTATTAGCAGCTACTGAAGAGATTTTAGTGGCAAATGGCCTTGATATGGAGGCGGCTAAGGGTAAAATCTCAGATGTTATGCTGGATCGTCTTTATTTGGATGCAGGGCGTATAGAAGCAATGGCAACTGGGATTCGTGAAGTGGTTGCTTTACCAGATCCAATCGGTGAAGTTTTAGAAACAAGTCAGCTTGAAAATGGCTTGGTTATCACCAAGAAACGGGTGGCCATGGGTGTTATCGGTATTATCTATGAAAGCCGTCCAAATGTGACGTCTGACGCAGCTGCTTTGGCTCTTAAGAGTGGAAATGCGGTTGTTCTTCGTAGTGGTAAGGACGCCTATCAAACAGCCCATGCCATTGTCACTGCCTTGAAGAAGGGCTTGGAGACGACTACCATTCACCCAGATGTCATTCAATTAGTAGAAGATACTAGCCGTGAAAGTAGTTATGCCATGATGAAGGCTAAGGGCTATCTAGATCTTCTTATTCCTCGTGGAGGGGCTGGCTTGATCAATGCTGTCGTTGAGAATGCTATTGTGCCGGTTATCGAGACAGGGACTGGGATTGTCCATGTCTATGTGGATAAGGATGCAGACGAAGACAAGGCTCTGTCTATCATCAACAATGCTAAAACTAGTCGTCCCTCTGTTTGCAATGCCATGGAGGTTCTGCTGGTTCATGAAGACAAGGCAGCAAGCTTCCTTCCTCGCTTGGAGCAAGTTCTGGTTGCCGATCGAAAAGAAGCTGGTTTGGAACCAATTCAATTCCGCTTGGATAGCAAAGCAAGCAAGTTTGTTTCAGGTCAAGTAGCTGAGGCCCAAGACTTTGACACTGAGTTTTTAGACTATGTCCTTGCTGTTAAGGTTGTGAGCAGTTTAGAAGAAGCGGTTGCCCATATTGAAGCCCACAGTACCCATCATTCGGATGCCGTTGTGACTGAAAATGCTGAGGCTGCAACTTTCTTTACAGATCTAGTGGACTCGGCGGCGGTTTATGTCAATGCTTCGACTCGTTTCACAGATGGTGGTCAATTTGGACTGGGATGTGAAATGGGGATTTCTACTCAGAAATTACATGCGCGTGGTCCAATGGGCTTGAAGGAATTGACCAGCTACAAATATGTGGTTACTGGTGATGGACAGATAAGGGAGTAAGAGATGAAGATTGGATTTATCGGTTTGGGGAATATGGGAGCTAGCTTGGCTAAGGCTGTTTTGCAGGCAAAAACTAGTCATCAGATTTTCCTTGCCAATCGTGGTCAAGCCAAGGTGGATGCTTTTATTGCTAATTATGGTGGTCTGGCTTCTAGCAATGACGAAATCTTTGCAGAAGCAGATGTGATTTTTCTAGGAGTAAAGCCAGCTCAATTCTCTGAACTGCTTACTCAATATCAGACCATCCTTGAAAAACGAGAAAGTCTTCTTTTGATTTCCATGGCCGCTGGTTTGACCTTGGAAAAACTCGCTAGTCTTCTTCCAAGTCAGCACCGAATTATTCGCATCATGCCTAATACACCTGTTGCTATTGGGCAAGGAGTGATTAGCTATGCCCTGTCTGCAAATTGTCATTCAGAAGACAATGAACTTTTTTGTCAATTTTTAGCCAAGGCTGGCCAGTTAGTTGAAATAAGTGATAGTTTAATAGATGCTGCGACAGGGCTTGCAGGTTGTGGGCCTGCCTTTGTCTATCTTTTTATCGAAGCATTGGCGGATGCAGGAGTTCAGACAGGATTGCCAAGAGAAATGGCTCTGAAAATGGCGGCTCAAACAGTAGTTGGTGCAGGTCAAATGGTACTAGAAAGTCAGCAACATCCTGGAGTCTTGAAAGATCAAGTTTGTAGCCCAGGTGGTTCGACCATTGCTGGTGTAGCAAGTCTAGAAGAACATGCTTTTAGAGGAACCGTTATGGACGCTGTCAACCAAGCCTACAAAAGAACTCAAGAATTAGGCAAATAAGAGGTGAGTGTTAAAACTCAACCTCTTTTTTATTACAAAGAGCGAAATGAAAAAAGCTTTTCACAAATCCCTATTTTTTTGATAGAATAGAAGAGAGAAAAATAGAAATGAGTCAGACATGTCAAAAGGATTTTTAGTCTCTCTTGAGGGACCAGAGGGAGCGGGAAAGACAAGCGTTCTTGAAGCCCTAATCCCTATATTAGAGGATAGGGGAATAGAAGTTTTAAGCACTCGTGAACCAGGCGGGGTTTTGATTGGAGAAAAGATTCGAGAAGTGATTCTAGATCCAAGTCATACCCAGATGGACCCTAAAACGGAGTTGCTTCTCTATATTGCTAGTCGTCGACAACACTTGGTAGAAAAGGTTTTACCAGCACTTGCAGCTGGTAAACTGGTTATCATGGACCGCTTTATTGACAGTTCGGTTGCCTATCAAGGCTTTGGGCGTGGTTTAGATATAAAAGCTATTGATTGGCTTAATGAGTTTGCGACAGATGGACTAAAACCTGATTTGACTCTTTATTTTGATATTGAGGTCGAAGAGGGGCTGGCACGTATTGCTGCCAACAGTGATCGGGAAGTCAATCGTTTGGACATGGAAGGCCTAGACCTACATCGAAAAGTTCGTCGGGGTTATCTATCTCTTTTGGAAAAGGAAGCAGACCGCATTGTAAAAATCGATGCTAGCCTACCACTTGATCAAGTGATTGCGAACACGCAGCAGCTACTTTTTGATAGGATGGGATTAAAGAGATGAAACAAGATCAATTAAGAGCTTGTCAGCCTCTACAATTTGAACGGTTTGTTCATATCTTGGAGCAAGGGCAGCTCAATCACGCCTATCTCTTTTCAGGTAATTTTGGAAGTTTAGAGATGGCCCTTTTCTTGTCTAAAAGTCTCTTTTGTAGTGAGAAAACTGGTATTTTTCCTTGTGAAAAATGTCGGAATTGTAAATTGATTGAACAAGAAGAATTTCCTGATGTGACCATAATTAAACCTCTGAATCAAGTCATTAAGACGGATCGTATTCGGGAATTAGTTGGTCAATTTGCCCAGTCTGGTATTGAAAACCAACGGCAGGTCTTTATTATCGAACAAGCAGAAAAAATGCATGTGAACGCTGCAAATTCTCTTTTAAAGGTTATTGAGGAACCACAGAGCGAAATCTACATATTCTTTTTGACTGATGATGAGGAACAGATGTTACCAACGATTCGAAGTCGGACACAGATTTTCCAATTTAAGAAGCAAGTCTCTACTTTAATGTCACAGCTTGAAGAGGCTGGTTTAGTAAAAAATAAAGCCAAGCTATTAGCTCAGTTTAGTCAATCGCAGGTAGAGGCTGATAAGCTTGTGCATCAAGCAGGATTTTGGGCACTGGTAGATGAAAGTGAACGCCTCTTTGGTTGGCTTTTGGCCCATAAAAAAGAATCCTATTTGCAAGTTGCGAAATTAACGAGTTTGGCTGATGATAAAGAAAAGCAAGATCAAGTGCTCAGAATTTTAGAGGTATTAGCTGGCCAGGAAGTTCTCAATGTTTCTGCGCAGAATGTTTTGCAAAATCTCATTCAAGCTCGAAAAATGTGGCGGGCCAATGTCAGCTTTCAAAACGCTTTGGAATACCTGGTTTTACAAAAAAATTAAAGTGAAGATAGATTATAGAAAGGGCTGTAATGAATAAAAAAGAATTATTTGATGCTTTAGATGACTTTTCACAGCAATTGTTGGTAACCTTGGCAGACGTCGAAGCTATCAAGAAAAATCTCAAGAGTCTGGTAGAGGAAAATACAGCTCTTCGTTTAGAAAATGATAAACTGAGAGAACGATTGGGAGAAGTTGAGGAGACAACTCCATCCAAAACTAAACATGTGAGGGAAAATGTTCGTCGCATTTATGAGGACGGTTTTCATGTTTGCCGTGACTTTTATGGCCAACGTCGAGAGCAGGATGCAGAATGTATGTTCTGTGATGAACTGTTGTTTAGGGAGTAAATATGCAGATTCAAAAGAGTTTTAAGGGACAATCTCCCTATGGCAAGCTTTATCTAGTCGCAACGCCGATTGGTAATCTAGAAGATATGACTTTTCGCGCTATTCAGACCTTGAAGGAGGTCGACTGGATCGCGGCAGAAGATACTCGTAACACTGGACTTTTGCTCAAGCATTTTGAAATTTCAACCAAACAAATCAGTTTTCACGAGCATAATGCCAAGGAAAAAATTCCTGATTTGATTGAGTTGTTGAAGCAAGGTCAAAATCTTGCCCAAGTATCTGATGCAGGGATGCCTAGCATTTCCGATCCAGGGCATGATTTGGTCAAGGCTGCCATTGAAGAAGACATCGCGGTTGTCACAGTTCCAGGAGCTAGTGCAGGAATTTCTGCCTTGATTGCTAGCGGTTTAGCACCCCAACCTCACACTTTTTATGGTTTCTTACCACGAAAATCTGGTCAGCAAAAGCAGTTTTTCGAAGCAAAAAAAGCTTATCCTGAGACTCAGATTTTCTATGAATCACCCCACCGTGTGGCAGATACGCTAGAAAATATGCTAGAAGTCTACGGTGATCGCTCGGTGGTCTTGGTTAGAGAATTGACTAAAATCTTTGAAGAATACCAACGTGGAAGTATTACTGAGTTATTAGAAAGTATTTCTCAAACACCTCTTAAAGGCGAATGCCTTCTCATTGTAGAAGGTGCTAGTCAGGATGTAGAGGATAAGGATGAGAATGACTTGTTTTTAGAAATTCAAGTCCGTATCCAACAAGGCATTAAGAAAAATCAGGCCATTAAGGAAGTTGCGAAGATTTACCAATGGAATAAAAGCCAGCTCTATGCTGCCTACCACGAATGGGAAGAACATCAGGAAAACAACTAGACAGGGAAGTTTGCCTTCTTCCCTTTTTTTGTTATACTAGAAGAAGAAAAAAATAGAAAGATTTGTGGGAGTGAAAAAGTCCTGTTGACTTTTTCAGCCAGAGCCTGAAAACACGAGAGCGAAGTAAGTTCGGTTGGCTTTTTCAATGTGAACCTTGTCTTCACACTCCCAAAGAGGTATTAGTGTCGTGTCTCAATCTTATATCAATGTTATCGGTGCTGGTTTGGCAGGTTCTGAAGCAGCCTACCAAATCGCAGAGCGTGGTATTCCAGTTAAACTGTATGAAATGCGTGGTGTCAAGTCAACACCTCAGCATAAAACAGACAATTTTGCAGAGTTAGTGTGTTCTAACTCATTACGAGGGGATGCTCTTACAAATGCCGTAGGTCTCCTCAAGGAGGAAATGCGCCGCCTAGGTTCTATTATCTTGGAATCAGCAGAAGCAACCCGTGTTCCTGCTGGAGGTGCACTTGCGGTTGACCGTGATGGTTTTTCTCAAATGGTCACTGAAAAAATTGCCAATCATCCCTTGATTGAAGTGGTACGTGACGAAATTACAGAATTGCCAACAGATGCTATTACAGTTGTAGCGACTGGTCCTTTGACTAGTGATGCCCTTGCTGAGAAAATTCACGCACTTAATGGCGGTGACGGTTTTTATTTCTACGATGCTGCAGCGCCTATTGTGGATGTTAATACGATTGATATGAACAAGGTTTATCTCAAATCTCGTTATGATAAGGGCGAAGCAGCCTATCTCAATGCTCCTATGACCAAACAAGAATTTATGGATTTCCATGAAGCCTTGGTAAATGCAGAAGAAGCGCCTCTGAATTCGTTTGAAAAAGAAAAATACTTTGAAGGATGCATGCCAATCGAAGTCATGGCTAAACGGGGTATCAAAACCATGCTCTATGGCCCAATGAAACCAGTTGGTCTAGAGTATCCAGATGACTATAAAGGACCACGTGATGGTGACTTTAAAACACCTTACGCAGTAGTCCAATTACGTCAGGACAATGCTGCTGGAAGCCTTTATAATATCGTTGGATTCCAAACCCACCTCAAATGGGGAGAACAAAAACGTGTTTTCCAAATGATTCCAGGTCTTGAAAATGCGGAGTTTGTTCGCTATGGTGTTATGCACCGCAATTCTTATATGGATTCACCAAATCTTCTTGAGCAAACTTATCGTTCTAAGAAGCAACCAAATCTTTTCTTTGCTGGTCAGATGACGGGTGTGGAAGGCTATGTTGAGTCAGCGGCATCAGGATTAGTAGCTGGTATTAACGCAGCTCGTCTTTTCAAGGGCGAAAGCGAGGCTATTTTCCCAGAGACAACGGCAATTGGCAGTCTAGCTCATTACATCACACATGCTGACAGCAAACACTTCCAGCCAATGAATGTTAACTTCGGTATTATCAAGGAGTTGGAAGGTGAACGCATTCGTGATAAGAAGGCTCGTTATGAAAAAATTGCAGAGCGTGCCTTGGATGATTTAGAGGAATTTTTAACTATCTAATTTTTTTAAAAGAAATACTCATGATACTATAAAAATCTTAGAAATTGTGATAAAATAGTTTGAATAAAATAAAGGAGAGAAGTCAGGTGGAACCCAAATATAAACGTATTTTGATTAAGTTATCAGGTGAGGCCCTTGCTGGCGAACGTGGTGTCGGAATTGATATCAAAACTGTTCAAGCCATGGCTGAAGAAATTCAGGAAGTACATAACTTAGGTATTGAGATTGCCCTCGTTATTGGTGGAGGAAATCTCTGGCGTGGAGAACCTGCGGCAGAAGCTGGAATGGATCGTGTTCAGGCAGACTACACAGGAATGCTTGGAACAGTTATGAATGCTCTTGTGATGGCAGATTCATTGCAACAAGTGGGTGTGGATACTCGTGTGCAAACAGCCATTGCCATGCAACAAGTAGCAGAACCTTACGTTCGTGGACGTGCCCTTCGTCATCTTGAAAAAGGACGCATCGTTATCTTTGGTGCTGGAATTGGATCACCATACTTCTCAACAGATACAACAGCAGCCCTTCGTGCAGCTGAAATTGAAGCGGACGCAATCTTGATGGCAAAGAATGGGGTTGATGGTGTCTACAATGCTGATCCTAAAAAAGATAAGACAGCCGTTAAATTTGAAGAGTTGACTCACCGTGATGTCATTAACAAAGGGCTTCGTATCATGGACTCAACAGCTTCTACACTTTCAATGGATAATGATATTGACTTGGTAGTTTTCAACATGAACCAACCAGGAAATATTAAACGTGTTGTATTTGGTGAAAATATCGGAACTACAGTTTCAAATAATATCGAAGAAAAGGAATAAGAAATCATTATGGCAAACGCAATCGTAGAAAAAGCAAAAGAGAGAATGACCCAATCTCACCACTCACTTGCTCGTGAGTTTGGAAGTATTCGTGCTGGCCGAGCTAATGCTAGCTTGCTTGACCGCATCCACGTTGAGTACTATGGTGTTGAAACACCACTTAACCAAATTGCTTCTATTACAATCCCAGAAGCGCGTGTTTTGTTGGTAACACCATTTGACAAATCATCTTTGAAAGATATCGAACGTGCTTTGAATGCTTCAGACCTAGGTATCACACCAGCTAACGATGGTTCTGTTATTCGTTTGGTAATCCCAGCTCTCACAGAAGAAACTCGTCGCGACCTCGCTAAAGAAGTGAAAAAAGTCGGTGAAAATGCTAAAGTAGCGATCCGTAATATCCGTCGTGATGCTATGGACGAGGCTAAGAAACAAGAAAAAGCAAAAGAAATCACTGAAGACGAATTGAAGACTCTTGAAAAAGATATTCAAAAAGCAACAGACGATGCTGTTAAACACATCGACGAAATGACTGCCAACAAAGAAAAAGAAATCTTGGAAGTCTAAGAAATAAACAGAAAAACTCAGTTGGCATTGCTGGCTGAGTTTTATTCGAAAGAAGGAAATATGAATACAAATCTTGCAAGTTTTATCGTTGGACTCATCATCGATGAAAATGACTGTTTTTACTTTGTTCAAAAGGATGGTCAAACATATGCTCTAGCTAAAGAAGAAGGTCACCATACAGTTGGTGATACGGTCAAAGGTTTTGCTTATACAGACATGAAGCAAAAACTACGTTTGACAACTATAGAGATCACTGCAACTCAGGACCAATTTGGTTGGGGTACCGTAACAGAAGTTCGTAAGGACCTGGGTGTTTTTGTCGATACAGGATTACCTGACAAGGAAATCGTTGTGTCACTTGATATTCTTCCTGAACTTAAAGAGCTTTGGCCAAAGAAAGGCGATCGCCTATACATTCGTCTAGAAGTGGACAAGAAGGACCGTATCTGGGGTGTATTGGCTTATCAGGAAGATTTCCAACGATTGGCTCGTCCTGCCTACAATAACATGCAGAATCAAAATTGGCCTGCCATTGTTTATCGTCTCAAGTTGTCAGGAACTTTTGTTTACCTGCCAGAAAATAATATGCTTGGCTTCATCCATCCAAGTGAGCGCTATGCAGAGCCACGTTTGGGGCAAGTGTTAGATGTACGTGTTATTGGCTTCCGTGAGGTGGATCGCACACTCAATCTTTCACTAAAACCACGTTCTTTTGAGATGTTGGAAAATGATGCCCAGATGATTTTAACTTACTTGGAAAGCAATGGTGGCTTCATGACCCTGAATGACAAGTCAGCGCCAGATGATATCAAGGCAACCTTTGGTATCTCTAAAGGTCAATTTAAAAAAGCGCTCGGTGGTTTGATGAAAGCTGGCAAAATTAAACAAGACCAGTTTGGTACTGAATTAATTTAGGGAGGCTTATGAGAAAATCATTTTATACTTGGCTCATGACCGAGCGCAATCCTAAAAGCAATAGTTCAAAAGCAATTTTAGCGGATTTGGCTTTTGAGGAGTCTGCCTTCCCAAAGCATACAGATGATTTCGATCAAGTCAGTCGTTTTTTAGAGGAACATGCTAGCTTTTCCTTTAATATGGGAGAGTTTGATCGAATTTGGCAAGAATATCTAGAACATTAAGGCTACTAGATGGGGTTGGGAATAGTAATTTCTCAGCCTCTTTGCTATAATATAGTCATTCAGTTTAACTTTTATGAGAAATTTTCCCATTATTTGACAACCAGCTTTGTCTGTGACCTATTGTCAAGATGGTGGGGACTTGAAGACTAGTTCACCTAAAAGAAAACAAAAATGATAAAACGAAATTAAAGAGTTAGAGAGGTTCTTTATTTGAAGGAACATTCAATAGACATTCAGCTTAGTCATCCAGATGATTTATTTCATCTTTTTGGTTCTAATGAGCGCCACCTTCGTTTGATGGAGGATGAGTTAGGTGTCATCATCCACGCTCGTACAGAGATTGTACAAGTCTTGGGGGAGGAGTCAGCTTGTGAGGAAGCCCGCCAAGTTATCCAAGCCTTGATGGTCTTGGTCAATCGTGGAATGACTGTTGGAACTCCGGATGTGGTGACAGCCATTACAATGGTTAAGAATAATGAAATCGATAAGTTTGTCGCCCTCTATGAAGAAGAAATTATCAAGGATAATACAGGCAAGCCTATCCGTGTTAAAACCTTGGGTCAAAAGCTTTATGTGGATAGTGTCAAGCAACACGATGTGACCTTTGGGATTGGGCCGGCAGGAACAGGTAAGACCTTCTTAGCAGTGACTTTGGCCGTAACAGCCCTCAAGCGTGGGCAAGTCAAGCGTATCATTTTGACACGTCCTGCGGTAGAAGCAGGGGAGAGCTTAGGATTTCTTCCAGGAGATCTTAAGGAAAAGGTAGATCCTTATCTTCGTCCAGTATACGATGCTTTATATCAGATCCTTGGGAAGGATCAAACTACCCGTCTTATGGAGCGTGAAATCATCGAGATTGCACCCCTGGCTTATATGCGTGGACGTACCTTGGATGATGCCTTTGTTATATTGGATGAAGCCCAAAATACAACTATCATGCAGATGAAGATGTTCTTGACCCGTCTTGGATTTAATTCTAAGATGATTGTCAATGGGGATATTAGTCAGATTGACCTCCCCCGTAATGTTAAGTCAGGTTTGATTGATGCCCAAGAAAAACTTAAGAATATTCACCAAATTGACTTTGTTCATTTCTCAGCCAAGGATGTGGTTCGCCACCCAGTTGTTGCTCAAATTATCAGAGCCTATGAACCTCGACCTGTCAAAACTGAAGAAAATCAAGAAGAAACAGAATAGTAAAAAAGAGCAGTTGAAAAGCTGCTCTTATTTTTGTAGTTTTATACTCATCGAAAATCTCTTCAAACCACGTCAGCTTCACCTAGCCGTACTCAAGTACAGCCTACGGCTAGCTTCCTAGTTTGTTCTTTGATTTTCATTGAGTTTTAATTTATAAATCGTTTTAGACAAGTTTACTGATTGGAGTGAAGTCACGATCCAAGCCTTCTGCAACTGGTTGGCTGGTGAGGTATCCTTGATAGGTTGTCACACCTTCAAGCAAACCAGCATCTTCAAGGATAGCTTTCTTAAATCCTTTTCCTGCCAAGGCTTCGATATATGGAAGAGTCACATTTGTAAGGGCGATCGTAGACGTGCGAGCAACAGCTCCAGGAATGTTGGCAACCGCATAGTGAAGAACACCATGTTTTTCATAGACAGGTTCATCATGAGTTGTCACACGGTCAGCTGTTGCAATAACACCACCCTGGTCTACAGCAACGTCGACGATGACAGAACCAGGACGCATTTGTTGAACCATGTCATCGGTCACTAATTTTGGAGCTTTGGCACCAGGGATCAAAACTGCACCGATAACAACGTCTGCTTCACGCACACTTGCTTCGATATTAAATGGGTTAGACATCAAAGTTTGGATTTGGTGACCAAAGACATCTTCTAGGACAGAGAGGCGTTTAGCACTGATATCAAGAATGGTTACTTGAGCTCCCAAACCAAGAGCGATGCGAGCTGCGTGTGTACCAACAACACCACCACCGATGATGGTTACTTTTCCTTTTGGAACACCAGGGACACCACCGAGTAGAACTCCTGAACCACCAGCTTGTTTCGTCAAGAAGTGGGCTCCGATTTGGACTGCCATACGACCAGCAACTTCACTCATTGGAACCAATAGAGGGAGTTGTCCTTGAGTATCACGGACTGTCTCATAAGCAACACCCGTTGTTTTAGCTGCAAGCATAGCATCAGCCAATTCTGGAGCAGCTGCCATGTGCAAGTAGGTGAAGAGAAGTAAATCGTCACGCAAGAATTGATATTCACTAGCAAGGGGTTCTTTTACTTTGACCACTAATTCTGCAGCCCAGGCTTCAGCAGCAGTTGCGACAATTTCAGCTCCTTGCTTTTCATAGTCAGCATCAGCAAAACCAGAACCAAGTCCAGCATTTGTTTCGATGAGGACTCGGTGGCCACGACCAACAAGACTCTGTACACCAGCAGGTGTCAAAGCAACACGATTTTCATTATTTTTAATTTCCTTTGGAATTCCAATTAACATAGGATAACTCACTTTCTATTAAGCTGTTTCAATTTATGTATCACATCATTCGTCAGAGTTTTTGTGATGACTTTATTGTATATGAAACCGTTTTAAATTGCAAGAAAAACTTGTAAACCTATTTCTTTTATGTTATTCTTTTAGCAACCTATTTTCGGAGGTGTGATCATGGAATCACTATTTATCAAACTAGCTAAGCATCAAATTATCGAAACAGAACGCTTAGTGCTTAGACCTGTAACACTTGATGATGCAGAAGCTATGTTTGAGTATGCTTCAAATAAAGAAAATACACGCTATACTTTTCCAACCAATCAAAGTTTAGAGGAAACCAAGAATAATATTGCTCAATTTTATCTAGCTAATCCCTTGGGGCGTTGGGGTATTGAATTAAAAAGTAGTGGAGAGTTTATCGGAACTATTGACCTGCACAAGATGGATACTGTTCTTAAGAAGGCAGCTATTGGTTACATTATCAATCAAAAACATTGGAACCAAGGATTGACGACAGAAGCCAATCGTGCCGTGATTGAACTAGCTTTTGAAAAGATTGGAATGAATAAGTTGACCGCTCTTCACGATAAAGATAATCCTGCGTCAGGAAAGGTCATGGAGAAATCAGGTATGCGCTTTTCTCACGAAGAACCTTATGCTAGAATAGATAAAAACGAACCTGGAAGAATCGTAACAGATGTCCATTATGTCTTAACCAAGGAAGATTTTTTTGCAAATAAGTAAGCAGTTGAAATGATTTTTCAGCTGTTTTTTTCTTTGCCTTACGAATAAGCTAAGAGAGGAGAAAATATGGAAGAACTTATTGAGAAAATCAAAGAATACAAAATCATTGTTATCTGTGCTAGTTTGGGTGTGGCCTTGGGTGGATTTTTCCTGCTTAACCCAGCTAGGCAAACACCTGCCAAGGAAAGTAATTTGCAAACGGAAGTTGCAGCTATTTCTAAGGATTCGACGGATGAAAAGGAAGATAAAAATCAGAAGGAAGAAGTGGTGGAGCAAGATTTGATTACTGTAGATGTCAAAGGTGCCGTCAAATCACCTGGAATCTATGATTTACCAGTGGGAAGTCGGGTCAATGATGCTGTCCAGAAAGCGGGTGGATTAACAGATAATGCAGACAGTAAGTCTCTGAATCTTGCCCAGAAGATTAGTGATGAAGCGCTGGTCTATGTCCCGACTAAGGAAGAAGCGGCTAACCAAGAGTCTTATTCAAATGCTACGGGAAATAAGGAAAGCAAGAAGGTTAATCTCAATAAAGCCAGTCTTGAAGAGTTAAAACAAGTCAAAGGATTAGGTGCTAAACGCGCTCAGGACATTATTGACCATCGTGAGTCCAATGGTAAGTTTAAGTCAGTAGATGAGCTCAAAAAGGTTTCTGGTATTGGCGCAAAAACGATAGAAAAGTTAAAAGAGTATGTTACAGTGGATTAGTCGCTTTCCAATTCCAAAAATCTATCTCAGCTTTCTCTTGCTCTGGCTTTACTATACAATCTTTTCAGCTAGTTTTCTAGCACTTTTGGGGTTTGTATTTTTAGTATTTTGTCTTTTTATCCACCATCCTTGGAAAGTTGTACTAAATGTGCTTCTGATTTGTGGACTTTTTGGGAGTTGGTTTTTATTTCAAAAATGGCAGCAAGAAGAAGCTAGTCAAAACTTGCTTTCTTCTGTCGAAACTGTTCGAATATTACCTGACACCATCAAGGTGAATGGGGACAGTCTTTCTTTTCGTGGTAAAGCTGAAGGACGAATGTTTCAGGTCTATTATAAACTTCAATCAGAAGCAGAAAAAGAAGACTTTCAAAATGTAACAGATCTGTATGATATTACTTTGGAAGGGAAATTAGCTAACCCTCAAGGGGCAAGAAATTTTGCTGGCTTTGATTATCGCAACTATCTAAAAAGTCAAGGGATTTATCAAATCTTGACCATTTCGAAAATTTCAGATATGAAAGCCACGAGCAGTTGGGATATTGGAGAAAATTTATCTAGTTTGCGAAGAAAAGCAGTTGTCTGGATAAAAAGGAATTTTCCCGACCCCATGCGCAATTATATGACAGGTCTGTTATTAGGTCACTTGGACACAGACTTTGAGGAAATGAATGAACTCTATTCCAGTCTAGGAATTATTCACCTTTTTGCTTTGTCAGGGATGCAGGTTGGTTTCTTCATGAATGCTTTTAAGAAGTTCTTTTTGCGACTGGGGATGAGCCAAGAAAACTTAAAATGGCTTGTCTATCCATTTTCTTTGTTTTATGCAGGATTGACAGGATTTTCAGCATCTGTGATTAGAAGTCTGCTACAAAAAATATTGGCCCAGCATGGTTTTAAGGGTTTGGATAACTTTGCTATGACAGTCCTCCTTTTGTTTATAGTCATGCCAAACTTTTTCCTTACAGCTGGAGGAGTTCTTTCCTGCGCCTATGCCTTTATCCTAACTATGACTAGTAAAGAAGGTCAAGGCATAAAAGCTGTTGTCAGAGAGAGTTTTATTATTTCCTTGGGAATCTTGCCAATTTTATCGTTTTACTTTTCTGAATTTCAACCGTGGTCAATTGTCCTAACTTTTGCTTTTTCTTTCTTATTTGACATGGTTTTATTGCCCCTCTTATCAATTCTCTTTTGTTTGTCAATGATATACCCGTTCACTCAGTTTAACTTTATCTTTGAATGGTTAGAAGGTATCATACGCTTTGTTTATCAACTGTCAAGTCGTCCGATCGTCTTTGGTCAACCGAGTGTTTGGATTTTACTGGCACTCTTAATCGCATTGGCATTACTCTATGACCTTAGAAAAAACTTCAAAATACTAACTTTATTAGCTTTCTTAGTTGCTTCTCTCTTTTTAGTAACCAAGCACCCGATTGAAAATGAAATCACAGTTTTAGCTATGGACCAAGGAAGTAGTATTTTTTTGAGGGATATGACTGGAAAGACTATCCTGATTGATGTCGGAAGGGAGAAAGAAAGTGAAAAGAAAGAGGGCTGGCAGGAGAAGGTTTCATCAAGCACTGTCCAGCGAAACTTGGTTCCCTATCTGAAAAGTCGAGGTGCGGCTAAGATTGACCAGTTAGTTTTAACAACTGGTGATGCTAAGCAACTAGGAAATCTACTAGAGTTAACTAAGGCTTTTGAAATAGGTGAAATTTTATTGCCAGAGGGGATTTTAGAGCAAAAAGTTTTTGTAGAAAAGTTGAAGAGTAGTAAGGTCAAGGTAGGAGCCATTAAAAAGGGAGAAGACTTGTCTATCTTTGGCAGTAGATTAGAGGTGAGCCATCTAAGCGGAGATAAATCTGGAGAGGTTTCGGACTCCCTATTTCTCCATGGAAAACTCTTAAATCAAACTTTTCTTTTCGCTAATGATATCAAGGAAAAGGAATTATCTAAGCAATATTCAAATCAACAAGTAGATGTTGTCATAACTAGTCAAACGGCTTCCAAAGGTCGATCAGGTCTAGAGGATTTCAATCTGCTAAATCCTAAACTCACTATCCTGTCAGCAGATCAGAAGAAAAACTTTAAAGCTCAACAGCAAGCCAGTGTGCTAGAAAAGGAAGACAAAACTAGTAAGGTTCACCATACCAACCAGCAAGGTGCCATTCGTTTCAAGGGATGGACTAGTTGGCAATTTGAAACTGTTCAGTAAGGTTATTAGATGAAACTAAAAATTAAAAGCTAAAAATTAAAATTGTCTAAACAATCAATCAAGGCTTGATTTTGCGTCCTGTTTACTATAAAATAGTTAAGATTGGTGTCAAACTTTTATATTGTAAATAGGAGAAAAAATGACAAAAACTTTAAAACGTCCTGAGGTTTTATCACCTGCAGGAACTTTAGAAAAACTAAAAGTAGCTGTTCAATATGGAGCAGATGCAGTCTTTATCGGTGGTCAGGCCTATGGTCTACGTAGCCGTGCAGGTAACTTCACTTTCGAACAGATGGAAGAAGGAGTCCAGTTTGCGGCCAAGTACGGTGCTAAGGTTTATGTAGCTGCCAACATGGTTATGCACGAAGGAAATGAAGAGGGCGCTGGTGAGTGGTTCCGTAAGCTACGTGACATTGGTATTGCAGCAGTTATCGTATCAGATCCAGCCTTGATCATGATTGCTGCAACAGAAGCACCAGGACTTGAAATCCACCTTTCAACCCAGGCTAGTGCGACTAACTACGAAACCCTAGAATTCTGGAAAGAACTTGGCTTGACTCGTGTCGTTTTGGCGCGTGAGGTTTCTATGGAAGAATTGGCAGAGATTCGCAAACGTACAGATGTGGAAATTGAAGCCTTCGTTCACGGAGCTATGTGTATCTCATACTCTGGTCGTTGTACTCTTTCTAACCACATGAGTATGCGTGACGCCAACCGTGGTGGATGTTCACAATCTTGCCGTTGGAAATATGACCTTTACGATATGCCGTTCGGTAAGGAACGTAAGAGTCTCAAGGGAGAAATTCCTGAAGAATTCTCTATGTCTGCGGTTGATATGTCTATGATTGACCATATCCCAGATATGATTGAAAATGGTGTGGACAGTCTTAAGATTGAAGGACGTATGAAGTCTATCCACTATGTTTCAACAGTAACAAACTGCTACAAGGCTGCTGTTGATGCCTATCTTGAGAGCCCTGAAAAGTTTGAAGCTATTAAGCAAGACTTGATTGATGAAATGTGGAAGGTTGCCCAACGTGAGTTGGCTACAGGTTTCTACTACGGAACACCATCTGAAAATGAGCAACTGTTCGGAGCTCGTCGTAAGATTCCAGAATACAAGTTTGTAGCTGAAGTAGTAGCTTATGATGATGCGACTCAGACTGCAACCATTCGCCAACGTAACGTTATCAATGAAGGTGACCAAGTTGAGTTCTACGGACCAGGCTTCCGTCATTTTGAAACTTTTATTGAAGACCTTCATGATGCCAAAGGAAATAAAATCGATCGCGCCCCAAATCCAATGGAACTTTTGACTATCAAGGTTCCTCAACCAGTAGAAGCTGGTGACATGGTACGTGCTTTGAAAGAAGGCCTGATCAATCTCTATAAAGAAGATGGAACAAGCGTCACAGTTCGTGCCTAGATAAGGAAAAAGAATGGTTCAAGCCCAGGGCTTATTAGTAGATCATGAAAGCAGATGTGTTCACTACCATAGTGATAAGGATATCGTAGCCTTACAGTGCTATGAGTGTAAGAAATACTATGCCTGTTATCAGTGTCATAATG
The DNA here is from genome assembly GCF_051106275.1 of Streptococcus sp. KHUD_014. Taxonomy (GTDB): domain Bacteria; phylum Bacillota; class Bacilli; order Lactobacillales; family Streptococcaceae; genus Streptococcus. The sequence continues at coordinate 1,273,652 of NZ_CP193666.1, read as the reverse complement.
AACTGGAGTCGCACATATTTTCTCCCTATCCTTTAAGCCTGAAAAAGGATAGACCTATCTTATGTGGATCCTGTGGCAAAACACTAACGTATGAGGAATATACAGAGACGGGCACTTGTCCATACTGTGAAGCTTGCTTTAATCCAGCTTGTCAAAATCATCACTCATATTATTTTAAATAAGAAATGACAAAACCGAGTTGTAAAACTCGGTTTTTTGTTTTCAGAAAACAAGGAAAGGTAGCGAAAGTGGTATGAAAAGACAATAAAATTTTCTATATAATTGTCTTGAAAATCCTAAAATTAGAAATAAATGATTAGAAACGCTTTCAATGCTAGTAAAAAGTTGACAAAAGCAAATTTTAGGACTAAACTAGGGAAGTAAATTTAATTTAAAAAAGGAGAATTCGTCATGAATTTAACATTTTTCGGTCTATGTCTTGCCTGTATGGGTGTATCTCTTGCAGAAGGATTTTTGATGAACGGTTTGTTCAAATCTGCAGCACGCCAACCAGATATCATCCCACAATTGCGTAGTTTGATGATCATGGGGATTGCCTTTATCGAAGGAACATTCTTTGTAACCTTGGCGATGTCATTTGTCATTAAATAGACAACTCTATTTAGAAATGGAGGTGTCAAACCATGGAAGAAAGTTTGAATCCAACCGTTAATATTGGACCAATATCCTTTGATTTGACCCTGCTTGCTATGTCTCTTGTAACTGTTTTGATGGTTTTTGCCTTTGTCTACTGGGCAAGTCGTAAAATGACCATCCGTCCAAAGGGTAAACAAAATGCTCTTGAGATGATTTATGACTTTGTGATTGGTTTTACCAAACCAAACATTGGAGAATCATACATCAAGGATTATTCCTTGTTTCTGTTTTCTCTATTTCTGTTTATCTTAGTTGCCAATAATATCGGCTTAATGGCAAAAGTACAAACAACAAACGGTTATAACTTGTGGACTTCCCCAACAGCCAACCTTGGATACGATTTATCCCTCTCATTATTGATCACTTTGATCGCTCATGTAGAAGGAGTTCGTCGTAGAGGCGTTAAAGAATATTTGAGAGCATTTGTTACACCTGGCTTTATGACTCCGATGAACATTTTAGAAGAGTTCACCAATTTTGCCTCTTTGGCGATTCGGATTTACGGAAATATCTTTGCCGGTGAGGTCTTAGCGGGATTGCTATTGGCCTTGTCACAATATGCCTTGTATTGGTATCCTTTTGCCTTTATTGCAAACATGTTATGGACAGCCTTTTCGATTTTCATTTCATGTATTCAAGCTTATGTATTTACCATGTTGTCATCTATGTACATTGGTAAAAAAATAAATGAAGGGGAAGAGTAAGTAGAGGAGGATTAGAAGATGGATTTAACTATTAGTACCATTATTGGTGACTTTATTCTGATCGCTGGTTCCTTCCTTTTATTGATCTTTTTAGTGAAGAAATATGCTTGGGGAAATATTACCAGTGTCTTAGATGAACGCGCTGAAAAGATTTCTTCAGATATTGATGGTGCCGAGGAAGCCCGTAAAAAGGCAGAGGAACTTGCTAGCAAACGCGAAGCTGAGTTAGCAGGTAGCCGTACCGAAGCTAAAACTATTATCGAGAATGCAAAGGAAACAGCTGAGAAAAGTAAAGCTGATATTTTGGCTGAAGCTAAACTTGAAGCAGGGCGCTTAAAAGAAAAAGCCAATCAAGAAATTGCTCAAAACAAAGCTGAAGCTTTACAAAGCGTTAAGGGAGATGTAGCCGATTTAACAATCAGTCTAGCTGGAAAAATCATCTCTCAAAACCTTGACAGTCAAGCCCATAAAGAACTCATTGATCAGTATATCGATCAGCTAGGAGAGGCTTAATGGACAAAAAGACTCTAAAGGTAATTGAAAAATACAGCATGCCTTTTGTCCAATTGGTGATTGAAAAAGGAGAAGAAGACTCTATTTTTTCAGACTTGTCTCAAATCAAGCAAGTAGCTGAAGAAACAGGCTTACCTTCTTTTTTAGCTCAGGTGGCAGTAGATGAGTCGGATAAAGAAAAAACGGTTCGTTTTTTCCAGGACTCTGTGTCACCTTTAGTACAAAACTTTATTGAGGTTCTACTTTACAATCACAGATCAAACCTGTTTTATGATGTGATTGTAGATTGCTTGAATCGTCTTGAAAAAGAAACCAATCGTTTTGAAGTGACTATTTTGTCTGCACATCCTTTGACTGGTGAACAGAAAGAACGACTAATTCCTCTAATCGAGAAAAAGATGTCTCTAAAAGTTCGGAGCATTAAGGAAAAGATTGACGATAGTTTAATCGGTGGTTTTGTTATTTTTGCCAATCACAAGACAATTGATGTTAGTATTAAACAACAACTTAAAGTTGTTAAGGAAAATTTGAAATAGAAAGTGGTGTTCTTTTGGCAATTAACGCACAAGAAATCAGCGCTTTAATTAAGCAACAAATTGAAAATTTCAAACCCAATTTTGATGTGACTGAAACAGGTGTTGTAACCTATATCGGTGACGGGATCGCGCGTGCACATGGCCTTGAAAATGCCATGAGCGGTGAGTTGTTGATTTTTGAAAATGGCTCTTATGGTATGGCGCAAAACTTAGAATCAACTGATGTTGGTGTTATTATCCTTGGAGACTTTACAGATATCCGCGAAGGCGACACCATTCGTCGTACAGGAAAAATCATGGAAGTTCCAGTTGGTGATAGCTTGATTGGACGTGTTGTCGATCCCCTTGGTCGTCCAGTAGATGGACTTGGTCCAATCGACACAAACAAAACTCGTCCAGTTGAAGCGCCAGCTCCTGGGGTAATGCAACGTAAATCAGTATCAGAACCATTGCAAACTGGTTTGAAAGCTATTGATGCCCTTGTTCCAATCGGTCGTGGTCAGCGTGAGTTGATTATCGGTGACCGTCAAACAGGGAAAACTACCATCGCTATCGATGCAATCTTGAACCAAAAAGGTCAAGATATGATTTGTATCTATGTAGCGATTGGTCAAAAAGAATCAACAGTTCGTACACAAGTAGAAACACTTCGTCAGTACGGAGCATTGGATTACACCATCGTCGTGACAGCGTCAGCTTCACAACCTTCACCATTGCTTTTCCTCGCACCTTATGCAGGGGTTGCTATGGCCGAAGAATTTATGTACCAAGGCAAGCATGTCTTGATTGTTTATGATGACTTATCTAAACAAGCGGTAGCTTATCGTGAACTTTCTCTCTTGCTCCGTCGTCCACCAGGTCGTGAAGCCTTCCCAGGGGATGTATTCTACCTTCACAGCCGTCTACTTGAGCGTTCTGCAAAAGTATCTGATGAGCTTGGCGGTGGATCTATTACGGCTCTACCATTTATCGAGACACAAGCAGGAGATATCTCAGCTTATATCGCGACCAACGTAATCTCTATTACGGATGGACAAATCTTCCTTGGCGATGGTCTCTTTAATGCAGGTATTCGTCCAGCAATCGATGCAGGTTCTTCTGTATCTCGTGTAGGTGGTTCTGCTCAAATTAAAGCGATGAAGAAGGTTGCTGGTACCCTTCGTATCGACCTTGCTTCATACCGTGAGTTGGAAGCCTTCACTAAATTTGGTTCAGACTTGGATGCTGCTACTCAGGCTAAATTGAACCGTGGTCGTCGTACTGTTGAAGTATTGAAACAACCAGTTCATAAGCCATTACCTGTTGAGAAACAAGTAACCATTCTTTATGCTTTGACACATGGTTTCTTGGATACTATTTCGGTAGATGATATTGTCCGCTTTGAAGCCGAATTCCATGACTTCTTTGATGCTCAACATCCTGAGATTTTGGAAACCATTCGTGAAACAAAAGACTTGCCAGAAGAAGCAGTCTTGGATGCTGCGATTACCGAGTTTCTCAATCAATCCAGCTTCCAATAAGAATAGAGGTGTCAGATGGCAGTATCTCTAAATGATATTAAAACAAAAATCGCCTCAACAAAAAATACTAGTCAAATTACTAACGCGATGCAGATGGTTTCTGCAGCTAAGTTAGGTCGTTCTGAAGAAGCTGCACGCAACTTCCAAATCTATGCTCAAAAAGTTCGTAAACTCCTTACAGATATCCTTCATGGAGATGGAGCAGGTGGATCAACAAATCCTATGTTGATTAGTCGCCCTGTCAAGAAAACAGGTTATATCGTCATCACATCAGACCGTGGTCTAGTCGGTGGCTATAACTCTTCAATCTTGAAGGCCGTCATGGAAATTCAGAAGGAATACCATCCGTCTGGTGATGATTTTGAAGTCATCTGTATTGGTGGTATGGGAGCAGACTTCTTTAAAGCTCGTGGTATTCAGCCAATTTATGAATTGCGGGGTCTAGCCAGTCAACCAAGTTTCGATGAAGTTCGCAAGATTATCTCAAAAACCATTGAAATGTATCAAAATGAACTTTTCGATGAGCTCTATGTTTGCTACAACCACCACGTCAATACACTGACAAGTCAAATGCGTGTTGAGCAGATGCTTCCTATTGTCGACTTGGATCCAAATGAAGCAGATGACAACTATAGCTTGACCTTTGAGCTAGAGACTAGCCGTGAAGAAATCTTGGATCAACTATTGCCACAGTTTGCAGAAAGTATGATTTACGGTGCTATTATCGATGCCAAGACAGCTGAAAATGCGGCAGGGATGACGGCTATGCAAACAGCGACAGATAATGCTAAAAAAGTTATCAATGATTTGACTATCCAGTATAACCGTGCCAGACAGGCGGCGATTACACAAGAAATTACAGAAATCGTAGCAGGAGCTAGTGCTTTAGAATAAAGCAAAGTTACTCAGAGAAATGAACTTAGGGCCTAGTCATTCTAGGAACCGATAGTATCTTATACAGAATAGGAGAAGTAGATGAGTTCAGGTAAAATTGCTCAGGTTATCGGTCCCGTTGTAGACGTCATGTTTGCAGCAGGTGAGAAACTACCAGAGATTAATAATGCACTTGTCGTCTACAAAAATGACGAAAGAAAAACAAAAATCGTCCTTGAAGTAGCCTTGGAGTTGGGAGATGGCATGGTTCGTACCATCGCTATGGAATCAACAGATGGCTTGACCCGTGGTTTGGAAGTATTGGACACAGGTCGTCCAATCTCAGTACCAGTTGGGAAAGAAACTCTAGGACGTGTCTTCAACGTTTTGGGAGATACCATTGACTTGGAAGCTCCTTTTGGTGAAGATGCAGAGCGCGAGCCAATTCATAAAAAAGCACCAACTTTTGATGAATTGTCTACCTCTTCAGAAATTTTAGAAACAGGGATCAAGGTTATTGACCTTCTTGCCCCTTACCTTAAAGGTGGTAAGGTCGGACTCTTCGGGGGTGCCGGAGTTGGTAAGACCGTATTGATTCAAGAATTGATTCACAATATTGCCCAAGAACACGGTGGTATTTCTGTATTTACTGGTGTTGGGGAACGTACTCGTGAAGGGAACGACCTCTACTGGGAAATGAAAGAATCAGGCGTTATTGAGAAAACAGCCATGGTATTTGGTCAGATGAATGAACCACCAGGAGCACGTATGCGTGTTGCCCTCACTGGTTTGACAATCGCTGAATACTTCCGTGATGTAGAAGGTCAAGACGTTCTTCTCTTCATTGACAACATTTTCCGTTTCACACAAGCAGGTTCTGAAGTATCTGCCCTATTGGGTCGTATGCCGTCAGCCGTTGGTTACCAACCAACCCTCGCAACAGAAATGGGTCAATTGCAAGAACGTATCACGTCAACGAAGAAGGGTTCTGTAACCTCTATCCAGGCAATCTACGTGCCAGCGGATGACTATACTGACCCAGCGCCAGCAACAGCTTTTGCTCACTTGGATTCAACAACCAACTTGGAACGTAAATTGGTTCAATTGGGTATCTACCCAGCCGTCGATCCACTTGCTTCAAGCTCACGTGCCTTGGCACCTGAAATCGTTGGAGAAGAGCACTATGCAGTAGCTGCGGAAGTGAAACGCGTTCTTCAACGTTACCATGAGTTGCAAGATATCATTGCCATCCTTGGTATGGATGAACTTTCTGATGAAGAAAAAACCTTGGTTGCTCGTGCACGCCGTATTCAGTTCTTCTTGTCACAAAACTTCAACGTTGCAGAACAATTTACTGGTCAACCAGGATCTTATGTTCCAGTAGCTGAAACAGTTCGTGGCTTCAAAGAAATTCTTGACGGTAAATACGATCATCTCCCAGAAGATGCCTTCCGTGGAGTAGGTTCAATCGAAGACGTTATTGCTAAGGCTGAAAAAATGGGATTTTAAGAGGTGATCTATGGCACATTTAACTGTCCAGATCGTGACACCAGATGGCCTCGTCTATGACCACCATGCCAGCTTTGTATCGGTACGAACTCTGGATGGTGAGATGGGGATCTTGCCACGACATGAAAATATGATTGCGGTTTTAGCGGTTGATGAAGTTAAAGTCAAACGCATTGATGATGATACTCATGTGAACTGGATTGCAGTAAACGGAGGAATCATTGAGATTGCTAAAGATGTCATTACCATCATCGCTGACTCAGCTGAACGCGCTCGTGATATCGATATTAGCCGTGCAGAACGTGCTAAACTTCGTGCAGAGCGTGAAATCGAAGAGGCACAAGACAAGAATCTTATCGACCAAGAACGTCGTGCTAAGATCGCGCTTCAGCGTGCCATTAACCGTATCAATGTCGGAAATAAATTATAAAATAAAAATGAACTTGTTTAATCAAGTTCATTTTTATTTTATCTTATACTCAATGAAAATCAAAGAGCAAACTAGGAAGCGAGCCGCAGGCTGCTCAAAGCACTGCTTTGAGGTTGTAGATAAGACTGACGAAGTCAGTCACATATATAATCCAAGGCGAAGCTGACGTGGTTTGAATTTGATTTTCGAAGAGTATTAGTCAGCAAAACTGATACAAACTGCCTCTGGGACATGGAAGTCATTAGACAATTCTGCCAGGCGACCTGTTTCTGGGTTGCGCTTAAAGACTGTTGCATTGTCAGAATCTTGATGAACTGCGATGAGAAATTCTTGATCAGGAGTCAAATCAAAGTCACGAGGGGTTTTACCACTTGTAGGGACAAATTCAAGTAGTTCTAAACTACCGTCAGCGAGAATAGTGTATACCGCAATAGAATCATGTCCACGATTAGATGCGTAGAGATATTTTCCATCTTTTGATAAACGAATAGCAGCAGTACCATTAAATCCATCATAATCTTGTGGTAAAGTAGAGATGGTCTGCATGTGTTCAAATTCACCAACACCGTCGTAGATCAATACCTCAATTGTACTATTTAATTCACAAATCAAGTAGGCAATCTTATAGTGATGATGGAAAACAAGATGGCGAGCACCTGCACCAGCTTGGCAGTTATAAGTCGCTATTTTACTTAGCTTGCCCTCTGCTGTCACATCGTAGCTAGTCACTTCATCAGTACCCAAATCACAAGTCACTAAATATTGGTCTGGAGTCAAATCAGTGTAGTGGACGTGGGGAGAAGTTTGATTTTCATGAGGACCATGGCCACTATGTTGGTCCATGTCAGTCAATACAAGACTGCCATCCTCTTTTCGTTTATAGACCAAGACTTGTCCCTTGTGGTAGTTGGCACCATATACTAGGCCACGTTTCTCATCGACAGCAACATAACAATGCGGGGCACCCTCTTCGACTACATGATTTAGTAAAGTACCATCAGTCTGATAAGCAGCGATACCACCTTGACCGTTTTTACTACCTACTGAATAGAGGTGATTTTTTTGATCAAATGCAAGATAGGTCGGACTTGGCTCAGCAGCAAATAGTTTAAGATTTGATAATTGTCCAGTTTCTGTATCAAAATCAGCTTGGTAAATACCTTGGGACAAACGACGAGTGTAGGTCCCGAAATAAATAGTTTCAATCATATCTATACCTCGAAATAAAGATGTTTCTATTATATCATAAATTAGGAGACCTGAAAAAATAGAGGGTAGAAGTATAGCAATTCTAAGTATAAAAGTAGTAAAAGACGTGAGCATGGTTTCGAGATTTTCTCATCTTCCTTAAACGCTTTAAAAACGGTTTATTCTTAGTAAAAATGGTATAATGAAAAGACAAAGGAAAGGAAGTAGATATGGAACAAAAAGAGAAACAGTTTAATCTATCTTGGTTTTTTAAGTGGTTTTTAGATAATAAAGCCGTTACTTTTTTCCTAGTAGCCTTGCTATTGGGACTCAATATTTTTATTCTCAGTAAAATCAGCTTTTTATTTATCCCTGTTGTGGATTTTCTATCGGTCGTTATGCTGCCTGTTATTTTGTCGGGCTTGCTTTTCTATCTTTTAAATCCTATTGTTGATTTGCTTGAGCGATACAAGGTAAACCGTGTTCTTGCTATTAGTTTGATCTTCGTAGTGATTGCTATTCTCTTGATTGTTGGTTTAGCAGTTGCTATTCCAAATTTACAGCATCAAGTTTTAGTTTTTGCAAAAAACGTGCCTGATTATCTTGAGGATGCGGATCGTGTTATCAATGATTTAGTTACCAAACGTCTGCCTGACGATTTTAGACCACAGCTGGAACAGGTATTAGCGAAGTTTTCATCTCAAGCTACAACTTGGGCAAGTGATATTTCTTCTAAGGCTGTAAACTGGCTTAGTGCAGTTATCAGTGGTACATCACAAGTAGTCGTTGCTTTGATTATCATGCCTTTCATGCTCTTTTATCTACTTCGTGATGGTAAAGGACTCAGAGACTACATTACTCAGTTTTTACCAACCAAACTGAAGGAGCCAGTCGGTAAGGTTTTGACGGATGTGAATCAACAACTTTCTAACTATGTCAGAGGTCAAGTAACGGTTGCTATTATTGTAGCTGTCATGTTTATCATCTTCTTCAAGATCATTGGCTTAAGATATGCGGTTACTCTTGGTATTACTGCGGGAATTTTAAATCTCGTTCCTTACCTTGGAAGTTTCCTTGCTATGATTCCAGCCCTAGTCTTAGGTCTGATTGCTGGACCTGTCATGCTCTTAAAGGTTATCATCGTCTTTATCGTTGAGCAAACCATCGAAGGCCGTTTTGTTTCGCCACTGATTTTAGGTAGCCAATTAAATATTCACCCAATTACCATTCTATTTGTTTTGTTAACATCTGGTTCTATGTTTGGTATTTGGGGAGTATTGTTGGGAATTCCAGTCTATGCTTCAGCCAAGGTTATTATTTCAGCGATTTTTGAATGGTATAAAACTGTCAGCGGTCTCTATGAGCTAGAAGAGGAGGTTGAAGGTGAACAATAGTCAAGAAATGCTTGAGGCCTTGAATCAGCAGGATTTAACAAGGGCTGAACATTATTTCCAAAAAGCACTTCTAGAAGACCCCGATGATCTACTGCTAGAGCTCGCATATTATCTAGAAGGTATTGGTTTTTATCCTCAAGCTCGTCAAATCTACGAAAAACTTGCTCCAGTTTTTCCAGAGGTAAATCTGAATCTAGCAACTATTGCTAGTGAAGATGGTCAAATCGAAGAAGCTTTTGCTTATCTGGAAGAAATTCAACCTAACAGCGACTGGTATGTATCTGCACTGGTTTTGAAGGCAGATTTCTACCAAATGGAAGGATTGACGGATGTGGCGCGTGAGAAGCTCCTAGAGGCGCGTAGCTACTCTGATGATCCTCTCCTAATATTTGGACTGGCCGAGCTAGATAGTGAGCTAGGAAACGATTTAGAAGCGATTAAGGGCTATGCCCAACTAGATAATCGCGAGCTATTTGAACAAACTGGGATTTCAACCTATCAGAGAATAGGTCTTGCCTACGCTCGTCTTGGAAAGTTTGAATCAGCAATTGAATTTTTAGAAAAAGCTTTAGAGTTAGAGTATGAAGATCAAACTGCTTTTGAATTAGCGAGTCTCTACTTTGACCAAGAGGAATATCAAAAAGCTGTCTTATATTTTAAACAGTTGGATACTATTTCTCCAGATTTTGAAGGGTATGAATATGGCTATAGTCAGGCTCTACACAAGGAACATCAAACGGAGCAAGCCTTACAGATAGCTCAGCAAGGTTTGGAAAAAAATCCTTTCGAGACACGTTTGCTACTCCTTGCCTCACAATTATCTTACGAATTGCATCAACCCGAACAGGCGGAAGCTTATCTTCTTCAAGCTCAAGAAGATGCAGAGGATCAAGAAGAAATCTTATTGCGTCTAGCAACTATATATCAAGAACAGGAACGTTACGAAGATATTTTAGCTTTAGAAGTTTATGAGCCAGAAAATCTCTTGACTAAATGGATGATTGCAAGGAGCTATCAAGAAACTGAAGATTTGGATGTGGCATTTGAATCTTATCAGGAATTGCTTCCAGAATTAAAGGAAAATCCAGAGTTTTTGGAGCAATATATTTACCTCTTGCGTGAGCTTGGGAAATTTGAAGAAGCCAAAGCCCAGATTCAAAGTTATCTCAAGTTGGTTCCTGATGATATACAGATGCAGGATTTGTATGAGCGTTTATTGTAATGTTAAAGTAGTCGTCTTACTAGGCGACTATTTTTATATTCAGCTATAACACGAAGAAAATTATTAAAATAGGCTGTGAAATTCAAAGGATCCAGTATGAATTTTTAGCATTTTTTTGATATAATTGTTATAGCTAAATTGAAAAACTCGCTTTATGGGTGAGACATAGAAAGATTTGAATTATGACACAAGTAAAAATTGTAACGGATTCGTCAGTTACCATTGAACCAGAAGTGGTAAAAGAATTAAATATTACCGTTGTTCCTCTCTCTGTAATGATTGATAGTGTTCTTTATTCGGATGCTGATCTTGAAGAAGGGGAATTCCTTCGCTTGATGCAAGAAAGTAAAAATCTTCCTAAAACGAGTCAACCTCCAGTGGGACTTTTTGCTGAGATTTTTGAAGATTTGAGTAAGGATGGTAGTCAGATTTTAGCGATTCATATGTCGCATGCCTTATCTGGCACTGTAGAAGCAGCGCGTCAGGGAGCTAGCTTATCGACTGCTAAAGTAACTGTAGTAGATAGTTCTTTTACAGACCAAGCCCTCAAGTTTCAAGTTGTTGAAGCAGCTAAATTAGCTCAAGAAGGGAAAGATTTAGAAACAATCTTGGCGCATGTAGAAGAAGTGAAGAAAAATACAGAGCTTTTCATTGGTGTTTCAACCTTGGAAAACCTTGTTAAAGGTGGTCGTATTGGCCGTGTTACAGGTCTTTTAAGTTCTCTACTAAACATTCGCGTAGTCATGCAGATGAAGGATGACGAGTTGCAACCAATCGTGAAAGGACGTGGTTCCAAAACCTTTAAAAAATGGTTGGATGAGTTAGTTTCAAAATTATCAGAACGTTCTGTTGCAGAAATTGGAATTTCTTATTCAGGCACTAATGACTGGGCTAAAGAGATGAAAGAAGTTCTACAAGTCTATGTTGAAAAACCAATCTCTGTCTTAGAAACAGGTTCAATTATTCAAACTCATACAGGTGAAAATGCTTGGGCTATTTTGATAAGATATGATTCCTAAAAAAATAAAGAAAATCGCAAGAAATAGCGTTTTTGACTTGACCTATAAGAGATTTTAGGATATGATTGTAATTGTTAATTAGAAATTATTTGGAGGATTTATTAACATGGCAAACAAACAAGATTTGATCGCTAAAGTAGCAGAAGCTACAGAATTGACTAAGAAAGATTCAGCAGCAGCAGTAGACGCTGTATTCGCAGCAGTAGCTGATTACCTTGCAGCTGGTGAAAAAGTTCAATTGATCGGTTTTGGTAATTTCGAAGTTCGTGAGCGTGCAGCACGTAAAGGACGCAACCCACAAACTGGTAAAGAAATTACAATCGCAGCTTCAAAAGTTCCAGCATTCAAAGCTGGTAAAGCTCTTAAAGACGCTGTTAAATAATAAATTTAGAAAAAGCCCGTCATATCAAGTATTTGAGCTTGTGTGACAGGCTTTTTTTTATTGTTTGGGGGCATTTGTGGGGCAGTGTAGAACAGCCTCTTCTTTGCCAGTCAGAGACATCAATCTCGACCTATTGGCAAGATTGGTGAAGGCTGAGAAAGACATCCCAATTTACATTCACAAAGGAAACATTCAAGTCCTTATCAATACAGTTGGCACTATACGGAAAGCAGACAAGGATGGTGAGCAGAGTTTCTGAGTCCCTTATAGAATTTCTTGACAAAAGGAATGAAAGGGTATAGAATCTTGTCAAAGAAGTAAGGAGGAAGTGAAGATGATTATTTCAACTACGGGAATCGAAGGAAAGAAAATCCTAGCATACAGAGGAATTGTCTTTGGTGAAGTGGTTGCTGGCGTTAATATGCTTAAAGATATGGCTGCTGGTTTCAGTAATGTTTTTGGAGGTCGAGCTAGTAGTTATGAAGGTGAATTGACTCAAGCTAGAGAAGAAGCTCTAGCAGAAATGATGGAGCGTGCAAGTGAACGTGGAGCTAATGCTATTATAGGCGTAAAAATGGACTATGAAACTTTAGGTGCTGAAAATGGTATGTTGATGGTCACATGCAGTGGAACAGCAGTGGTAGTTGACTCTTAATTTTAAGAAACAAAAAAAGAACAGCTAGAACTGTTCTTTTTATGATTATTTGAGACCGTATTTTTTGTTGAAACGATCCACGCGTCCATCTGCTTGAGTGAACTTTTGACGTCCAGTGTAGAATGGGTGTGAGTCTGATGAAATTTCCACACGGATCAATGGGTAAGTTTCGCCTTCGAACTCAACAGTTTCGTTTGTGCGTTTTGTTGAACCGCTAAGGAATTGGTAACCAGTAGTTGTGTCCATGAAGACAACTGGGCGATATTCTGGATGGATATCTTTTTTCATTTTGCAATATTTCCTTTCTGCCATGGTCTCTTTGCGAGCCATAGATTGTTACCATACTAGTCTATCAGATTCTGAGAAGTTTGGCAAGCTTTTTATCTATTTTTTCAGTAAGTTTTTTAATTTTTGGTAGATGAGCTCATTTTCCTCTAAACTATAGGAGTTGGCACCACTTGCAAGGGGATGGCCACCGCCATCATGTTCTTTTGCAACACCATTGATTGGGACAAATTTACTGCGAAGACGAACACGATAGTGACCGTCTGCTTGTTCTACAAAAATTCCCCATAGATTGACATCCTCAATACGACCTGGAGCTCCAACAATAGCAGCTGTTTCAGAATCAGTTATTTGGTAAGACTGGAGAAGTTCTTGGCTTAGAATGACACGGGCAACTCCATTTTCATCGACTTCTAGATGATCATAGACATAGCCTTGAAGTTTGGCAATTTTGAAACTAATCGTGTCCATCTTACGAGTTAATTCTGCATAGTCAAAATTATGTTCGCGTAGATGGCTTGCGATACGAAGAGTACGACTAGAAGTAGAAGGATATAAGAAACGACCAGTATCACCAATAATACCTGCACACAATAGTTTAGCAGCATAATCCGAAAGTTCAAGCTTTGTTTCTTCTGCAAAGAGGGCAATCATCTCACTAGCACTACTTGAGTTAGTATCTACCCAGACTAAGTCTCCATAAACTTCGTCATTTGGATGGTGATCAATCTTGATAACAGTTTCAGCCTGTTGGTAACGCTTGTCATCAATACGAGCCGTATTGGCTGTATCACAGATAATTGCAAGAGCACCATGGTAGTCACTATCTGCAACCTGATCCATCTTTGCAAGCCATGTTAGTGTTGGTTCATCATAACCAACTACTTTAATATTTTTCTCTGGGAAATGATGTTCCAGAAGAGCCTTGAGTCCGACCTGACTTCCCAAGGCATCAGGGTCTGGTTTCATATGACGGTGAATGATAATAGTATCGTATTCTTTAATTTTTTCTAAAATTTGATGGCAAATTTCCATAAATAACCTCAATTCTTTCTCATTTCATTGTAGCACAAGAGTTTTTATTTTTAAAATGAAAAAGATGTGATATAATGGAGAAAGATAAATTGAGGAGGACGATATGGCATTAGCAAAAATTGTATTTGCCAGTATGACCGGTAATACCGAAGAAATCGCAGATATTGTAGCAGATAAATTACGTGACTTGGGATTGGATGTCGATGTGGACGAGTGTACAACTGTTGACGCTTCAGACTTCCTAGAAGCAGATATCGCAATTGTAGCAACCTATACCTACGGTGATGGAGAATTGCCTGATGAGATGATGGACTTCTATGAAGACCTAGCAGATCTTAACTTGAATGGCAAAATCTATGGAGTTGTTGGATCAGGTGATACTTTCTACGACGAGTTTTGTAAAGCTGTTGATGATTTTGATCATGTATTTGTTTCTACAGGAGCTGAGAAAGGTTCAGAATCTGTCAAAGTAGATCTTTCTGCAGAAGAAGAAGATATTGAACGCTTAGAGCAATTCGCAGAAGAGTTAGCTGCTAAAGTAGGGTAAAGATCTGACTGTGCTGACTAAACAAGGTTAGTGCAGTCTTTTTCATTTCTTAGCAGTTTCTCTTTTCGCACCACTTTGAAGAAGACTTTTGTATGAAAACATGAAATAAAAAAGGAGACGAGATGGATTTGGAAGTTATTCGTCAACAGATAGATCAAGTTGACCAAGAATTAGTTGGCCTTTTAGAAAAACGTATGACCTTAGTGGATCAGGTGGCGACCTTTAAAAAAACTTCAGGAAAGCCAGTCTTTGATAGTAAAAGAGAGGGAATAATATTTGAGAAAGTAAGAAATCGGGTAGAGGATAAGCAGTATCAGGAGCCGATAGTCGCGACTTTTTCAGATATTCTCAAGCGGTCTAGAGACTACCAGGAGCAGAAACTCTTATGAAAAAAGAACAATTCTATCCGCTAGGAATTTTTCTAGCTGCCATGCTGGGAGGACTTGTCCGCTATCTGATTTCTACATGGTTGCCAGCTAGTCCAGGCTTCCCTTGGGGAACTCTTTTTGCTAACTATCTAGGAATTTTTTGCTTAGTTTATCTTGTCAAAGGTTATCTGGTTTATAAGGGGACCAGTAAGGGGTTGATTTTAGCACTGGGTACAGGTTTTTGCGGAGGTTTGACAACCTTTTCTAGTCTAATGCTTGATGCTGTAAAACTGCTTGATACAGGGCGTTATCTGAGTTTGGTCATGTATTTGCTTTTGAGTATAGGTGGAGGGCTTTTATTGGCTTATTATCTAGGGAGGAAGAAATGGTAATCATTTATCTAGCACTTGCTTGTGGAGTCGGAGCACTTGTCCGTTATTTCCTATCTAGTCTCAATCAAGAGAGGGTTTTACCACTAGGGACACTTCTTGCAAATCTTCTAGGTTGCTTTTTAATTGGTTTATTCTATAATTATGTGGAAGATAAAGAGATCTATACTATTCTTGCTACAGGTTTTTGTGGAGGTCTAACCACTTTTTCAACCTTGAATGATGAACTTCAAAGACTGTTGAGCGATAAGAAGGTCTTTTATTCTTATTTAACTTTGACCTACCTAGGTGGTTTGGTTGCGATTTTTTTAGGAATTTTGCTATAAATTTCTTTACTTTTTTTTAGAAATTTGATAAACTGTATCTTGTGTGTAATGGACGCACAAAAATACAGTTTATCCGCTGAGGAAGTTTCCTCAAGATTGACAAAGATAGGAGAATAAAATGAATCCATTAATCCAAAGCTTGACTGAAGGTCAACTTCGTACTGATATCCCATCATTCCGTCCTGGTGACACTGTTCGTGTACACGCGAAAGTTGTCGAAGGAAACCGTGAACGTATCCAGATTTTTGAAGGTGTTGTTATTGCACGTAAAGGTGCTGGCATCTCAGAAAACTACACAGTTCGTAAAATCTCTAACGGTGTAGGTGTTGAACGTATCTTCCCAATTCACACTCCACGTGTTGAAAAGATCGAAGTTGTTCGTTACGGTAAAGTACGTCGTGCGAAATTGTACTACTTGCGTGCTCTTCAAGGTAAAGCAGCTCGTATCAAAGAAATCCGTCGTTAATTCGACCAAAAAACTCTGCTCATTCGGCAGAGTTTTTCTCTAGCTCCCTTAGTTCAATGGATATAACAACTCCCTCCTAAGGAGTAGTTGCAGGTTCGATTCCTGCAGGGGGCATTTTTACTAATGTAAAGAAAGACAAAGAATATGCAAAGTGTTTATTTAAAGGCAGTCATCACAAATTCATTTTTAAAAATAAATTAGTATTTTTTGTTTTTTTGACCAAATCATGACTAAAATTTGACTAAAAGTCAATGAATATAGAATGAAGTAGATTAGGAGACTGATCTATTCTATTTTCAATACTTTAAAATGGGATCCTCAGTATGTTTAGTACTTATTTATGGTATAATACAATAAAAAATATTATTTCAAAGGGGATTTTAGAATGAATTTCAAGAAGTCGTTGACTTTACTGACTACTGCAACTTTATTTGCATTTAGTTGTAGTGTTGTTCATGCTGATTCTGTAAGACAATCTAAGATTAAAGAATTAGATAATCAAAGAAGTGAACTTGCTAAGAAGAATGGTGTTACTAGCTATTCAGGTGATGGTCGTTGGTATTCACTTGTTGAATCTGAGGATAAGGTTGATACCTTGAAGAAACAAGTTGAAGCCTTGAAAGTTCCATATAGTGAGAAGAATACGATTAAGGTAAGTCCTGCTTATGCTAAAGCATTAAAGGATAACTTTGATTTTAGTAAGAGTGAACAAGAGCGAGATCAGGCAGAAGAAATTTTGAAAAGTGAAAGTGCGAAGTTAGCTTTACAGAAAAATGACTTTGTAACTGTTGGTTCTGATGAAGCTGAGGTTTATGAACTAGATAGTCTTCCTAAAGAAGTATTGATTGAATTGAACTATTTTGCCTTTGATATGATAAATCAAGTAAGAAGGCAAATGGGAACTAAGGAACTAGTTCTTGCTGAATCGTCTATTGATTTTGCTAGTAAACTCTCTGTTAAAATGCAAAAAGCAGATAGAAGTGTATGGGATTGGCACTATGTGAAGGGAATCAATGAGGTAGCTAGAGAGTATGGTTTGCTTACCTCTACTAAGGAAGATGAAGAAAAAAAATATGGTGGTCAATATTATGAAAATGGCGCAGGTACGACTCAGCGTTTAAATGATGTTACTAAAGCAGAATTAAAACGAGTTATTTATGATGCCATTTTAGATTTTATGTATAATGGTTATGAATACCTTCATGCTCAATCTATTGCTGGTTTGAATTGGGGGAATCCGAATAATGTAGATTATTTTGGTCTTTCAATTTTCTTGTTGAAAGATGGAACTCAAATGAGTTTCATTACTGTTTCGGACGAGGAAATTTCAAAATCAACTAAGAATAATTTTAGTATAAAAACTCCTGTGAATACTACAGAAAGTAACAGAAAATCAACTCTTGGAAAGAAAGAAAAAGAATTGGAAACTGAAAAAAGTAAGCTGGAAAAATTGCAAATTTCTTATAAAGAGTATGAAAGGATTTCTAAAGAAATTGATAAGTTAAATGAAGAGGAAGAGAAAGAAAAGGAGAAAGAGCGTAAAGCGAAAGAAGCCTTAAAAGAGAAAAAAGGCTGGATAAGAGAAGGAAATGATTGGTATTTCTACAAGAATAATCAACCTTTAAAAAATACCTGGGAAAGTGATTATTGGTTCGGTTCTGATGGAAAAATGGCTACCGATTCATGGGTAGACAATGGACGTTATTACGTTGACAAGTCAGGAAAATATGTTCAAAATAAAAATCAAAAGTATGGTTGGGTTCAAGAAGGAACAGCATGGTATTTCTATAAAAATAATAAACCTATAAAAAATACCTGGGAAGGTGATTATTGGTTCGGTTCTGATGGGAAAATGGTTACCGATTCATGGGTAGACAATGGTCGATACTATGTTGATGGAACTGGAAGATATGTTCAGAATAAAAAACAAGTAGAAAAAACTCCTTCTAAGCCTGCTATAGTTCCTTCATCTAAGAAGAATGGCTGGATTCAAGAAGGTAAAACATGGTATTTCTATAAGAATAATCAACCATTGAGAAATACTTGGCAAGGTTCATATTATTTGAAATCAGATGGTAAAATGGCTGTGAATGAATGGGTTTATGACTCATATTACAAATCATGGTACTATTTGAAGTCTGATGGAAACTATTCACGTAGTAGCTGGCAAGGTTCATATTATCTGAAATCTAATGGTAAGATGGCCGTAAGTGAATGGATTTATGACTCGTATTACAAAGCATGGTACTATTTGAAGTCTGATGGAAGCTATTTACGTAGTAGCTGGCAAGGTTCATATTATCTGAAATCTAATGGTAAGATGGCCACAAGTGAATGGATTTATGACTCAAGCTATAAAGCGTGGTATTATTTAAAATCTAATGGTGTGTATGCTCGAAATGAAGTGATTGAAGGTAAATATAAATTAGATTATTCAGGTAAGTGGATATAATTTTAAAAGTCAGTTTTAACTGGCTTTTTTTGTTTATAGAAAAGGATAAAAAATGATTTTAGTGTTTTATAAACGATCTCGTTAACCTTCATAGAATTGGGATTGTAAAATTGAAAAAATATTTAATATTTCTCATTTTTTTGTACTCTCAAGATTTAAGTAACTGTACAACCAATACTGGAAATTGAGTTCTAACATAGTAAAAACCGCTCTGCTGAGCGGTTTTCATGTATCCGTATCTTCTACAGTACCCATGTGCGAATGGCATAGGCCACACCAGATTCGTCATTAGATTTAGTGATGTATTTGGCGATTTTTTTGAGTTCTGGATTTCCGTTTTCCATAACAACGGGGTTACCAACAACTTCAAGCATGGCACGGTCATTTTCTTCATCACCGATAGCCATAGTCTCATCCTTGTTCAAACCGAGTTTCTCAGCTAAGTGAGTGATAGCTGAACCTTTGTCCACATTCTTTTTAAGAAGTTCGAGGTAGAAAGGAGCAGATTTGTTGATAGAGTAGCGGTCGTAAAATTCTGCTGGAATCTTTTCAATAGCAGCATCGAGAATTTCCGGTTCATCGATAAACATACACTTGACGATTTCCTTATCAGCCATTTCTTCAGGTGTACGATAGAAGATGGGCATGCTGACGAGGGTTGATTCGTGCACTGTGTATTTTCCGATATTGCGATTGGCAGTGTAGATACCGTCCTTGGTAATGGCATGCATGTGGACGCCAAGTTTGCGACTGAGGAATTCCATATCTAAATAATCTTCATAAGTCAAGGATTCGCTGATAATTTCATGACCTGTAGCGGTTTCTTGAACAAGGGCACCGTTGAAGGTAACAACGTAGTCCCCTTCGTCTCTTAATTTCAAGTCATCTAGAAGTTTGGCAACTCCTGCGATAGGGCGACCAGTTGCAATCATAACTTTAACACCAGCTTGTTTGGCATCTTGGATGGCAGAAAAGACTTCTGGAGTGATTTCCTTTTGACTGTTGACAAGGGTTCCATCGATATCGACGGCGATTAGTTTAATACTCATATAGTTCCTCTTTTAGTTTTTATTTGGTTTAAAATGATCGTTTTCAATCAAGTGTAAAAATTGCTGAGTGATGCTTGCAAAGATGCTGTTTTGATCCAACATTTCTTTTGGGAAGTAGAAACGATTATCTCCGTGGCGACTGCCAGCAAGGGATTGAACGATAGGAGAAAGGCTAGAGAGTTCTGCTAGTTCTCCATTTTTTTGTATAATCTCAATCTGCGTTCGTGGGTTTTCAGATTCAGGGCGATAGATATCATAAGGAAGGTCAAAGTTCTTATGGATAGCTGTGTAATAGTCAGGGTCAAAGCCGATATCTTCTACCAGTTTTCTCATAGATGCAAGCTGTTCTTGATCTTCTTGTGAAAAGGTGATTGATTTAAAGACCTTGCGATTGACAAAGCGCTGCGACAGGTCAGCTAAAATCTTGTCAGAACTGGTCATCCATAGTTGGAAATAGGTATTCATAACTCCGTCATCCAAAGATAGATAGTCAGCTAAGCTAACATTTTTTTCGAAAAATGGCAGTAGATGTGGGGATGTAAGTGTAAAGAAGTCCTTGTTTCCTGGATAAAGTTCTTTAGCACGTTTCAAAAGATTTTGCAGAAGTACTTCCATAGCACGTGTTGCTGGATGGAAATATACCTGCATATACATTTGATAGCGACTAAGAACATAGTCTTCGATGGCATGCATCCCGTTTCGTTGAAAAGCAATTCCGTTTTCGATAGGGCGAATAACTCGTAAGATACGTGTTAGGTCGAATTCTCCATAGGAAGCACCTGTAAAGTAGGAGTCACGTAAGAGATAGTCCATGCGGTCTGCATCGATTTGACTCGAAATCAATTGAACCACCTGCTTATTTGGATAAGTGTGGTCTATAACGCTAGCTACCTTTTCTGGGAAATCTGGAGCTACCTGTAAAAGAACCTGGTGAATCTCTGTGTCGGGGCTTTGGATAATTTCCTGCGTAATCGCCTCATGATCGGTATCAAAGAGATTTTCAAAGGTATGCGAGTAGGCACCATGTCCTAAGTCATGAAGGAGGGCTGCAGTCATGGTTAGGAGGGACTCCGAAGGATCCCATTCTTTAGGATACTTTTCCTCAAAAATCTCGGTGATGCGTCGTGCAATCTCGTACACACCTAGACAGTGAGAGAAACGACTATGTTCTCCACCATGAAAGGTGTAACTGGATGTTCCGAGCTGCTTGATACGACGAAGCCGTTGAAATTCTTTGGTATTGATTAAGTCATAGATAATCTGATTATCAACATGGATATAATTGTGAACAGGGTCACGAAATACTTTTTCATTCATAAAACCATTATAGCAAAAAGCCACAGTTTTTGGTAAAATAGTAGGATAAGAGTGAAGAAAGAGGACTTGAAGTGAAGATTCGAATGAGAAATACCATCCAATTTGATGAACAATTGGAAGTGATCGACCAACTTTATGACGTTGAGTTACGTGAGAAAGGTGATTTTTCCTATCTCCTTTTTTACAATGAAGAGAAGGAAAAAGTGGTACTGAAGTTTAATGATACAGAGTTGGTGATGTCTCGATTTTCAAACCCTAAGACCATCATGCGTTTTCTGAAGGAAGCTGATAGTTTAGCCTATATTCCTACACCAATGGGGATACAGGAGTTTATCATCCAAACAAGTCATTATCAAGTTGAACAACAAAAGATTGAACTAGCCTATCAACTACAAAACAAAGAAGGAGATCCATTTGCAAACTATCGCTTAGAAATTACCTGGGGGTAAGAAAAAGAGGCTGGGACAAAAGTCCTAGTCTCTAAATTGTCTTTGGATTGTCGAGTAAGACGCAGTGGTTGAGTGGGCTCTACTACGCTGATTTCATCAGCTTTTACAGACTTACTCAACTGTGCGGAGGTGGGACGACGAAATCGAATTCTAACGAATTAACGATTTCTGTCCCACTCTCATTTGATATATAGTTCTTGATTTTTCAAGACGATTTCACGTACACTTGCAAATTTCTTAAGTTTTTTAAGATCTTCTGGATGGGTCACAAGAGTGATGACATAGCCTTCTTTACCCATGCGTCCTGTACGACCCGCACGGTGAGTGTAAGTTTCCGTGTCTCTAGGGACGTCAAAGTTGAGCACACATTCCAGGTTGTCAATGTCGATACCACGAGCTAGAAGGTCTGTTGCAAGAAGTAATGTTAGCTGATTATCTTTGAATTTTTCTAAGATAACTTTTCTAAATTTGACGTTGACATCGCTAGCTAGTGAAACAGCTAAAACATCACGATACTGCAATTTTTCCTCGGCACTTCCAAGGTCTGACAAGCTATTGAAGAATACCAGTCCGCGGAAGTCCTCGACATGTGCCAGTTTTCTAAGCATATCTACTCGATGACGTTGGTCTACTTGCATGTAGAAGTGTTGAATGTTGTCCAACTTTTGATCAGAGAGGTCGATGGTGCGCGTGTTAGGCGCAATCTTATCTTGATCAAACTTTGTAGTGGCACTCATGTAGATGAGTTGGTGGTCACGAGGTGCGTAGTGGGTAATCTTTTCTACAAAGTGGATTTGAGAATCATCTAGCAACTGGTCAAATTCATCAAGTATAATAGTCTCCACATTCATCATCTTGATTTTTTTCAATTTAATCAGTTCAAAGATACGACCAGGAGTTCCAATTAGAATTTCTGGTCCTTTTTTTAGTCGTTCAATTTGTCGTTTCTGACTCGAACCTGACAGGAAGAGCTGAGCAGTCAAGCCAATAGCTTCACCCCAGGTTTTAGTTACCTCAAAAATCTGACCAGCCAGTTCAGTATTTGGCGCTAAAATCAATAATTGTTGGGCTTTTTTCTTTTGCAGTTTGAGAAGACTAGGTAGGAGATAGGCTAAAGTCTTCCCTGTACCAGTTGGACTGACTCCAAGAAGGGTTTGACCGTCTAAAATCGGATCAAAAAGCTGAATTTGAATAGGTGTGAATTCTTGAAAGCCGAGTTGGTCAAGGAGTTCTAGCCATTCAGTTGGTAGTTTGGTTTTCATTTTTCTGCCTCAAATCTAATGCCAGCAGTCTGGCGCATGGTGTAAAGTAGCTTATGGACGTGTGTTGCATCATCCAGCCAAGCTTGGTAAAGTTCTAGGTTTGGCTGCTTGATCATGTTAGCAAAAGCAGCGACCTCCTCAGTCATGGTATGAGGTGCTTGCTGAATAGGTAGATGTGTTTCATTACCTTGATGATCAGTGAAAATAGCTGATCGAACGTGTTCGATAGTGTTGAGCGTCAGTGTTCCATCTGTTGTATATATTTCGCAAGGCAGATTAGAAGTAATATTTTTACCAGCCCTGATATGGACTTGATAACCGGGATAAAATAAGATACCATCTCCGTTTAGATCAATAGTGTTGTCAAGTTGTTGAGCTTGATAGGTCGCATCGAATACTTTTCCAAATACGTGAACCGCAGCATAGATCGGATAAATTCCCAAGTCCATGAGAGCCCCACCAGCAAAACGGTCTGAAAAGACATTCGGAGTGTTTCCAGAAAGAAGGTCTGGCATCTTAGAAGAATACTTGGCATAGTTAAAATCTGCCCCTAAAACTTGCTTGTCTGCAAGAAAGTCTTTAATTGTCGCAAAAGCATCTTCGTGATAGTTTCTTGCTGCTTCAAAGATAAAACATTGATTTTCTTGAGCTGTTTCAACTAAATCCTGCCATTCTTGTGGTTGAGTGACAGCTGGTTTTTCAAGGACAACATGCTTGCCAGCAGATAAAGCAGCCTTAGCTTGAGTAAAGTGTAGAGAATTTGGACTTGCGATATAGACAACATCAAATTCAGACTGGAAGAAATCCTCTAAATTATCAAATAGACTAACATTTTGATAAGGACTAGCAAATTGCTGGGCAGTCGTGAGGTTTCTTGAATAAACAGCCACTAACTGGAATTCTTGACTAGTATGAGTAGCTTCTATAAAGTGGTGACTGATTGCACCAGTACCGATAATACCAAGTTTTAGCATGAAATCTCCTTTTCTACAAGTAATGACTGCTTTCATTATATCACAGATAGACTAAACTAGCCAAAGGGAGACAAATCTTTTATTTGACACTTCGAAAAATTAAGAGAAAATGGTACAATAGTTTTAGTAGAATTAGGAGTGTAGTATGAGATTATTACCAATGAGAAAAATTTCTCGTCATTCAAAAAGATTGGCGCTTTTTTTGACTTTTTGTGCGGGCTATGTAGATGCCTATACCTTTATCGAAAGAGGAAATACCCTAGTTGCAGGTCAAACTGGAAATGTGGTTTTTTTATCAGTTGGAATCGTTCAACACAATGTAGCAGATGCTGAAGTGAAAATATTGACCCTTTTGTCCTTCATGTTGGGAGTATTTCTCCTAACTATTTACAAGGAAAAATTGAAAATTGTAAAAAAACCAATTCTATCCCTTGTTCCTTTGGGAGTTTTATCCTTGATTATCGGATTTGTACCATTAACAGTCGATAATCACTTTATAGTTCCGCCGCTTGCATTTTGTATGGGATTAGTAACGACTGCTTTTGGAGAAGTTTCAGGAATTGCCTATAACAATGCTTTTATGACGGGAAATATTAAACGAACTATGTTGGCTTTCGGGGACTATGTTCGAACCAAACATACCCCTTTTTTGCGAGAAGGTCTAATCTTTGTTAGTTTGCTATCGAGTTTTGTACTTGGAGTTGTTGTCTCAGCTTATCTGAGTATTTTTTATGAAGAAAAAACAATTTTAGGGATTCCACTCATGATGAGTATTTTTTATCTAAGCATGCTTTTTGCTGCTTGGAGGAAAAAAGTCGGAGAAAAAGCTTAATTTTGATGATAAATGCTTGTCAAAAAATAGGATTCATGCTATACTTGTAGAGTTGACTATGCACGATCCTGTGCAACCGCACGAACATCGTTGCTCGTCGTATAACAAATTTAAACTTCGTCATTATCGCCTTGCCTAACATAAGTTATGTCTTCGGCTTAATTCCTAGTTTATTCTTTGTTATACTAAGAGCTCTTCTTTTAAGTGGTTCGTCCCACGATGCTAGGCGAGTCTTCACAAAAATACGGGGAAACCCCAAAAATCATAGGAGGTGCATAATGAGCACATACGCAATTATCAAAACTGGCGGAAAACAAGTTAAAGTTGAAGTTGGTCAAGCAGTTTACGTTGAAAAATTGAACGTTGAAGCTGGTCAAGAAGTTACTTTTAACGAAGTTGTTCTTGTTGGTGGTGAAAACACTGTTGTCGGAACTCCACTTGTTGCTGGAGCTACTGTAGTTGGAACTGTTGAAAAACAAGGAAAACAAAAGAAAGTTGTTACTTACAAGTACAAACCTAAAAAAGGTAGCCACCGTAAACAAGGTCACCGTCAACCATATACTAAAGTTGTCATCAACGCAATCAACGCTTAATTTTAAGGAGAACACATGATACAAGCAGTCTTTGAGAGAGCCGAAGATGGCGAGCTGAGGAGTGCGGAGATTACTGGACACGCCAAAATTGGCGAAAACGGCTTTGACGTCGTGTGTGCATCGGTTTCTACGCTTGCCACTAACTTTGTCAATTCAATTGAGAAATTTGCAGGCTATGAACCAATCTTACAATTAAACGAAGACGAAGATGGTTATCTAATGGTGGAAATTCCTAAAGATATCCCTTCACATCAGAGAGAAATGACTCAGTTATTCTTTGAATCATTTTTCTTAGGAATGGCAAACTTATCGGAGGACTCTTCTGAGTTCGTCCAAACCAGAGTTATCACAGAAAACTAACACGGAGGAAAACATTATGTTAAAAATGACTCTTACTAACATGCAACTTTTCGCCCACAAAAAAGGTGGAGGTTCTACATCAAACGGACGTGATTCACAAGCGAAACGTCTTGGAGCTAAAGCAGCTGACGGACAAACTGTAACAGGTGGATCTATCCTTTACCGTCAACGTGGTACACACATCTATCCAGGTGTAAACGTTGGACGTGGTGGAGACGATACTTTATTCGCTAAAGTTGAGGGCGTAGTACGCTTTGAACGTAAAGGTCGCGATAAAAAACAAGTTTCTGTTTACCCAATCGCTAAATAAAAAGGTCCAGTGAACCTTTTTATCCCGAGCCTTGAAATAAAAAGGCGAGGAAGCTAGAAGTAGCATTAAATAAGGCTTTCCGAGTTTTCGGAGAGCCTATTTTTTTGTTTTGGTACCCACGCTGATACCCATATTTAAAATCCGATAGAAATGCGAATTTGTTTCTAAGTTTTTTAAGCCTATCTAAAGACGAGTGTTGACTTATTTCTTTAATAGGAATAGCTATTATGGATCAAATATGGTATAATGTAGGGTGAGACCTTCATAATAAATAGTGAAAGAGTATAACATGAAAAAAATTGTCATTAACGGTGGAAGACCATTAAAAGGGGAAATCACGATTAGCGGTGCTAAAAATAGTGTCGTTGCTTTGATACCCGCCATTATTTTAGCTGATGATGTGGTGATCCTGGATTGTGTTCCAGACATCTCTGATGTGGCGAGTCTTATTGAAATTATGGAAATCATGGGAGCTAGTGTCAAACGCTATGATGATGTTTTAGAGATTGACCCTCGTGGTGTTCAGAATAAACCGATGCCTTATGGTAAAATTAACAGTCTTCGAGCTTCCTATTACTTTTACGGTAGCCTTTTGGGGCGATTTGGTGAAGCAACTGTAGGGTTACCAGGAGGGTGTGACTTAGGTCCACGTCCAATCGACCTACACTTAAAAGCTTTTGAAGCAATGGGAGCTAAGACAAGCTATGAGGGAGATAACATGAATCTCTCTGCTCAGGGGTCAATGCTACATGGTGCAAACATTTACATGGATACAGTTAGTGTTGGTGCAACTATTAATACCATGTTAGCAGCTGTCAAAGCCAAGGGTCGTACAGTCATTGAGAATGCTGCCCGTGAGCCTGAAATTATCGATGTAGCTACTCTATTGAACAATATGGGAGCTCACATTCGTGGTGCAGGTACTGATATGATCATCATTGATGGTGTTGAGAGCCTTCATGGAACTCGCCATCAAGTTATTCCCGATCGTATTGAAGCAGGTACTTATATTTCCATGGCTGCGGCGGTTGGTCAAGGAATTCGTATCAATAATGTCTTGTACGAGCACTTGGAAGGTTTTATTGCCAAATTAGATGAAATGGGTGTTCGTATGACTGTGTCTGAAGATAGTATTTTTGTTGAAGAACAATCTAACTTAAAGGCTATCAACATTAAGACGGCGCCATATCCAGGTTTTGCCACTGACCTTCAACAACCAATTACACCTTTGCTATTAAAAGCAGAGGGGCGTGGAACATTGATTGACACTATTTATGAAAAACGCGTCAACCATGTTTTCGAATTGGCAAAAATGAATGCAGATATCTCCACAACAAACGATCACATCATTTATAAAGGGGGCAATCCTTTACACGGTGCAAATGTCAAGGCGACAGACCTACGTGCAGGTGCAGCACTGGTGATTGCTGGTTTGATGGCTGAAGGAAGAACTGAAATTACCAATGTTGAATTTATCCTTCGAGGCTACTCAAATATTATCGAGAAATTACGAAACCTCGGAGCAGATATTGAACTAATCGAAGACTAATCTTAGAGGATTAATATGAATATCTGGACAAAATTAGCAATGTTTTCTTTCTATGAGACGGAACGGTTATATTTCCGTCCCTTCTTTTTTGCCGACGCTGCTGACTTTCATCAATTAGCATCTGATCCGGAGAATCTACAATTTATCTTTCCAGCTCAAGCCAGTCTTGAAGAAAGTCAATATGCCCTTGCCAACTATTTTATGAAGTCACCTTTGGGAATCTGGGCGATCTGCGATAAGAAGGATGAGAAGATGATTGGTTCCATCAAGTTTGAGAAACTTGATGAGATTAAGAAGGAAGCGGAAATTGGCT
Source organism: Streptococcus sp. KHUD_014 (assembly GCF_051106275.1). GTDB lineage: Bacteria > Bacillota > Bacilli > Lactobacillales > Streptococcaceae > Streptococcus. Next base: position 1,246,174 of record NZ_CP193666.1, on the reverse strand, counting down.
ATTTTTTAAAGAAAGACTATTGGTCTAAGGGATATATGACAGAAGCGGTAACTAAGTTATGTGAACTGTCAATGGATCAATTTGCCTTAAAGCAATTATCAATCGTAACGCATTTGGAAAATAGTGCTAGTCAGAAGGTAGCGCAAAAGTCAGGTTTTAGTCTTTATCGTCGCTTTAAAGGCAGTGATCGCTATACCCGAAAGATGCGAGATTATCTAGAATTCCGCTATACAAAAGGAGAGCTAAATGAGTAAACACCAAGAAATTTTAGCTTATTTAGAAGAATTACCAGTCGGAAAACGCGTTAGTGTTCGCAGTATTTCAAATCGACTCGGAGTGAGTGATGGTACAGCTTATCGGGCTATCAAAGAAGCTGAAAATAGAGGATTGGTTGAAACACGCCCTCGAAGTGGAACTGTCCGTGTCAAGTCCAAAAAAGTTGCCATTGAGAGATTAACCTTTGCAGAAATTGCAGAAGTCACAGGATCAGAAGTTTTGGCAGGTCAGGATGGGTTAGAGAGAGAATTCAGTAAATTCTCCATTGGAGCCATGACAGAAAAGAATATTCTATCTTATCTTCATGATGGTGGTCTACTTATTGTCGGTGACAGAACACGGATCCAATTATTGGCACTTGAAAATGAAAATGCAGTTTTAGTCACAGGTGGATTTGAAGTTCACGAAGATGTTTTAGAATCAGCCAATAAGAAAAATATCCCAGTTTTACGTAGTAAACACGACACATTCACGATTGCGACCATGATTAACCGAGCCTTGTCAAATGTCCAGATTAAGACAGACATTTTGACAGTCGAAAAAATCTATCGTACCAGTCATGAATATGGTTATTTACAGGAAACAGACACAGTTAAAGACTATCTAGACTTGGTTCGTAAAAATAGAAGTAGCCGTTTTCCTGTTATTAATCAGCACCAGGTTGTCGTTGGTGTAGTAACCATGCGAGATGCAGGTGATAAATCACCAGGTACGACCATTGACAAGGTTATGACTCGAACTGTTTATATGACTGGACTAGCCACGAATATCGCTAACGTTAGTCAAAGAATGATTGCTGAAGACTTTGAGATGGTTCCAGTTGTGCGCAGTAACCAGACCTTGCTAGGTGTCATTACTAGGCGTGACGTCATGGAAAAGATGAGTCGTTCTCAGGTTTCTGCTCTACCAACCTTTTCAGAACAGATTGGGCAGAAGTTATCTTACCACCATGATGAAGTGGTTATTACAGTTGAACCCTTCATGTTAGAAAAAAACGGTGTTCTAGCCAATGGAGTTCTTTCAGAAATCTTGACTCATATGACCCAAGATTTAGTCGTTAATAGCGGGCGTAACCTCATCATTGAACAGATGTTGATTTATTTCTTGCAAGCTGTTCAGATTGATGACATTTTACGGATTCAAGCTAGAATTATTCACCACACCAGACGCTCTGCTATCATTGATTATGATATTTACCTCAATCATCAGATTGTATCAAAAGCAAATGTAACTGTAAAAATTAATTAGAATCTAGGAGTAAACATGATTACATTAAAATCAGCAAGAGAAATTGAAGCAATGGATAAGGCTGGAGATTTCCTTGCGAGTATCCATATCGGCTTGCGTGATATCATCAAGCCAGGTGTAGATATGTGGGAAGTGGAAGAGTATGTTCGCCGACGTTGTAAAGAGGAAAATTATCTTCCTCTACAGATCGGTGTGGATGGAGCCATCATGGATTATCCATATGCAACCTGCTGTTCGCTCAATGACGAAGTAGCACACGCCTTCCCTCGTCATTATATTCTCAAAGAGGGTGACCTTCTCAAGGTTGATATGGTTCTAGGTGGACCTATTGCCAAGTCAGACCTCAATGTTTCTAAACTCAACTTTAACAAGGTTGAGCAGATGAAAAAATATACTCAAAACTTTACGGGTGGCTTAGCTGATTCTTGTTGGGCTTATGCTGTAGGTACTCCATCTGAGAAAGTGAAAAACTTGATGGATGTTACCAAGGAAGCTATGTATAAAGGTATTGAACAGGCAGTTGTAGGAAATCGTATCGGTGATATCGGTGCGGCGATTCAGGAATATGCTGAGAGTCGTGGATACGGTGTTGTCCGTGATCTTGTTGGCCATGGTGTTGGTCCAACTATGCATGAAGAACCAATGGTTCCAAACTACGGTGTCGCAGGTCGTGGCCTTCGCCTTCGTGAAGGTATGGTTTTGACAATTGAACCTATGATCAATACAGGTGATTGGGAAATCGATACTGATATGAAAACAGGTTGGGCTCATAAAACCATCGATGGTGGTCTATCATGTCAATACGAGCATCAGTTTGTTATTACCAAGGATGGCCCTGTAATCTTGACAAGCCAAGGTGAAGAAGGAACGTATTAATAAGGTTTTCAAGGAGCTTAGCTCCTTTTTGTTTTCTCTAAAATAATAGCGTAGCAAAGTTAAGACTTATAATGTTATTTGTAGTAAAATATAAAGTGAAAATTATGAAAGAAGGTCTTTAATTGGAAAGTAGTTTATTTTTTATCTCCGTTTTTTTAGCGGGAGTTTTATCGTTCTTTTCTCCCTGCATTTTCCCCTTATTACCTGTCTATGCGGGTATACTATTGGATAATCAGGAGAAATCAAGGACCTTTCGTTTTTTGGGAAGAGATGTGGCATGGTCAGGCTTGATACGCACCCTTTGCTTTATTGGAGGGATATCTGTCATTTTCTTTATACTAGGATTTGGAGCTGGATTTCTTGGCCATTTACTCTATGCTGACTGGTTCCGCTATGTTATGGGAGCTATCATTATAATTCTCGGTTTACATCAGATGGAGATCCTTCATTTACGCAAGCTAGAGGTACAAAAGACGCTTAACTTCAAGCAGAGTCAATCTGGTCACTATCTATCAGCTTTTCTACTTGGTATCACCTTTAGCTTTGGTTGGACGCCATGCATCGGTCCAGTTTTAAGCTCAGTGCTAGCTCTTGCAGCTTCAGGAGGTAACGGTGCCCTTCAAGGTGCTTTATTAACTTTAGTCTACACTCTGGGGATGGCTCTTCCGTTTTTACTATTAGCTTTGGCATCAGGTTTTGTCATGCCTTATTTTAGTAAGATAAAACCCCATATTCTCTTGCTTAAGAAAATTGGAGGTCTGCTCATTATTCTTATGGGAATACTATTGATATTTGGGCAATTAAATGTACTATCAGGAATATTTGGATAAAAGGAGTTAAAGATGAAAAAAATCCTATGTCTTGGGCTTAGTTGCTTATCACTCTTTCTTTTGATTGCTTGTGGGCAAGAGGAAAGTAAACAAAGTCAAAATCAACAACAAACCAGCTTACAACAAGTTGCAGTCGGAAAAGAAGCACCAGATTTTACTTTGCAATCTATGGATGGAAAAGAAGTAAAATTGTCTGATTACAAAGGTAAAAAAGTTTATCTTAAATTCTGGGCATCTTGGTGTGGGCCTTGCCGTAAAAGTATGCCAGAATTAATGGAACTCGCTTCTAAGAAAGATCGTGATTTCGAAATTTTGTCGGTGATTGCGCCAGGGCTTCAAGGTGAAAAAACTGTTGATCAATTTCCAAAATGGTATCAGGAACAAGGTTATAAAGATATTCCAGTTTTGTATGACACAGAAGGAGCGACATTTCAAGCCTATCAAATTCGGAGTATTCCAACAGAAATTTTGATTGATTCACAAGGGAAAATTGGGAAAATTCAGCTTGGAGCGATTAGTAATGCAGATGCAGAAGCAGCTTTTGCTCAAATGGATTAAAGTCATACAAAAAAATGTCTAGACTGTTTTGTCTAGACATTTCTTTTTTTTAAAATTTAATTGAATTAGTTTTTAGAAGCAGCTTGGAATTCTGGGTTTTTCCATGCTTCGTCAATAATTTCTTGCAATTCGCGAGCAGAAAGTTGCATTTTTTGAGTTTCAGCGTCGTTCAATGGGATGTTAACTGGGCGAACGATACCGTGCGCACCAACGATAGCTGGTTGACCGATAAAGACGTTTTCAACACCGTATTGACCTTCTTGGAAGACTGAAAGTGGAAGAACAGCATTTTCATCGTCAAGGATTGCTTTTGTAATACGAGCTAGGGCAACTGCGATACCGTAGTAGGTTGCACCTTTTTTGTTGATGATTGAGTAAGCAGCGTCACGAACTGAAATGAAGAGTTCAACAAGGTCAGCTTCATTCAAGTCACGGTTAGCTTGTAACCATTGTTCTAATTTAACACCTGCTACGTTAGCGTGTGACCAAACTGCAAACTCAGAGTCACCGTGCTCACCCATGATGTAGGCGTGAACTGAACGTGCATCAACACCGATAGTTTCAGCAAGTGCTTGACGGAAACGAGCTGAGTCAAGTGAAGTACCTGAACCAATAACGCGTTCTTTAGGGAAACCTGAGAATTTCCATGTTGAGTAAGTCAAGATGTCAACTGGGTTAGCAGCAACAAGGAAGATACCGTCAAATCCAGATGCAACAACTTGTTCAACGATTGATTTGTTGATAGCAAGGTTTTTACCTACAAGATCAAGACGAGTTTCACCTGGTTTTTGTGGAGCTCCAGCAGTGATAACTACAAGGTCCGCATCCGCACAGTCTTCATACTTAGCTGCATAGATTTTCTTAGGTGAAGTAAATGCAAGCGCGTGGCTAAGGTCTTCAGCATCACCAACTGCTTTTTCAAACAATTGTGGAATTTCAATGATACCAAGTTCTTGTGCAATTCCTTGTGTAACGAGGGCAAAAGCGTAAGAAGAACCTACGGCACCGTCACCGACGAGGATAACTTTTTTGTGTTGTTTAGTTGCTGTCATCTGTCTAAACATCTCCTTTATTTTTTTAGGGGGATTCCCTGTTTGATTTCATTCTATCACTTTTAAATGGCTTTGTCACGGATAGACCCTTCAGTTATTCATGTAAACGTTTTAGAGGTGTCAGAAGCCTGAAATCTAGGCTAAACTATGGTATAATATTACTAATTACTAATAGTGAAATGAGGCATTTGTTAATGCAAGATAAAAATTTAGTGAATGTCAATCTGACAAAGGAGATGAAGACCAGCTTTATCGACTACGCCATGAGTGTTATCGTATCGCGGGCCCTTCCTGATGTTCGAGATGGATTGAAACCAGTTCATCGTCGTATTCTATACGGTATGAACGAATTGGGTGTGACACCTGACAAACCCCATAAGAAATCTGCCCGTATTACAGGGGATGTCATGGGTAAATACCATCCACACGGTGACTCATCTATCTACGAAGCCATGGTTCGTATGGCTCAATGGTGGAGTTACCGTTACATGCTTGTAGACGGTCATGGAAACTTTGGTTCTATGGATGGTGATGGTGCCGCTGCCCAGCGTTATACTGAAGCACGCATGAGTAAGATTGCTCTTGAGATGCTTCGTGACATCAATAAAAATACGGTTGATTTTGTAGATAACTATGATGCCAATGAACGTGAACCTGTGGTTCTCCCAGCGCGTTTCCCAAATCTTTTGGTCAATGGTGCTACAGGTATCGCTGTTGGTATGGCGACTAATATTCCGCCACATAACTTGGGTGAAACCATTGATGCTGTTAAGTTAGTGATGGATAATCCAGAAGTCACAACCAAGGAATTAATGGAAGTTCTTCCTGGTCCAGATTTTCCAACTGGTGCCCTTGTTATGGGGAAATCAGGTATTCATAAGGCCTACGAAACTGGTAAGGGTTCGATTATTCTTCGTTCCCGTACAGAAATCGAGGAAACAAAAACTGGTCGCGAACGTATCGTTGTAACAGAATTTCCATACATGGTTAATAAGACCAAAGTCCATGAGCATATTGTGCGTTTAGTTCAAGAAAAACGTATCGAAGGTATTACAGCTGTTCGTGACGAATCAAACCGTGAGGGAGTTCGCTTCGTAATTGAGGTGAAGCGTGATGCATCTGCTAATGTTATTTTGAATAATTTGTTCAAGATGACTCAGATGCAAACTAGCTTTGGATTTAACATGCTGGCTATCCAGAATGGTGTACCAAAGATTCTCTCTCTTCGTCAAATCTTGGATGCTTATATCGAGCACCAAAAAGAAGTGGTGACTCGTCGTACACAATTTGACAAAGAGAAAGCTGAAGCACGCGCCCACATCTTGGAAGGTTTGCTGATTGCTCTGGATCATATTGATGAAGTTATTCGTATTATCCGTGCCAGTGAAACTGATGCAGAAGCCCAAGCTGAATTGATGAGCAAGTTCAAGCTATCTGAACGTCAGAGTTTGGCGATTCTTGATATGCGTCTTCGTCGTTTGACAGGTTTGGAACGTGATAAGATTCAGTCTGAGTATGATGAACTCATTGCCTTGATTGCTGACTTGGCAGATATTCTTGCTAAGCCAGAGCGTGTTTCGCAAATTATCAAAGAAGAACTTGATGAAGTGAAGCGCAAATTTGGTGATAAACGTCGTACTGAATTGATGGTCGGAGAAGTTTTGACACTTGAAGATGAAGACTTGATTGAAGAATCTGATGTTCTCATCACTCTATCAAACAAAGGCTACATCAAACGTTTGGACCAAGACGAGTTCACAGCTCAAAAACGAGGTGGACGTGGCGTTCAAGGAACTGGAGTTAAGGATGATGACTTTGTCCGTGAGTTGGTTTCGACCAGTACTCATGATCATTTGCTCTTCTTTACCAATAAAGGACGTGTCTATCGTCTTAAGGGATATGAAATTCCAGAATATGGTCGCACTGCTAAGGGCTTGCCAGTCGTCAATCTTTTGAAACTAGACGAAGGGGAAAGTATTCAAACCATTATCAATGTCGAATCTGAACGCAGTGATGATGCCTATCTCTTCTTTACGACACGAGCTGGTATTGTTAAGAGAACCAGTGTTAAAGAATTTGCTAATATCCGACAAAATGGTCTGAAAGCCTTGAATCTGAAGGATGAGGACGAATTGATTAATGTCTTACTAACTGAGAAAGACACAGATATCATCATTGGTACTAAATTAGGATATGCAGTTCGATTCAACCAGTCTTCAGTCCGTGGCATGAGTCGCAGCGCTACAGGTGTTAAGGGAGTAAATCTCCGTGAAGGTGACACAGTAGTTGGTGCTAGAGTGATTACCGACAAAGATGAAGTCCTTATCATCACTGAAAAAGGGTATGGTAAACGTACAGTTGCCACTGAATATCCAACTAAGGGTCGTGCTGGTAAAGGAATGAAAACAGCCAATGTCACTGAGAAAAATGGTCCACTTGCGGGTCTTCTAACTGTTAAAGGAGATGAAGATTTGATGATCATTACAGATACCGGTGTGATGATTCGGACAAATGTCGCCAATATTTCTCAAACTGGACGCTCAACCATGGGAGTGAAAGTCATGCGTCTAGACGAGAATGCCAAGATTGTGACCTTTACAAGTGTTGCAGCTGCGGAGAAAGAAGAAGTTGGGACAGAAAAAGAAACAGAAAGTGAAGCATAATGTCTCAAAAAAAGAATGTAAGTAAAAAAAATAAACGTAAGAATCTACTCATTAATATCCTAGCAGGATTCTTAATCTTGCTATCAATTGCTCTGATCTTTAACTCGAAAATTCGTGATATCTTTATGGTTTGGAATACCAATAAGTATCAAGTGAGCCAAGTAACAAAGGAAAAGCTTGAAGAAAACTTGGAAATAGAAGGAAATTTTGATTTCGATTCTGTAAAGGCTATCTCATCCGAAGCGGTTTTATCTGCCCAGTGGGATGCCCAACAACTTCCTGTTATTGGAGGAATTGCCATTCCTGAAGTAGAGATTAACCTACCTATCTTTAAAGGTTTGGATAATGTGAACTTGTTCTATGGAGCAGGAACCATGAAACCAAATCAAAAAATGGGAGAGGGAAATTATTCTCTAGCTAGTCACCATATTTTTACCGCTGAAAATGCAAGTCAGATGCTCTTTTCACCTTTAGTCAATGCAAAAGAAGGCATGAAAATCTATCTGACTGATAAGGAAAAGGTTTATACCTACGTCATTCGCGAAGTCAAACACGTTACACCTGATCGTGTTGATGAAATAGAAGATCGTGAGGGTATTAATGAGATTACCTTGGTAACCTGTGTGGACTATAACGCAACAGAACGGATTATCGTAAAGGGAGATTTCAAAGAGATGAAATCTTATGCAGAAACTCCATCAGATGTCTTAGAGGCCTTTAATAAGCCTTACAAGCAAAGATATTAATAAATAAGATTATTGAAAAAGGATTCGCTAGAATTAGCGAGCCTTTTTCTTATTATGTGACTTTCAGTCCGTCTCGCTCCGTTAGGTGCGAGACAAAAAAACCACCCGCTATGCGGGTGCGCATCGAAGGTTATACCAAAAAACTCCAAACGCGATACAATTAAGGTGTTCAAGCCAATTGTAAAGCGAAAGGAGAAAAATATGGCTCAAAAAGCACATAGTTTATCACACACAAAATGGATGTGTAAATATCACATTGTGTTCACCCCTAAGTATAGACGAAAAGTGATCTATAATCAATATCGAAGTAGTTTGGGAGAAATATTCCATAGATTATGTAGTTATAAAGGTGTTGAGATTATCGAGGGCCATTTAATGCCAGATCATGTTCATATGTTGATAAGTATTCCACCTAGAATTAGTATTTCAAGTTTCATGGGATATTTAAAAGGTAAAAGCGCTCTAATGATGTTCGATAAACACGCAAATCTGAAATATAAGTTTGGAAATCGACATTTTTGGGCAGAGGGATATTATGTGAGTACAGTTGGCCTCAATGAAGCCACAATAAAGAAATACATTCAGGAACAAGAGCGAAAAGATATTGCTTTAGATAAGTTGAGTGTAAAAGAATATGAAGATCCCTTTAGGGATAGTGGCAAGTAGTACATATGCCTCTTTGAGAGGCTTGTGACGAGTCAAATGCAATAAGGCTTGAACAAAGTGAAAGCCAGCGTCTTTAGGCGCTGGCTAGTTATCTGGGCTTATAGCCCTGGTACAAACCACCCGTTTGACGGGTGGTTATGATTCATTCAGAAAATTGATATAGAAAAGACTTTTCATTTTTATGAAAAAGTAGTATAATGTTTCTATTATAGAAATTTTTAGAAAATTCCGAAAGAGGTTATTTATGGGATATACAGTTGCTGTAGTCGGCGCGACAGGTGCTGTCGGTGCTCAGATGATAAAAATGTTGGAAGAATCAACACTTCCAATCGAAAAAATCCGTTTACTTGCTTCTGCACGTTCAGCAGGTAAGACTTTGAAATTTAAAGATCAAGATATTACGATTGAGGAAACGACTGAAACATCATTTGAGGGAGTTGACATTGCTCTTTTCTCAGCAGGTGGTTCGACATCTGCTAAGTATGCTCCTTATGCAGTTAAAGCAGGTGCAGTGGTAGTTGACAATACTTCTTATTTCCGTCAAAATCCAGATGTACCATTGGTTGTTCCTGAAGTCAATGCTCACGGCCTTGATGCCCATAACGGAATCATTGCCTGCCCTAACTGTTCAACAATCCAAATGATGGTGGCTCTTGAACCAGTTCGTCAAAAATGGGGCTTGGATCGTATCATCGTTTCAACTTACCAAGCTGTTTCAGGTGCGGGCATGGGTGCTATCCTTGAAACGCAACGTGAACTTCGTGAAGTTTTGAATGATGGTGTAAATCCACGTGATTTGCAAGCTGATATTCTACCTTCAGGTGGTGATAAGAAGCATTATCCAATTGCCTTCAATGCTCTTCCACAAATCGATCTTTTCACAGATAATGATTACACTTATGAAGAGATGAAGATGACTAAGGAAACTAAGAAAATCATGGAAGACGATAGTATCGCTGTTTCAGCAACTTGCGTGCGTATTCCAGTCTTGTCAGCTCACTCAGAATCAGTTTATATTGAAACAAAAGAGGTTGCTCCAATTGAAGAAGTCAAAGCTGCTATCGCAGCTTTCCCAGGCGCAGTTTTGGAGGATGATGTAGCTAATCAAATCTATCCACAAGCAATCAACGCTGTTGGTTCACGCGATACCTTTGTAGGTCGTATTCGTAAGGACCTAGATGCTGAAAAAGGTATCCACATGTGGGTGGTATCTGACAACCTTCTCAAGGGAGCAGCTTGGAACTCAGTTCAAATTGCAGAAACATTGCATGAACGTGGTCTAGTACGCCCAACAGCTGAATTAAAATTTGAATTGAAATAGGGAGCAAAACAGAAATCAGTAACTCGAAGAGTTTGATTTCTTCCTCGCTTTTTGGATTTAAAGCTCGGGCAAAAAAGGTTCGCAGGACCTTTTTAGTACCCCCGCACAGTTGATTAGGTTATCTTTAGGGATTTGATGGCATGTTAAAGCTTAAGGAAGAACTTACTTCGTAAGTCTTATCTGCTCCCTTAAAGCATTGCTTTGAGCAATCAACCACTGCGTTATGATTGACAAATCAGTAACTCGAAGAGTTTGATTTCTCCTTCGCTATCTAGCGAATCTACTTGTTTTACTTACAGAACAGGAGGCAAAGGCAAGTATGCTCCAGCCTCTTTCTTATATAGAGAAAGGTGTTTATATGTCCTATCAAGATTTAAAAGAATGCAAAATCATCACAGCTTTTATAACTCCCTTTCATGAAGATGGCTCTATAAATTTTGATGCAATTCCAGACTTGATTGAGCACTTGTTAGCCCATCATACTGATGGAATTCTATTAGCGGGAACTACTGCTGAAAGTCCAACTCTTACCCACGATGAGGAACTGGAGCTTTTTGCAGCGGTTCAAAAGGTGGTTCAGGGGCGTGTTCCTTTGATTGCTGGTATCGGTACAAATGACACACGTGACTCGATTGAGTTCGTCAAAGAAGTAGCAGAATTTGGTGGCTTTGCAGCAGGACTTGCCATTGTTCCTTACTACAATAAGCCTTCTCAAGAAGGGATGTACCAGCACTTTAAAGCTATTGCCGATTCATCTGATTTGCCAATTATCCTCTATAATATTCCAGGTCGTGTAGTGGTAGAATTAACTCCTGAGACCATGCTTCGTTTGGCGGAACATCCAAATATTATCGGTGTCAAAGAATGTACCAGCCTTGCTAATATGGCTTATTTGATCGAGCATAAACCAGAGGAATTCTTGATTTATACAGGTGAGGATGGTGATGCCTTCCATGCGATGAACTTGGGTGCTGATGGAGTTATCTCTGTCGCATCGCATACAAATGGTGATGAAATGTATGAGATGTTCACAGCTATCGCTAACAGTGATATTAAAAAAGCAGCTGCAATTCAGAGACAATTTATTCCTAAAGTTAATGCTCTCTTCTCATATCCAAGTCCAGCTCCTGTTAAAGCTGTGCTGAATTATATGGGATTTGAAGCTGGGCCAACTCGTTTGCCTTTAGTTCCAGCTCCAGAAGAAGATGCTAAACGCATCATCAAGGTTGTTATAGATGGTGACTATGAAGCAACTAAAGCGACAGTAACTGGTGTTCTTCGTCCAGACTATTAATAATTCGATGAATGATTAACTTCCTAAACAAAATATTTTTGTTAGGAAGTTTTTTTCTTTTATTTACGAATAAATAACTAGAGAGATAAACAAGGAGTCGATGATGAAGATAAAAATTGATAATTTTGAGATCTATAAGTTGAAGCAAGCAGGTTTAAGTAATCAGCAGGTATTGAAGGTTCTTCAATTCGGAGAAATTTATGATCAAGAGTTAAGCTTAGAGACTATTGCTGAGGCCTCTGAATGTCGTAATCCCATTCTCTTTATGGAACGATACCACAAACTAAGCCTTGAGAGTATGGATCGTTTAAAGAGAGATTTTGAGAAATTTCCGTCATTCTCCATTTTAGATGATGTCTACCCTTTTGCCCTTTGTGAAATCTACGACGCACCAGTTCTGCTTTTCTATAAGGGAGATATAAACTTATTAAAGTTGCCCAAAATTGCGGTTGTTGGAAGTCGCAGCTGTAGCCAAACAGGTACAAAATCAGTTCGTAAGGTGATTCAAGAATTGGAAAATGAACTAGTCATTGTCAGTGGTCTTGCTAGGGGAATTGATACGGCAGCTCATATGTCTATTCTTCAAAGTGGCGGAAAAACTATTGCTGTCATTGGTACTGGCTTAGATGTCTACTATCCTCGATCGAATAAACGTTTGCAGGACTACATCGGCCAACATCACTTGCTCCTCAGTGAATATGGGCCTGGTGAAGAACCTTTGAAATATCATTTTCCAGCAAGAAATCGGATTATAGCAGGATTATGTAGGGGTGTGATTGTTGCAGAAGCTAAGATGCGTTCAGGAAGTTTGATTACATGTGAACGAGCTTTGGAAGAAGGAAGAGATGTCTTTGCTATACCAGGTAGTATTTTAGACGGCCGTTCGGATGGTTGTCATCATTTGGTCCAAGAGGGGGCAAAGCTGGTTACAAGTGGTCAAGATGTCTTGGCAGAATTTGAATTTTAGAAGTCTATAAGATTTCAATAATCAAACTTTTCTTCTATATATAGTAGTTAGGTCTTGACAGGTCTCTAAAAATGGTTTACACTTTATAAAGTTTATTACTTTGAAAAGGTGTGATACTGTGGCTACGGCAACAAAGAAGAAAAAATCAACAGTTAAAAAAAATCTAGTAATCGTGGAGTCGCCTGCAAAGGCTAAAACGATTGAAAAATATTTGGGTAGAAACTATAAAGTTTTAGCAAGTGTCGGTCATATCCGTGATTTGAAAAAATCCAGTATGTCGGTCGATTTTGAGAATAACTACGAGCCCCAATATATCAATATTCGCGGAAAAGGTCCTCTCATCAATGACTTGAAAAAAGAAGCTAAAAAATCCAATAAAGTCTTCCTCGCAAGTGACCCGGACCGTGAAGGAGAAGCTATTTCTTGGCATTTGGCTCATATTTTGAATCTAGATGAGAATGATGCTAACCGTGTTGTTTTCAACGAGATTACAAAAGATGCGGTAAAAAATGCCTTTAAAGAACCTCGTAAGATTGACATGGATTTGGTGGATGCCCAACAAGCCCGTCGTGTCTTGGACCGCTTGGTAGGTTATTCTATTTCACCAATTTTATGGAAAAAGGTTAAGAAGGGCTTATCAGCAGGGCGCGTGCAATCTGTTGCCCTTAAGCTAATCATTGACCGTGAAAATGAGATCAATGCTTTTCAACCAGAAGAATATTGGACTATTGATGGAGTCTTCAAAAAGGGGACTAAGCAATTCCAAGCATCCTTCTATGGAATGAATGGCAAGAAGATGAAATTGACTAGTAATGAAGAGGTCAAAGAAGTCTTGTCTCACCTATCCAGCAAAGACTTTACAGTGGATCAGGTAGATAAAAAAGAGCGCAAGCGTAACGCTCCACTACCTTATACTACCTCAACTATGCAGATGGATGCAGCTAATAAAATCAATTTCCGTACTCGAAAGACCATGATGGTTGCCCAGCAACTCTATGAAGGGATTAATATTGGTACGGGCGTCCAAGGTTTGATCACCTATATGCGTACAGACTCGACTCGTATCAGTCCAGTTGCACAAAATGAAGCTGCAAGCTACATCAATGAACGTTTTGGTAGTAAGTATTCTAAGCATGGTAGCAAGGTGAAAAATGCCTCTGGTGCTCAAGATGCCCATGAGGCTATTCGCCCATCGAGTGTCTTTAACACGCCAGAAAAAATTGCTAAATACTTAGACAAAGACCAACTAAAACTCTATACCCTTATCTGGAACCGTTTTGTAGCGAGTCAGATGACTGGTGCCATCTTTGATACCATGGCTGTTAAGCTCTCTCAAAATGGAGTTCAATTTGCAGCAAATGGCAGTCAGGTTAAATTTGATGGTTACTTGGCCATTTACAATGACTCAGATAAGAATAAGATGTTGCCGGACATGGCAGTTGGTGATGTTGTCAAACAGGTCAATAGTAAACCTGAGCAACACTTTACTCAACCACCAGCCCGATATTCGGAAGCAACACTGATTAAGACCTTGGAGGAAAATGGGGTTGGACGTCCATCGACTTATGCACCTACCATTGAAACTATTCAAAAACGCTATTATGTGCGTTTGGCAGCCAAGCGTTTTGAACCGACAGAGTTGGGAGAAATTGTCAATAAACTGATTGTTGAGTACTTCCCTGATATTGTCAATGTGACCTTTACAGCTGAAATGGAAAGAAAACTTGATGATGTCGAAGTCGGTAAAGAACAATGGCAACGAGTGATTGATGAATTTTACAAACCCTTCTCTAAAGAGGTTGCCAAAGCCGAAGAGGAGATGGAAAAAATCCAAATCAAGGATGAGCCAGCAGGATTTGATTGTGAAGAGTGTGGTAGTCCGATGGTTATTAAACTTGGTCGTTTTGGTAAGTTTTATGCTTGCAGCAATTTCCCAGATTGCCGTCATACACAGGCTATCGTGAAAGAGATTGGTGTTGAGTGTCCAAGCTGTCATCAAGGACAAATCATTGAAAGAAAAACCAAGCGTAATCGTATCTTTTATGGTTGCAATCGCTATCCAGAGTGTGAATTCACTTCTTGGGACAAGCCTGTAGGGCGAGATTGTCCAAAATGTGGTAACTTCCTCATGGAGAAAAAAGTCCGTGGTGGCGGTAAGCAAATAGTTTGTAGCAATGGCGACTATGAAGAAGAAAAAATCAAATAAAAAAATGAGTCCTGAAAATAAATTTCAGGCTCTTTTTAGTAAAGGCTTGACAAAATTCATTAAAATGTGGGAAACTAGTAAATGATTATTCTAAACTAGGAGAAGATATGCGTTTCATTTATCTCAGTATTGGTTTTATCTCGTTAGCTCTAGCTCTCGTAGGTATAGTTTTACCACTTTTGCCAACAACACCCTTTCTCTTGTTGTCAATAGCTTGTTTTTCAAAATCTTCTAAACGTTTTGAAGATTGGCTCTATCATACCAAGCTCTACCAAACTTATGTTGCGGACTTTAGAGAAACTAAGTCTATTGCGCGTGAACGAAAGAAGAAGATTATCGTATCGATTTATATTTTGATGGGAATCTCCATTTATTTTGCTCCGCTCTTACCTGTAAAAATTGCTTTGGGATGTTTAACCATCTTTATTACCTACTATCTTTTTAAGGTGATTCCTGATAAAGAATAGCTTTAATAAGTAAGGATTTCTCTTGATAAAAATAAAAACATATTCGGAATAATATGATATAATGAATTTAAACTAATCTTCAAGGAGTATCAAATGATTTACGAATTTTGTGCTGAAAATGTGACCTTGCTTGAAAAGGCTATGCAGGCAGGAGCTCGCCGCATCGAGCTCTGTGATAATTTAGCAGTTGGTGGAACAACTCCAAGCTACGGAGTGACAAAGGCAGCTGTGGAACTGGCGGCCGACTACGAAACGACCATTATGACTATGATTCGCCCGCGTGGTGGTGATTTTGTCTACAACGATTTAGAAGTTGCTATCATGCTTGAGGATATTGCTCTAACTGCTCAAGCAGGAAGTCAGGGCGTTGTCTTTGGTGCATTGACTGCTGATAAGAAGTTGGACAAGGCCAATCTTGAAAAATTGATTGCTTCATCTAAAGGTATGGAGATTGTCTTCCATATGGCTTTCGATGATTTGAGCGATGAAGATCAGTTGGAAGCCATTGATTGGCTTAGCCAGGCTGGTGTAACACGCATTCTCACTCGAGCTGGTGTATCTGGCGACTCGCTAGAGAAACGTTTTGCTCACTACCGCAGAATTTTAGAACATGCTGCAGGAAAAATTGAAATTTTACCTGGTGGAGGGATTGACATGGACAACCGTCAAACCTTTATTGACCAACTGGGCGTGACACAATTACATGGAACAAAGGTTGTCTTTTAAAAAATAGAAAGGAACTGCTAGCTTTTGGTAGCAGTTTTCGCTTATGTTTGAATTTTTTAAAGCCTATCAGTTTAATAGTAAAAAGGCTAAAGAGTATGGATTTGTAGAAAATCAAGGTGTATGGATCTATAGTTCGACTATCTTGCAGGGTGATTTTCTTATGAAGATTACTGTTGAGGATAGTGATTTAACTTTTCAGGTTTTTGATCAGGAAACTGGCGAACTCTATCCTCAAGTTCATATGGAAAGTATGAGAGGTACTTTTGTCGGAACTGTTCGAGAGGCTTGTTTGGAAGTTCTTTATGGTATTCGAAAGGCTTGTTTTGAGGTACAGGAATTTCTCTGTCCACAGACCAAGAGAATCATGGCGCTTGTTCAAGAAAAGTATGGCAATCAGCTGGAATATCTATGGGAGAAATCGCCTGATACGGCGGTTTTGCGCCATGAAGATAATCAGAAGTGGTATGCTATTTTAATGAGAATTCCTTGGGATAGGCTAGATAAGGGGAGAGAAGGGTTAGTGGAAGCAGTCAACCTCAAACACGACCAAGTAGCTGACTTGCTTTCACAAAACGGGATTTATCCAGCCTTTCATATGAATAAACGCTATTGGATTAGTCTTCCACTCGATGACACTCTAACTGACGAAAAGGTCCTTGAATTATTTGAGAGAAGTTGGTTTTTGACTTCTAAGAAATAAATAAACATATTTGAGTTTTCAAATACTTTCAATTCGCAAAATATTCTTTATTGAAGAAATTTTCAGAAAATATTGGATTTTTCTTGACAAGTGATTTTTCCTATGCTAGAATACTAAACAAGACATCAAACAAAGGAGAAAGCCAAACATGAAAACAGCTAAGTTTAATCAATTTGCTTTGTTGTTGAGGTACTCGGACTAGTGCAAAAGCATTAGTCCTGTTTGGCTTACCAAGCGGGAGTAAATCAACATCTCGCTTGGAACTCCGAGCGAGATGTTTTTTCTATATCGAAAATGTGAAGGGAGAATTCTCATGCGTGTAGTTGAGTTTTTAGATACCAGTCTCCGAGATGGTGAGCAGACACCAGGTGTCAATTTTTCAATAAAGGAAAAGGTTGCTATAGCAAAACAGCTAGAGAAATGGGGAATTTCAGCAATTGAAGCTGGTTTTCCAGCTGCTAGTCCAGATTCATTTACAGCTGTTCAAGAAATTGCTAAGGCTATGAAAAAAACAGCCGTGACAGGATTAGCTCGTTCTGTTAAATCAGACATTGACGCTTGTTATGAAGCACTTAAAGATGCAAAGTATCCTCAGATTCACGTCTTTATCGCTACCAGTCCAATTCACCGTAAGTATAAGCTCAATAAGAGTAAGGAAGAGATTTTGGAAGCGATCAGTGAACATGTTTCCTATGCACGGAGTAAGTTTGAAGTAGTAGAATTCTCTCCTGAAGATGCGACTAGAACTGAGCTGGACTTTCTCCTACAAGTCGTTCAAACTGCGGTTGATGCGGGTGCGACTTATATCAATATTCCTGATACAGTAGGTTTTACAACTCCAGAGGAATACGGAAGTATCTTTAAATATCTGATTGACAATGTTAAAATCGACCGTCAGATTATCTATTCGCCTCACTGTCACGATGACCTTGGAATGGCAGTTGCAAATAGCCTTGCTGCTGTCAAGAACGGAGCAGGACGAATTGAAGGAACCATTAACGGTATTGGAGAACGAGCTGGGAATGCTGCTCTAGAAGAAATAGCAGTGGCTCTCAATATTCGACAAGATTATTATCAAGCAGAGACAAGTATCGTCCTAAACGAAACGATTAATACGTCCGAAATGGTCTCTCGCTTCTCAGGGATTCCAGTTCCCAAAAATAAGGCAGTTGTCGGTGGAAATGCCTTCTCTCATGAATCAGGTATTCACCAAGACGGAGTTCTTAAAAATCCACTTACCTATGAAATCATCACACCTGAGTTGGTGGGTGTAAAGAGTAATAGTCTTCCGCTTGGAAAATTATCTGGTCGACATGCCTTTGTAGAGAAACTGAGAGAACTGGCCTTAGACTTCACAGAAGAGGATATCAAGCCACTCTTTGACAAATTCAAATCACTTGCAGATAAGAAACAAGAAGTCACAGACGCGGATATTCGTGCTCTGGTAGCTGGAACCATGGTTGAAAATCCAGAAGGTTTCCACTTTAATGATTTACAACTTCAAACTCATGCGGAAAATGAAATTGAAGCAACTGTTAGATTGGCTAATTTGGATGGTGAGAAAGTCGACTTTAATGCGACTGGACAAGGTTCTGTTGAAGCTATCTTTAACGCTGTTGACAAGTTCTTTAATCAATCTGTTCGCCTGGTATCCTACACCATTGATGCAGTTACTGATGGGATTGATGCCCAGGCACGTGTATTGGTCACTGTTGAAAATAGAGAAACAGAAACAATCTTTAACGCGGCCGGAATTGATTTCGATGTGTTGAAGGCTTCAGCTATTGCTTACATCAATGCCAATACTTTTGTTCAAAAAGAGAATACCGGAGAGATAGGTCCAAATGTTTCCTATCGTGACATGCCTAGTCTTTAAAGGAGAATACCATGACAAAGAAAATTGTTGCCCTAGCAGGTGATGGGATTGGACCAGAAATCATGGAAGCTGGTTTAGAAGTTCTAGCATCTATATCCGAAAAAACAGGCTTTGACTATGAGATAGATAGACGACCTTTTGGAGGTGCAGGAATTGATGCGGCAGGACATCCTTTACCAGACGAAACGCTCAAGGCTTCTAAAGAAGCGGATGCTATTCTACTCGCTGCAATTGGTAGTCCTCAGTATGATGATGCTCCAGTTCGACCTGAACAAGGACTTTTGGCTCTCCGAAAGGAACTCAATCTCTATGCTAATATTCGTCCGGTTAAAATATTTGAGAGTCTCAGGCACTTATCACCTCTTAAGCCAGAACGAATAACTGGTGTTGACTTTGTAGTAGTACGTGAGTTGACAGGTGGGATTTACTTTGGAGAACATATCCTTGAAGAAAAAAAAGCGCGTGATATCAACGATTATAGTTACGAAGAAGTGGAGCGGATTATTCGCAAGGCTTTTGAAATAGCAAGAAATCGGAGAAAAATCCTTACCAGTATCGATAAGCAAAATGTTTTGGCAACATCAAAACTTTGGCGAAGAGTAGCTGAGGAAGTCGCAAAAGATTATCCCGACGTAACCTTGGAGCACCAGCTAGTCGACTCAGCTGCTATGCTCATGATTACCAATCCAGCTAAGTTTGATGTTATCGTGACAGAGAATCTTTTCGGAGATATCTTATCTGATGAATCAAGTGTTCTATCAGGCACACTTGGTGTCATGCCATCAGCCAGTCACTCTGAGAATGGGCCGAGTCTCTATGAACCCATTCATGGTTCGGCACCTGATATTGCTGGTCAAGGGATTGCCAATCCAATTTCCCTGATTTTATCAGTTGCTATGATGTTGCGTGATAGTTTTGGACGATATGAGGATGCAAAGCGTATCGAAAATGCTGTAGAAGCCAGTTTGGCAGTAGGAATTTTAACGAGAGATTTAGGAGGACAGGCTTCGACTAGGGAAATGACAGAAGCCATTATCGCAAGACTATGAAACTAAACGAAGGAATTACTTTTGCTCTATTGATCTGGAATCTTTTGACTTTTATCATCTATGGAATTGACAAATCCAGGGCAAATAGAGGTGCTTGGCGCATCCCAGAGAAATATTTATTATTATTTGCGTTCTTGTGTGGTGGTTTTGGTGCTTGGTTGGCAGGTGTTACCTTTCACCACAAGATTAGAAAATGGTATTTTAAAACGGTTTGGTTCCTAGGAATAGTGACTACACTAGTAGCTTTGTATTTTATATGGAGGTAATGAATGGCAGGAAAAACGATTTTTGATAAATTATGGGACCTCCATGTGATTACAGGAGAAGAAGGACAGCCTCAACTCATGTATGTAGATCAGCACTATATTCACGAGGTGACCAGTCCTCAAGCTTTTCAAGGATTGCGAGAGGCAGGACGTAGATTGAGACGACCAGATTTAACATTTGGTACCTTTGACCACAATGTCCCGACGGTCAATATATATGATATTCGAGATGTAATCTCCAAAGCACAGATTGATAAGTTAGCTGAAAATGTTGAAGAGTTTGGAATTGAACATGCAGCCCACGGTTCAGAAAAACAAGGGATCGTTCATATGGTTGGTCCAGAAACAGGAAGAACACAACCTGGGAAATTCATTGTCTGTGGTGATAGCCATACGGCTACTCACGGAGCTTTCGGAGCTATCGCATTTGGGATTGGGACCAGTGAGGTCGAGCATGTCTTTGCAACCCAAACCATTTGGCAGGTTAAACCCAAGAAAATGTTGGTGGAATTCACAGGAGTTCCTCAAAAAGGAGTCTATTCCAAGGATTTTATTTTAGCTTTGATTGCCAAGTACGGCGTTGCCTGTGGTGTTGGCTATGTGGTGGAATATCGTGGACAAGCGATTGATGCTCTGACTATGGAAGAGAGAATGACTATCTGCAATATGTCTATCGAGTTTGGCTCTAAAATGGGAATTATGAATCCGGATCAGAGGACTTATGATTATTTGAAGGGTCGAGAGTGTGTTCCCAAGGATTTTGATGCAGCAGTAGCTGATTGGAAAAGACTGGTTAGTGATGAAGATGCCGTTTATGATAAGGTTATTCGTTTGGATGTGTCAGAATTGGCTCCTATGGTGACTTGGGGTACTAATCCCGCTATGGGTGTTGACTTTGATTCTAGTTTCCCAGAAATTACGGATATGAATGATGAACGAGCCTATCATTACATGGATTTGCAACCAGGTCAAAAACCAGCAGATATCCAACTAGGCTATGTCTTTATTGGTTCTTGTACAAATGCTCGTCTCAGTGATTTACAACTGGCAGCTCGATTTGTCGAAGGGAAGAAGATTGCCCCTAACTTAACAGCTATCGTGGTACCTGGTTCTCGACCAGTCAAGCGAGCTGCTGAGAAGTTAGGTTTGGACAAGGTATTCCTAGATGCCGGCTTCGAGTGGAGAGATCCAGGGTGTTCTATGTGTCTAGGAATGAATCCTGATAAAGTACCAGATGGTGTTCACTGTGCCTCGACTAGCAATCGTAACTTTGAGGATCGACAGGGCTTTGGTGCTAAGACTCATCTCTGTAGTCCAGCTATGGCAGCTGCGGCAGCTATCGCAGGACGTTTCGTAGATGTACGGCAAATGCCAGAAGCCCAGTAAGGAGAGGATATGGAGAAATTTACAGTTTATACGGGAACGACCGTTCCTCTGATGAATGACAATATCGATACCGACCAAATTCTTCCCAAACAGTTTCTGAAGTTGATTGATAAGAAAGGCTTTGGTAAATATCTCATGTATGCTTGGCGTTATCTGGACGATAAGTACACTGAGGATCCAGACTTTGTCTTTAACCGACCAGAATATCGCAAGGCGAGTATTCTCATCACAGGAGATAACTTTGGGGCTGGCTCTTCTAGAGAGCACGCAGCTTGGGCGCTAGCAGACTATGGTTTTAAGGTCGTGATTGCGGGGTCTTTTGGAGATATTCATTACAATAATGAACTCAATAATGGTATGTTGCCTATTATTCAACCTAGGGAGGTTAGAGAAAAACTCGCCCAACTCAAACCAAACGACCAGATAACTGTCGACTTGAAACAACAGAAAATCATCACACCAGTCGGAAAATTCTCCTTTGAAATTGATAGCGATTGGAAACACAAGCTCTTAAATGGTTTGGATGATATCGGTATTACCATGCAGTACGAAGATTTGATTGTTGCTTATGAAAGACAACGTCCAGCCTACTGGCAGGATTAGAATAAATATAGAAAAGGAAATAGAACTATGACAAAACACATTCAATGGAACGGAACACTTTCACAAGAAGGCTATGACATTTTAAAAGGTGAGGGCGGATGTATCGTTTGTCCTACAAAAGTTGGCTACATCATCATGACCAGTGACAAGTCAGGACTTGAACGTAAGTTTGAAGCTAAAGAACGTAACCGTAACAAACCAGGTGTTGTTCTCTGCGGTAGCATGGATGAGCTTCGCGCTTTAGCACAACTCAACCCAGAAATTGAAGCCTTTTACCAAAAACATTGGGACGAAGACATTCTTCTTGGTTGTATCCTTCCATGGAAACCAGAAGCCTTTGAAAAACTCAAAGCATACGGGGATGGACGTGAAGAACTCATGACTGACGTTCGTGGAACGAGCTGCTTTGTCATCAAGTTTGGTAAAGCTGGTGAACAGTTGGCTGCTAAACTTTGGGAAGAAGGTAAAATGGTCTACGCTTCATCTGCAAACCCTTCTGGAAAAGGAAATCGTGGTAAGGTGGAAGGAATCGGTCAACGTATCGAAGGAGCAGTGGATCTTGTCATAGAAGCAGACGACTACGTGGCATCTATCCAACCTGACAAAACAGTTGAAACTCGCTACGAGCAAGGTGTGATGGTGTCTATGGTTGATAAAGACGGCAAGCTTATTCCAGAACAAGGAGGAGAACGTTCAATCTCACCAGCACCAGTTGTGATCCGTAAAGGACTTGACATCGATAAAATCATGATGCATCTGTCAGACACCTTTAACTCATGGGACTATCGTCAGGGTGAGTATTATTAGGATGTAGAAGAAGTGAGGTTTAGTCATTATTGATAAAAACAGATTTTTTAAAAGTATTCATACACAATTAAAATCAAAGTTCATTTTTTATTGATAGGCGGCTTAAGAAACATCATAATACAAGTATAAACTTGTAAATTTACCAGCAAATCAATGAACAATACTATATTCAGGGCAAGCAAGTAATGAGTTTCTAACAATAACTTTAATATGTTTGTTTATACAGTAACATTTCTCCTCTTTTTGATTTTAAATGAGTATTAAATTGCGATAAGTTGAGTTAATTGGATTAAGAACCTCAAAAACAAAAAGGAAAGCATCTCATGAAAAGATGTTTTCCTTTTATTGTATAAGTTATCGAATAGAGTTATCATATTGATTTTCTTCAAATTCAAAGTGGATCAAAAATGATACTTGATGAATAATGATACTCTGTAGTTTAACCATTTTATTAGTTGTTTTCGACTTGTTCACTATATTTTGGTTTTAGTGTTGTTCCTGAATTGATAATAGTGCGTTTTTGAACTAAAGGCAATTCTGTACGATTATAAACTGTTCGCCAAGGTTCCCAAGCAAGACCTGTTTTTTCTTGAATTTTTACGCGAAGATTGCGAACGTTTCCTCTAAATTGTAGTTCAGTTTGGAAACCAGCAGTTCTATTTTTTCCATTATCTTCCCATTCACGAGATCGGATGCTTTCAATTCCATTTTCGTCATATGTGACTTCGTCCCAGTAAACGTAGTAACGAGCGACATACCCACCCTTATGTTGCAAATTGAGATAGCCATTCTTGTAAGAGGTAATTTTTGTTTCGATATAATCAGTACTGTTTTGGATTGTTGCAACTTGATTATCTCTTAAAAAGGCAGTTTTATAAGAAATAGGGACTGCAGGATTTTGTGTACTAAAATTAGCTCCTTCTTGAATTAATTTTTTGAGATCTTCAGGTGTTCCAGTAACTACTCGAGCAGCGCCATCAGCGTTACCGCCAACAATAACAGCTGTTACAGAAGTATTTTTCAAAACACGAGCCCATTCAGATTCAGGGTTAATAGGCACACCTTTAATGACAGCATTTATAGCTGCTTTAAGTTCTGTACTTGTACTTGTTGTTTCAAATTTAACATACATTTGACGGCCATAAGACATACTAGAAACATAAACAGGAGGTGTTTGTTCATCCAAGCCGCGATCTTGTAAATCGTTGACTGTTACATTATCACCAAAGACATCTCCAGGATTTTTTGGTGCATCAAAGTTAGCGGTAAAGTAAATTTGTTTAAAGTCGACAACTTCAATTTGTTTTTCACCTTTTTGTGCAGCTTCAAAGTCAATTTTTAAATCAACCCCAATTTTTTCAAAGTTGCTACCAAATTTTGCTTTTAGTTGATTCATACTATATGCTGAAGTAGAATCGTATTGCATACGAGAAGGTGCAGGATTGCTTGATGCATAATTTGCATTCCATCTATTTACCAGAGTGTTAATTCCTACCTGCATACCACTGACTGTTGTGTTTGCATCAGTATAGCTATCTGTTCCAGCCATTCCTGGAAGGTCTACGCTGATTCTACCCTGTTTTCTATCAATACTAACAAGTTGAGGTTTATTTTCTAATAAACCTTGATCTGCTCGGAACAAAGCGCCTAAGAAGATGTCGCTATTACCGTTAATTGAAACATCAGCTGAATTATTAGAAATACTCTTTTTCACTTTTTCAATTACAACAAATTCATTTCCTTGTTGTTTTGAAGATGTATTTGAATAATTTTCGATTGCTTCACCTCTACGAGTTAAAATATCAATTTTGTTGTAGTTTAATCCGAAAAGATATTTATTCAAGTCCTTATCGGCCTGATTAGTAGATCTCATGAGGTTTTCCATAACATCTGCTTTTGGTGCTTCAGTTACAGTAGTGGCATCTTTTTCTTCGGTTTTTGAATTGAGGTTTGGAGTACTTTCTTGTTCGTTTACTGTAGGTTCTGTTTTTGGATTAGAACTACTTGAAATTGGGGGTTCAGTAGCTTTTACAGTATTATTTTGAATAATCGAAGCTGTACTTAATAAAAATGTTGCAATAACTACACCACAGACACCAATGCTACGTTTTCGGATAGAATAACGAAAACCTTTTTCAAGATTATTTTGAATCATATAAAGCTCCTAGTTTATTATTTCATTTTATTATCTCTTGAATGCGCTTTCTCGGGATAAAAATATTCTAGCAGAAATAAAAATCTAATGCAATCGTTTTCTTAACAAAATGGACATATTTATATATATGTTTATTTTTATAGATTTATGCTTTTTAGTGTAATTTCTCTCTCGCTAGAGAGTTCACCTATGATAATCCCCTCATGCAACTGATCCGTCACACTATTGAATACATTAAGAATCAGAAAAGTATAGGGAGAGGAGTTCTTGATAATCTCTCAACTAGTCGTGAAAATGTGGCAGAGATCGTGCGAGTAACGCCCTATTATAAATTAGCTGATCGTGCTAAGATTATCAGACTAAATCAAACCAAACCTCTTCGTCATGCCTACTTTCGAGAGTACAGAAAATTGCAAGAGCTTTGCCTGATGATCCTAAATAGAGAAGAACATGGTTTAGGATACCAAGAGCAAAAAATCCATGGTATTCTTTTTGATGTTGCTTGGCTTTGGGAAGAGTATGTTCATACCTTGTTGCCAAAAGAGTTCATCCATCCTAGAAATAAGGATAAGACGGATGGTATTTCAGTATTTTCTAATCGTGAAAGAAAAATATTTCCAGATTTTTATCATAAAGAGTTAAAAATCGTTTTAGATGCTAAATACAAAAAACTGGAATTGATTGAAAAGGGAATCAATCGTGAGGACTTGTTCCAGCTGATTTCCTATTCTTATATTTTAGAAGCTAAGCAGGCTGGGCTTGTTTTTCCTAGTGAGGAAAAGGTAGTTGATAATGAGATAGGTAAGCTAGCAGGCTATGGAGCCCTGTTGAAGAAATGGTCTATCCAAGTCCCTGGACAAGCTGAAAGCTATCAAGATTTTGTCAGGAAGATGGAGACCTTTGAAAAAGTGTTTATCGAAAATCTCAGCAGGGATTTAAAAGGTAAGACAAATACAGGGTAAATGTCTAGTTATCTCCTTGATCGAAAATACGAAACACGAACGTTATTTATTTTCGGACATAATAATTGACAAAAAACGGACATTAATGTAAACTTGTTAGAGTAATTGTCTGGAAAAGACGAGACTATTCCTAACTTTAGGAAAGTCTAAAGAAGAGAAATGAGAGAAATATGTTAAACGAATTTCCAATCTTTGACTATGAAGATATTCAGCTAATCCCAAATAAGTGCGTCCTTCAAAGTCGTGCAGAAGCTGATACACATGTGACCTTGGGAAAACATACCTTTAAGTTGCCAGTTGTTCCTTCTAATATGCAGACTATCTTGGATGAAGATGTTGCTGAACAGCTTGCCAAGGGTGGCTATTTTTACATCATGCACCGTTTTGATGAAGAGGGACGTATCCCCTTTGTGAAACGCATGCATGAGAAAGGTTTGATTGCTTCTATCTCTGTTGGTGTTAAAGATTACGAGTATGATTTTGTTAGTCAATTAAAGGATGACGCACCAGAGTACATCACTATTGATATTGCTCATGGTCATGCTGACAGTGTGATTTCAATGATTCAGCACATCAAAAAAGAGTTGCCAGATACTTTTGTCATCGCTGGTAACGTTGGTACTCCAGAAGCTGTTCGTGAACTTGAAAATGCTGGTGCTGATGCTACTAAGGTCGGAATCGGTCCAGGTAAAGTATGTATCACTAAGGTAAAAACTGGTTTTGGTACTGGTGGCTGGCAGTTAGCAGCCCTTCGTTGGTGCGCTAAGGCTGCACGTAAACCGGTTATTGCTGATGGTGGCATTCGTACACACGGTGATATTGCTAAGTCAATCCGCTTTGGAGCAAGCATGGTTATGATTGGTTCACTCTTTGCAGGTCATATCGAAAGCCCTGGTAAAACTGTCGAAGTCGATGGTAAACAATTTAAAGAATACTATGGTTCCGCTTCAGAATACCAAAAAGGTGCCTATAAGAATGTCGAAGGTAAGAAAATTCTTCTTCCTGCCAAAGGACATTTACAAGATACCCTAACTGAGATGGAACAAGATTTGCAAAGTTCGATTTCTTACGCTGGAGGTCGAAAGGTAGCTGATCTTAGACATGTAGATTATGTGATTGTGAAGAACTCTATCTGGAATGGAGATGCTCACTAAAAATATGATTACTTATTTATGCCGCGAATTGGCGTGGCGTTTCTACAAGGTACCGTAAATACCTAACAATGAGTAAGTCGAAGAGAGATAAAAGAAGCAGGGATATCTGTTTCAATCTTTCTAAGGGGCTTACTATGTAAGTCCCTTTTTATTTCGGAGGTTATTGTGAAATTACTAGAGGAACGTATTTTAAAAGATGGGAATATTCTAGGTGAGAATATTCTTAAGGTGGATTCTTTCTTAACTCACCAAGTTGATTATAAGTTAATGCGCGAGATTGGTCGCACCTTTGCAGAATATTTTAAAATTGCAGGTATTACCAAAGTCGTAACCATTGAAGCATCTGGAATTGCTCCAGCTCTATATGTTGCAGAACAATTAGATGTACCTATGATTTTTGCTAAGAAGGCAAAAAATATTACCATGAATGAAGGAATTTTAACTGCTGAGGTTTATTCTTTCACTAAACAAGTAACTAGTACCGTATCCATTGCAGGGAAGTTCTTATCTCCAGGAGATAAAGTATTAATTATTGATGATTTCTTGGCTAATGGTCAAGCAGCTAAAGGTTTGATTCAGATTATCGAACAAGCTGGTGCTACAGTCGAGGCCGTCGGGATTGTGATTGAAAAATCTTTCCAAGATGGTCGTGAACTGTTAGAAAAATCAGGTCATCAGGTAGTATCACTTGCTCGTTTAGAGCGTTTTGAAAATGGAAGAGTTATCTTCAAGGAGGCAGACATCTAATGAATCAAAAAGAAAACCACTCAAAAGCAGCCGTATTGGGCTTGCAACACTTACTTGCCATGTACTCAGGTTCAATCCTGGTACCAATCATGATTGCAGGTGCCCTAGGTTACTCACCTCAACAACTGACATACCTTATCTCTACAGATATCTTTATGTGTGGGGTCGCAACTCTATTGCAGTTACAATTAAATAAATATTTCGGTGTCGGTTTACCGGTTGTTCTGGGTGTAGCCTTTCAGTCTGTTGCTCCACTTATTATGATTGGACAAAGTCACGGTAGTGGTGCTATGTTTGGTGCCTTGATTGCTTCTGGTATTTATGTCGTTCTTGTAGCAGGTGTATTTTCTAAGATTGCTAATCTGTTCCCTTCAATCGTAACGGGTTCTGTCATTACAACAATCGGATTGACCTTGATTCCAGTAGCTATTGGGAATATGGGAAATAATGTCGAAAAACCAACGGGACAAAGTCTAGCGTTAGCAACAATCACTATTCTTATCATTCTCTTGGTTAATATCTTTACAAAAGGATTTATTAAGTCAATTTCTATTTTGATTGGTTTGATTGCAGGTACTATCATCGCTGCAACTATGGGCTTGGTTGATTTCTCTCCAGTAGCAGAAGCTCCACTTGTTCATATCCCAACTCCATTCTACTTTGGTGCTCCACAATTTGAGATTTCTTCTATTGTCATGATGTGTATTATCGCTACTGTATCAATGGTAGAATCAACTGGTGTATATCTTGCCCTTTCTGATATTACTAAAGATCCAATCGATAGCACTCGTCTCCGTAATGGTTATCGTGCTGAAGGTCTTGCTGTGTTACTTGGTGGACTTTTCAATACCTTCCCTTATACAGGATTTTCACAAAACGTAGGTTTGGTTAAACTTTCAGGTATTCGTACCCGTTTACCGATCTACTACGCTGGTGCTTTCCTCATCTTACTTGGTCTCTTGCCTAAGTTTGGTGCCTTGGCTCAGATTATTCCTAGCCCTGTTCTTGGTGGAGCAATGCTGGTCATGTTTGGTTTTGTTTCTCTCCAAGGGATGCAAATCTTAGCGCGTGTAGACTTTGAGCACAATGAACACAACTTCCTCATTGCAGCAGTTTCTATTTCTGCTGGGGTGGGATTGAACGGAAGCAATCTCTTCAATACTCTACCAACAGAATTACAGATGTTCTTCTCAAATGGTATTGTTATTGCAAGTACAGTGGCCATCATTTTGAATGCTATTTTGAATCGTAAAAAATAAAAATAAATGAGAAGTGATAGAAATATCCTTCTCATTTTCTTTTTTAGAGCTTCTGTATTGTTTCTATAGTCCTTTTTATGGTAAAATGGTTCTATGAATGAAAGAATGAAAGAGCTCGTTGAGTTGCTCAATCGCTATGCGACAGAGTATTATACAAGTGATAACCCATCTGTATCTGATAGTGAGTATGATCGTCTCTATCGTGAATTGGTAGAGTTAGAAAAAGCTCATCCAGAGCAAGTCTTGCCAGATAGTCCGACCCATCGCGTCGGCGGTAAGATTCTAGATGGTTTTGAAAAATATAGTCATCAGTATCCTCTCTATAGTTTGCAGGATGCTTTTTCTCGTGAAGAGCTCGATGCCTTTGATGCGCGTGTTCGTAAAGAATTGGATGAAGTTACTTATATCTGTGAGTTAAAAATTGATGGTTTATCGATTTCCTTGACTTATGAGCAGGGAATTTTTGTTGCTGGAGCAACTCGAGGTGATGGCTCCATTGGTGAAAACATCACTGAAAATCTTAAACGAGTGAAAGACATTCCTTTATCATTATCTGAAAAAATAGATATAACAGTTCGTGGTGAATGTTATATGCCGAGAGCTTCTTTTGACCAGGTCAATCAATCTCGTCAGGAAAACGGGGAGCCAGAATTTGCCAATCCAAGAAATGCTGCTGCAGGAACACTTCGCCAGTTAGATACAGCAGTAGTAGCCAAACGTAATCTTGCAACCTTCCTTTATCAGGAAGCTAGTCCTTCAACTCGGGATAGTCAAGAGAAGGTTTTGAAACATTTAGAACAATTAGGCTTTGTAGTTAATCAAAGACGTATATTAGCTCATAGTATGGACGAGGTTTGGGCGTTTATTCAAGAAATTGGTCAAGAAAGAGACCAGTTGCCTTATGATATCGATGGAGTTGTGATTAAGGTCAATGATCTAGCTGGTCAGGAGCAACTAGGATTTACAGTCAAAGCGCCTAAATGGGCAGTAGCATATAAATTCCCAGCAGAAGAAAAAGAAGCAAAACTGCTTTCTGTTGACTGGACAGTAGGAAGAACTGGTGTCGTAACTCCGACTGCTAATCTTACTCCGGTGCAATTAGCAGGTACAACAGTTAGTCGTGCAACGCTTCATAATGTCGACTATATCGCTGAAAAGGATATTCGTAAAGAGGATACAGTCATTGTCTACAAGGCGGGAGATATCATTCCAGCTGTTTTACGAGTGGTAGAGTCTAAGCGAGTGTCAGAGGAAAAACTTGATATTCCAACAAACTGTCCAAGTTGTGAGAGTAAGTTGTTACACTTTGAAGATGAGGTGGCTCTTCGTTGTATCAATCCACGATGCCCTGCTCAAATCAAGGAAGGTTTGACGCATTTCGCATCGCGTGATGCTATGAATATCTCTGGCCTTGGCCCATCAATCGTAGAAAAATTATTTGCTGCCAATTTGGTTAAAGATGTTGCAGATATTTATCGTTTGACTGTGGAAGATTTGCTTTTGCTAGATGGTATCAAGGAAAAATCTGCTCAAAAGCTCTACCAGGCTATTCAAGCATCCAAAGAAAATTCTGCTGAAAAACTTTTGTTTGGTTTGGGGATTCGTCATGTAGGAAGTAAGGCAAGTCAGTTGCTTTTACAAAACTTCCACTCAATCGAATCGCTAGCACAAGCCAATCCTGAAGAAATTGCAAATATTGAAAGTTTGGGGAGTGTCATTGCTCAAAGCCTACAGACCTATTTTGCTACAGAGGGTTCTGAAATCCTTTTAAGGGAATTAAAAGAATCAGGTGTTAATCTAGACTACAAAGGACAGACAGTTGCAGCAAATGCAGCCTTGTCTGGTTTAACTGTCGTATTGACAGGAAAGCTAGAGCGTTTGAATCGCTCAGAAGCTAAAAATAAATTAGAAAGTCTAGGAGCCAAGGTTACTGGTAGTGTGTCGAAAAAAACAGACCTTGTTGTAGCAGGAGCAGATGCAGGAAGCAAGCTCCAAAAAGCACAAGAACTGGGAATAGAGATTCGTGATGAAGCTTGGCTTGAGAGTTTGTAAGCTATGAAAGAAGTAAAAAAACGCGCACGTCTCATTTATAATCCGACCTCAGGCCAGGAAATTATCAAGCAAAATATCGCAGAAGTTCTAGAAGTGTTAGAGAGCATAGGCTATGAAACAAGTGCTTTTCAGACCAAACCTGAACACTTATCAGCCCAGAAAGAAGCAGAAAGAGCTACAAAAGCTGGATTTGATTTGGTTTTGGTAGCTGGTGGCGATGGTACTATCAATGAAGTGGTTAATGGAATTGCACCTCTGGAACATCGTCCAAAGATAGCCATCATTCCTACTGGAACTACCAATGACTATGCAAGAGCATTGAAAATCCCCATGGGCGATCCAGTTGCTGCAGCGAAGATCATTGCTAAAAATGAAACCAAGCAAATTGATATTGGTCGTGCCTTTGGTGATAAGTATTTCATCAATATTGCTGCGGCAGGAGCTCTTACGGAGTTAACTTTTAGTGTTCCGAGTGAACTAAAGACGCGTTTGGGTTATCTGGCCTACGTTGCTAAAGGCTTCGAGATGTTTCCAAAATCCAAAGCCCGTCCTGTTCGTATTTACCATGATTGGGGAATTTTTACAGGAGAAGTTTCTCTTGTCTTTGTTGCCTTGACCAATTCTATTGGTGGATTTGAGCAATTCGCACCTGATACCAAACTGGATGATGGCAATTTTACGCTTATTCTAGTAAAGACGGATAAAATACTAGATATGTTGAGTCTGCTAGTTCAGGCCATGAACGGAGGCCAACATGTGTCAGATGTCAATGTTGAATATCTGAAAACTAGTAAACTCCGAATTGAAACTTTGGATCAGGAAGAGCCTTTTATGCTCAATCTTGATGGAGAATACGGTGGTGATACACCAGTAGATTTGGAAGTGTGCCATAATCATATTGAGTTTTTTGTGAATCCTGAGGCGATTGATCAAGGAATTATTCATGAAATATAAAATCAAATTAATTTAGAAATTAGGGAGAACCATGTACAATTATCCTGTACTTATTCATTATCATCGTAAGGATGAAGCCTATGAGGCTTGCAGTTTCAGTAAAAAGCCTGTGGATTCAGTAGAGCTTATCAAAGAAGAAGAATATTTTGGAGTTAAATTTTCACTGACTCAACCTAGTGAAGTAGCACTTGAGACCATGACTTTTACTGTTGAAAAAGATGGTGTCAGCAAAGAATATCCTATCCGCTTCAATTATTATCCGCTTTTGACAGAGGTTTGGATTTTGGATGGAGATGATACTGTTTATTATTCTGAAAATCCAGCCATTGCAAGTCCCCACTATAAAGACCAAAATCCTTTTGCCTTCGACAAGGCTATCAATAGTGCTAGTTTCGACCATCACTGGGGTTATCAAGGAGAGTTAGGATGTCAGGTTACTGAAACTGAAACAAGCTTTAGCCTATGGGCACCAACAGCTACAGCTGTCCAAGTAGTAGTCTATGAATCTGCAAGCAATGACGCCCCTATCCTTAAAACTTTTGAAATGGAGCGTGGAAATAGTTATTCTTATAGCCACAAGTATAATACAATTGGTGTTTGGAGTTTAACAGTCCCAGAAAGCCTAGCAGGACGTGCCTACCACTACCAAATTGACTTTCCTCATCACCAGTCATTAACTCGTGACCCATATACAATAGCGACGAGTCCTGATGGAAAACGTTCAGCCATCGTCTCAAATAAAGATCGTCAGGTCGAAGGTTTTGAGGTTAAGCATGGTACAGAAGCAACTTGGCGCTTGGAAAATCCTTGCCAGGCTGTAGTCTATGAAATGCATATCCGTGATTTGACCAAGTCTGAGACTTCTGGTGTTGCGCCAGAATTAAGAGGAACCTTCTTAGGTGCAGCGCAAACTGGAACGGTAAATCAGTACGGTCAGTCTACAGCATTTGACTACATCAAAGAACTTGGTGTTAACTATGTTCAGCTACAACCAATTGCTGACCGTCATAAAGAATACGACGCTGATGGAAATGTAACTTATAACTGGGGATATGATCCACAAAACTACAACGCTCCAGAAACTAGTATGTCTACAAATCCAAATGATCCTGGTCAAGCTATCCGTGATTTGAAGGCCATGGTTCAAGCCTATCACGATGCCGGTATCGGTGTTATTATGGATGTTGTTTACAATCATACCTTTTCAACTGTGGATGCACCATTCCAAACAACGGTTCCAGATTACTATTATCGAATGAACCCTGACGGAACCTATCAAAATGGAACAGGTGTCGGAAATGAAACTGCTAGTGAACACGAAATGTTCCGTAAGTATATGATTGATTCTCTTCTCTACTGGGTAAAAGAATACAATATTGACGGTTTCCGTTTTGACTTGATGGGAATTCACGATGTTAAAACCATGCAGATGATTCGTTGGGCTATGGACGAAGTCGATCCGAAAATCATCCTTTATGGAGAAGGATGGGATATGGGAACAGGTCTTGCTCCTTATGACAAGGCTAAGAAAGACAATGCTTACCAGTTGCCAAACATTGGATTCTTTAATGATAATCAGCGAGATGCCATCAAAGGTTGTGAAGTCTATGGCTCTATCAAGTCTGGGTTCGTCAGTGGAGCAGGTACTGAGCCGATTGTAGCCAAAGCTATCCTTGGAAGTCGTGAACTTGGCTCTTACCTTAGTCCTAACCAGGTCTTGAACTATGTAGAAGCTCACGATAACTACAATTTGCATGATTTGCTTAAAACTCTTCATCCAACGGAGAGTGAAAGTCGTATCATGAAGAAAGTTGAAACAGCGACAGCGATGAACCTTCTCATGCAAGGGATGGCATTCATGGAGCTCGGTCAAGAGTTTGGTCGTACCAAGATTGTAGCTACCGGAGAAAATGGAGAGTTGACTCACGAAGATCGTGAGCGAGCAATGAACAGTTACAATGCTCCTGACAGCGTCAACCAGGTTAACTGGGATTTGATCAATGAGCGTCAAGATAGCATCGAGTTTGTCCGTCAGATCATTCGTCTTAAAACACAAACCAGTGCCTTTTCGTACCCTACTTATGAAGAAGTCTACCGTCATGTCTTTGTTCACACAGCCATTGAAAATAGTGGTTGGATTGTCTACGAGATTCATGGTGGTGAAGAGCACTTTTTGGTTGTTTTCAATGCTAAAGGGGCTTCATTTTACTATGAAAATGCAGGAAACCTTGAAATGTTGGTAACTAATAGCCGTTCTGACCAAGAAAATGTTATTGACGACGTCAGTGTGGCAGTCTTGAATGTTTTAGCATAAGTCTTAGATTGAAGACGGAGTCAATGAAGTGAAGGACAAAACTATCTTGCAGAGTCCAATGAATGAACAAAATATTTCAAAGGCTTATTTTTACTAAAATACGAGGTCGGGATTTTTGATCCCGGCCTATAATTCTAGACAGTCTCCGTTGAAGTCGAAAGTAAAACTAAAATTTTCAGAAAAAGCAGTTCATTTTCAAGTTCTAGACAGATAGAAAAAGCAGAAGTTTCATTACTAATTGAATTAAAGTTAGAAAAGTTCATTGCTTTTAGCAGGAGAAACCTATGGATATTAATACAATTACTCTGGAAAAATTTATCACATTAAATGAAGAGGAGAAACTTCAGTGTCTTAAAGATATTAAGCATACCTATCAATTCGAAAAGATAAAGGAAATCCTCACTGAACTCGGGTTAGAAAATTTAAGTGGTCAAGTACTTAGTGAACTAGCCAAAGTTTGTAATAATTGGAGTCAATTCGAAGAGGCAAAAACAGCTTTAGAGATGGTCTCAGAAGAAGATAGGGATGCTATTTGGTATTATCGAAATGGTTTTACCCATTGGCGTTTATCTAGTGATCCGAACAAGGATTTTGAAACTGAAGCTAATCAGGCTCTAACTTTATTAGAAAATGCTATCAAAAATGCTGGTTCCCCAACAAATCCAGTCATTGAATGGTGTATTGAGTTGATTAGAGTAGGTTCTCTAAAGGAAGTTCTTGAAGCTAGGCCAACAGACTATCCCTTGCTAGAAAAATACTATTTTGAAGATGTTAGTGAAACTAATCAAGAAATGAAAACTGCACAGAATAAGAAATTATACAAGGATATTACGGTAGAAGATGTCCAAAAGGCAGAAGACTCATGGGATATTATTAAACCAGTATACGAAACTGTTAATATCTATAACACCTATGAAGACTATCTCGATTCTGCAAAAATCTTTACTTTAGAACAAAGATACCTTTTGGCAATTATCTGGTATTTTATCGAAGTTAACAATGGCGGTCACTATCAATTTTTCGATAATTCGACTGGGATTGTCTGGAAAGATACTTTAAAGGGCTTCGAACTATTTGGAATGAAGGAGCATGCTGCTAATTTCAAAAATCTTCTTGCCTACTTTGGCGGAACTATCTCCTTTGTTAGAGAAGAAAGATCGGAGTTGCTAGCACAGATGGAAGAAGAGTATGGCGATGATTTTTATGAGAAATTGGATGAAGCAGATAATTTTGTCTATGATTATGATGGAAATGAGAATGAGCTAAGTTTTATCAAAAAATATCCAGAGAAATTTATTTTTCAGGGAAGTGCAGATAAATCGTAAAGAATAGTAAATAAAGATAGAGCAGATTGGAAGATCTGCTCTATTTTTTAGGGAAAATTCTTGGTTTCTGAATAGTTGCAATCTAATACTCATCGAAAATCAAATTCAAACAACGTCAGCTTCACCTTGCCGTACTCAAGTACAGCCTGCGGCTAGCTTCCTAGTTTGCTCTTTGATTTTCATTCAGTATAAATTGAATGTCATAAACTATATATTTACGGATTTTAAATATATTTTTCAAAAATATTAGGCTAAAAATTGATAAAAACCGAATATTTTGTTACTATTATATAAAAATGTAAGAAAATGAAAAGAGGCGAAGATAAATCAGAAAATTAAAGTGAATTTCCAAGGACGCATCAGAGAATTATTTTCAGATTTTCAAAATATTTTTTAGAAATATAGTAATTTACTTGAAACTTCTCTAAAAAGGTAGTATAATAAAAATCAAGAAAACGCTTTCAACAAAAAGGGGGATTAAATGGATACATTAGAAGCTTTAAGAACTTTTACAAGTGGTGAAAATTTCCATCTTCAGCACTATTTGGGAGCACATCGTGAGGAGAGAGATGGTGAGTATGGTTATACTTTTCGTGTCTGGGCTCCAAATGCGCAGGCTGTCCATCTAGTTGGTGATTTTACTAACTGGGTTGAAAATCAAATCCCCATGGCTCGTAATGAATCTGGAGTTTGGGAAGTATTTACAACTTTAGCTCAAGAGGGACATATTTATAAGTATCATATTACTCGTGCTAATGGGCATCAACTTATGAAAATTGATCCCTTGGCAGTTCGTTTTGAAGCTCGTCCAGGTACAGGAGCTATTTTAACAGAAATTCCTGAGAAAAAATGGAAGGACGGTCTCTGGTTAGCTCGTAGAAAACGTTGGGGATTTTTCGAGAGACCTGTTAACATCTATGAAGCTCACGCAGGATCTTGGAAGAGAAATCCTGATGGAACACCTTATAGTTTTGCTCAACTAAAAGAGGAGCTTATCCCATATCTAGTTGAGATGAACTATACTCATATCGAGTTTATGCCTTTGATGTCTCATCCTCTTGGATTGAGTTGGGGCTATCAGCTCATGGGTTACTTTGCTTTAGAGCATGCCTATGGTCGACCAGAAGAGTTTCAAGACTTTGTTGAGGAGTGTCACCTCAACAATATCGGTGTAATTGTGGATTGGGTGCCAGGTCACTTTACCATCAATGATGATGCTTTGGCATACTATGATGGCACCCCGACTTTTGAATACCAGGATCATAATAAGGCTAACAACTACGGTTGGGGAGCACTTAACTTTGATCTTGGAAAAAATGAGGTTCAATCCTTCTTGATTTCTAGCATTAAGTTCTGGATTGATTTCTATCACCTAGATGGTATTCGTGTAGATGCAGTAAGTAATATTCTCTATCTAGATTATGACAATGCTCCATGGACACCAAATAAAGACGGAGGCAATCTCAACTATGAAGGCTATTATTTCCTTCAACGTTTGAACGATGTTATTAAGCTAGCTCATCCGGATGTGATGATGATTGCAGAGGAGTCTTCTTCAGGCACCAAGATTACAGGTATGAAGGAAATGGGTGGATTAGGATTCGACTACAAGTGGAATATGGGATGGATGAATGACATCCTACGTTTCTACGAAGAAGACCCAATCTATCGTAAGTATGACTTTAATCTTGTGACTTTCAGCTTCATGTATGTCTTTAATGAAAATTATCTCCTACCATTTTCACATGATGAGGTTGTACATGGTAAGAAGAGTATGATGCATAAGATGTGGGGAGATCGTTACAATCAGTTCGCTGGTTTGAGAAACCTCTACACCTATCAAATTTGTCACCCTGGTAAAAAATTACTCTTCATGGGTAGCGAATTCGGTCAATTTTTAGAGTGGAAATCTGAAGAGCAATTAGAGTGGTCTAACCTAGAAGATCCAATGAATGCCAAGATGAAATACTTCACATCTCA
This sequence comes from Streptococcus sp. KHUD_014, assembly GCF_051106275.1. Taxonomy (GTDB): domain Bacteria; phylum Bacillota; class Bacilli; order Lactobacillales; family Streptococcaceae; genus Streptococcus. The sequence continues at coordinate 1,208,689 of NZ_CP193666.1, read as the reverse complement.
GTTGAATCAACTTTATAAGGACCACCGTTGTCTTTGGGAAATTGATACAAGCTATGACGGAATTGAAATTATCGATGCAGATAATAGAGATCAGAGTGTTCTTTCCTTTATCCGTAAAGGTAAGAAAGGCGAGATGCTAGTCTGTGTCTTCAATATGGCACCGGTTGAACGTCCTGATTTCACAATTGGTCTTCCTGTTGCAGGTATTTATGAAGAAATTTGGAATACAGAGTTAGAACAATGGGGTGGTGTGTGGAAAGAGCATAACCAAACTGTTCAAACTCAAGAAGGATTATGGAAGGATTATGAGCAGACCTTGACCTTTACTTTGCCAGCTATGGGGGCAAGTATCTGGAAAATCAAACGTCGCTTGAAACCCGCTAAAAAAGAATCAAATAAATCTCAAAAAGGAGTAGAAAATGAAGAATGAAATGCTAGCTTTAATCCTTGCAGGTGGGCAAGGAACTCGTCTCGGTAAACTCACTCAAAGCATTGCAAAACCTGCTGTGCAATTTGGTGGGCGCTATCGTATCATTGACTTTGCTCTTTCTAACTGTGCCAACTCTGGTATCCATAATGTTGGGGTTATTACACAGTATCAACCACTAGCTCTCAACAGCCACATTGGTAATGGTTCTAGTTGGGGCCTTGACGGTATTGACACAGGTGTTTCTATCCTTCAACCTTACTCTGCAAGTGAAGGAAATCGTTGGTTTGAAGGTACAAGTCATGCGATTTACCAAAATATTGACTATATCGATAGCATTAATCCTGAGTATGTTTTGATTCTTTCAGGAGACCATATCTACAAGATGGACTATGATGATATGCTCCAATCACACAAGGATAACAATGCCAGCTTGACAGTAGCTGTCTTGGATGTACCACTAAAAGAAGCTAGTCGTTTCGGTATCATGAATACAGATGCTAATAATCGCATTGTTGAATTCGAAGAAAAACCAGCTCAACCAAAATCAACGAAGGCTTCAATGGGGATTTATATCTTTGACTGGAAACGACTTCGCAACATGCTAGTTGCGGCTGAAAAGGCTAACCTAGATATGTCTGATTTCGGAAAGAATGTTATTCCAAATTATCTTGAGACAGGTGAAAGTGTCTATGCTTATGAATTCAATGGATACTGGAAGGATGTTGGTACAATCGAATCTCTTTGGGAAGCAAATATGGAATACATCTCTCCAGAAAATGCTCTAGATAGCCGTAACCGTCAATGGAAAATTTATTCTCGTAACCTTATCGCTCCACCAAACTTCCTTGGAGAATTCGCTCAAGTAGAAGACTCTCTTGTAGTGGACGGTTGCTATGTAAATGGTACAGTGAAACACTCTATTCTTTCTACAACTGCTCAAGTTCGTAAGGGAGCAGAAGTTGTTGATTCTGTCATCATGAGTGGAGCAGTTATCGGTAGAGGTGCTAAAATTACACGTGCAATCATCGGTGAAGGTGCAATTATTGCCGATGGTGTTGAAATTGATGGTACAGAAGAAGTACAAGTAGTCGGATATAACGAAGTAGTGGGGGTAGCAACAGATGAAGATTGATAAATATTCAGCGATTTTAGGAAATACCGTTGGTTTCCATGATATGTCAACCTTGACAAGTAACCGTCCAGTGGCAAGTTTGCCATTTGGAGGAAAGTATCGTTTGATTGACTTCCCACTTTCAAGTTTAGCAAATGCTGGGGTTCGTAGTATCTTTGGAATCTTCCAACAAGATAACATCAGCTCTGTATTTGACCATATTCGTTCAGGTCGTGAGTGGGGCTTAAATACCCTTCTTAGCCACTACTATCTTGGAATCTACAATACTCGGGTAGAAAGTAGCACTGTTGGTAAAGAGTACTATCAACAACTTTTGACTTACCTAAAACGTTCAGGTTCAGACCAAACCGTTTCCTTGAACTGTGATGTTTTAGTGAATATCGATCTCAATCAAGTTTTCCATTTGCATAATACAACAAAATCTCCTATTACGGTTGTTTATAAGAAACTACCTAAAAAGGATATTTCAGAAGTAAATGCTATTCTAGATATTGATGAAACTGACCACGTGCTATCTCACAAACTCTTCGATAAAAAATCTGACCAAGACTTCTACAACATGTCAACAGATATCTTTGTAGTAGATACTCAATGGTTGATTAAACGTTTAGAAGAAGAAGCTCAAAAAGAATATCCAGAAAAATTACGTTATGTTCTTCGTGATTTGGCAGCAAAAGAAGGTGCTTTTGCCTACGAATATACAGGTTACCTAGCAAATATTCATTCAGTAGAAACATACTACCAAGCGAACCTAGATATGCTTGATCAGCATAAATTCTACTCTTTGTTCTCACCAAATCAAAAAATTCATACTAAAGTTAAAAACGAAGAACCTACTTACTATGCATCAGGTTCAAAAGTGAACACATCTCAATTTGCTTCTGGTAGTATCATTGAAGGTGAAGTGGATAAATCTATTATTTCGCGTAATGTTCAAATTCATAAAGATAGCTTGGTTAAAGAGTCTCTTATTTTCCCTCGCGTTATCGTTGGTAAAGGTGCACAAGTCGAGTATGCAATCGTTGATAAGGGTGCTGAAATAGCTGAGGGAGTTGTCATTCGAGGTACAGCAGAAAACCCTGTTGTCATCAAAAAAGGCGAAAAAGTAACAGAGGATGTCCTTTCATGAAAATTTTATTTGTAGCAGCAGAGGGTGCTCCCTTTTCAAAAACAGGTGGATTGGGAGACGTTATCGGAGCACTTCCTAAATCATTAGTAAAAGCTGGGCATGAAGTTGCTGTTATCTTACCCTACTATGACATGGTTGAAGCCAAGTTTGGTGATCAGATCGAAGATGTTCTTCAATTCGAAGTATACGTTGGTTGGCGCAGACAATTTTGTGGAATTAAGAAAACTGTTTTAAACGGTGTGACTTTCTACTTTATTGACAATCAATATTATTTCTTCCGTGGGCATGTGTATGGAGATTTCGATGATGGTGAACGCTTTGCCTTCTTCCAACTTGCAGCCCTTGAAGCGATGGAGCGTATTGGATTTATCCCTGATGTTCTTCATGCTCATGACTACCATACAGCGATGATTCCTTTCTTGTTGAAGGAAAAATACAGATGGATTCAAGCATATCAAGGTATTAAGACAGTTTTAACCATTCATAATCTAGAGTTTCAAGGTCAATTTTCTGAAAGTATGCTCTGGGACTTGTTCAGAGTTGGTTTTGAGCGCTATGCTGATGGAACAGTTCGTTGGAATGACTGCCTCAACTGGATGAAGGCAGGTATTCTCTACGCAGATCGTGTATCAACTGTGTCGCCGAGCTATGCTTATGAGATCATGACTACAGAGTTTGGTTGTGGTATTGATCAGATTCTTCGAATGGAATCTGGTAAGGTTTCTGGTATTGTGAATGGTATTGATACAGATATTTACAATCCCCAAACGGATGCCTTGTTAGATTACCATTTTGATAAGACTGATTTGTCAGGAAAGGCGCAAAATAAAGCAAAACTTCAAGAAAAAGTTGGTCTTCCTGTACGTCCTGATGTGCCATTGATTGGTATTGTATCTCGCTTAACTCGTCAAAAAGGATTTGATGTAGTAGTTGAAAGCTTGCATCGTATGCTTCAAGAGGATATTCAAATCGTCCTCTTGGGAACTGGTGATCCAGGATTTGAACAAGCCTTCTCTTGGTTTAGTCAAGTATTCCCAGAAAAACTTTCTTCCAATATTACTTTCGACGTAAAATTAGCTCAAGAAATCTACGCTGCTTGTGATTTGTTCCTTATGCCAAGTCGTTTTGAACCGTGTGGACTTTCACAAATGATGGCCATGAGATATGGAACCCTTCCTTTGGTAAATGAGGTGGGTGGTCTTAGAGATACTGTACAAGCCTTTAATCCAATTGATGGAACAGGTACAGGTTTTAGCTTTAATAACTTAACTCCATACTGGCTTAACTGGGTATTGCAAACCGCTTTGGACGTTTATCACAACCATCCTGATGTTTGGAAAAATATGCAAGTTCAGGCTATGGAATGTGATTTCTCTTGGGATACAGCTTGCAAGTCATATCTTGATTTGTATCACAGCCTAGCAAACTAAATAGTTAAAATCGTATGATACATTCATACGATTTTTTGAGATTCTGAAAGTAAGGCAATTATATGAAAAAAATTAAAGGGCTCTGTGTACTGGATGTGGACGGTACTCTAATCGAAGAGGAAGTCATTGATTTGTTAGGGAAAGAGGCAGATTGCGAGAAAGAAGTTGCTCAGCTAACCATTCATGCCATGAGGGGAGAGCTAGACTTTGAAGAAAGCTTGAGAAAACGTGTTTCCTTGCTAGAAGGGCTTTCTCTTGATGTATTTGAACGACTTTATAGCCAGATCCATCTCAGCAAGAATGCTAAGCACTTTATCAAATTTCTTCAAGAACATGATATTGAGGTCGGTCTAGTTTCGGGTGGATTTACAACAATTGTCGAAAGACTAGCAACTGAACTTGGTATTAAGCTAATTGCTGCAAATCGCCTTGAAGCAAAAGATGGATTATTGACAGGAAAACTTGAGGGAGAGATCATTACTAGGGAAGTTAAAGAAGAGACTCTGATAAGATGGGTCAAAGAATTAGACCTTCCTATTGAGAAGACCATAGCTATCGGAGATGGGGCTAATGATTTAGCAATGCTACAGAGAGCTGGACTTGGAGTTGCCTTTTGTGCCAAGGAATATCTAAAAAATAAAATCCCGCATCATATCGATGAGAGAGATTTCGCAAAAGTAATGGAACTGATAGATTTCCCTTGACTAGAAAGAGGAGAGTATGAAAATTGTAATCGCACCTGATTCTTTTAAGGAGAGTCTCCCCGCAAATGAAGTAGCTGAAGCGATTAAAGATGGCTTGAAAAGAGCCTTACCCGATTCAGAGTTTCTACTTTTACCCGTCGGAGATGGAGGAGAAGGAACAGTTAATGCTATTAAGAATTCACTAGGTCTTATAGAAAATAAAGCTTTGGTGACAGGCCCTTTTGGAGATGAGGTGCTAATGCCTTATGTTTATAAAGAAAATCTTGCTTTATTTGAAGTTGCGGATTTGATAGGTCTTGCTAAAATTCCTATTGAAAAAAGAAATCCCCTGAAGATTCAAACAAAGGGAATTGGTCAACTAATCCTGCATTTAATAGAGCAAGGGATGAAAGAAATCTATATCGGAGTCGGTGGTACATCCAGTAACGATGGTGGAATTGGTATTGCTTCAGGACTTGGTTACCAGTTCTATGACAAAAAAGGAGATGAACTTCTAGCTACGGGTCAATCCTTGTTTGAAATTACTGACATTTCAAAGGAGAAAGTTATATCTATTCCTTCAGATGTGCGAATTAAAATCTTAGCAGATGTGACAAATTCACTCTGTGGATCACACGGTGCCACTTACACATTTGGGAAACAAAAAGGATTAAATCCAGCTCAATTTTACGAAGTTGATTCTGCTATTGAAAACTTCTATCGTAAAGTTGCTCCTGACATCTTAAAGTTGGAAGGAGCTGGAGCAGGCGGCGGTATTGCAGCTGGATTATGTGCTTTTGCTGGAGCAACAATTGTGTCTGGTATTCAAACTTGTTTAGATCTAATCGGTTTTGATCAGAAGGTTGCGGATGCAGATCTTGTCATCGTTGGTGAAGGTAGGTTAGACGCTCAAAGTCTTGCTGGCAAGGCTCCAATCGGGGTAGCAAAAAGAACACCAGATGGTGTTCCAGTTATTGCTATTTGTGGGAGTTTGTCAGAGGATTTACCATCCTTACCATTTGAAAATCTCGTTGCAGCCTTTTCTATCTTAGAAAAAAGTGAACCACTAGAAGAGAGTCTGAAAAAGGTAACAGTCTATTTAGAAAATACAGCTGCAAACATTGGTCAAATCTTAGCTTTGAAGAAGAATTAACCAAACCATTTTTTCCAAAGAGAAGTAGGAGCTTTGGTCTCTTTTTCTTGCCACAAGTCTGGAAAGGCCTTTTTAAGGTCTTTTTCATTTATTTGAACAGGGGCATCACTATGAATAATCAAGCCAAAAGGGGATGAATTGTGATCTTCTGAAACGATAGTCGCTTGGCAGTCAGCATCTTTGGCTTGTTTTAGATAATAAACCTGCTTTTCAAATACTACCTGAGGAGAAATTTTGACAAAAAGCGGTTCAGTTTCTTTTTTTAGACTCACTAAAATAGATGCGTAACCCTTTTGAAATTTATCATCATTAGCTGTTTCAAGGTCTGCATAGCCAAGGACCCTTTCCTCGAAAGTTCCGAGAAAACGTCTCTGTTCATCTGGATTTAACTTAAGCCCACCATGAGCCTTTTCTAGGATTTGTTTTGATACATCAGTCATAAAAATAGTATATCATAAAATAAAGGAGAAAACAGATAAAAGAAAGCGATTACTTTATAAACTTAAGGAAAATTTGCACAAAGATAACGTTTTTCCTTGAAAAAGGTGTCTTTTTAAGGTATCATAGAGGTGTAAAAAATTTAACTCAATAAGGAGAGTAAAAAATGTCAATTATTACTGATGTTTACGCTCGCGAAGTCCTAGACTCACGCGGTAACCCAACACTTGAAGTAGAAGTTTACACTGAATCAGGTGCTTTCGGACGTGGTATGGTTCCATCAGGAGCTTCTACTGGTGAACACGAAGCAGTTGAACTTCGTGATGGTGACAAATCTCGTTACGGTGGTCTTGGTACACAAAAAGCTGTTGACAACGTAAACAACATCATCGCTGAAGCAATCATCGGCTACGATGTACGTGATCAACAAGCTATTGACCGTGCTATGATCGCACTTGACGGTACTCCTAACAAAGGTAAATTGGGTGCTAACGCAATCCTTGGTGTGTCTATCGCTGTAGCTCGCGCTGCTGCTGACTACCTTGAAATCCCACTTTACAGCTACCTTGGTGGATTCAACACTAAAGTTCTTCCAACTCCAATGATGAACATCATCAACGGTGGATCTCACTCAGATGCTCCAATCGCTTTCCAAGAATTCATGATCGTACCTGCTGGTGCACCAACATTCAAAGAAGCTCTTCGTTGGGGTGCTGAAATCTTCCACGCTCTTAAGAAAATCCTTAAATCTCGTGGTCTTGAAACAGCTGTAGGTGACGAAGGTGGATTTGCTCCTCGTTTCGAAGGAACTGAAGATGGTGTTGAAACTATCCTTGCTGCTATCGAAGCTGCTGGTTATGTTCCAGGTAAAGACGTATTTATCGGATTTGACTGTGCTTCATCAGAATTCTACGATAAAGAACGCAAAGTATACGACTACACTAAATTCGAAGGTGAAGGAGCTGCTGTTCGTACTTCTGCAGAACAAATCGACTACCTTGAAGAATTGGTAAACAAATACCCAATCATCACTATCGAAGATGGTATGGACGAAAACGACTGGGATGGATGGAAAGCTCTTACTGAACGTCTTGGTGGTAAAGTTCAATTGGTTGGTGACGACTTCTTCGTAACAAACACTGCTTACCTTGAAAGAGGTATCGCTGAAGGCGCTGCTAACTCAATCCTTATCAAAGTTAACCAAATCGGTACTCTTACTGAAACATTCGACGCTATCGAAATGGCTAAAGAAGCTGGTTACACTGCTGTTGTATCACACCGTTCAGGTGAAACTGAAGATTCAACAATCGCTGACATCGCAGTTGCAACAAACGCAGGACAAATCAAGACTGGTTCACTTTCACGTACAGACCGTATCGCTAAATACAACCAATTGCTTCGTATCGAAGACCAACTTGGTGAAGTAGCTGAATACCGTGGATTGAAATCATTCTACAACCTTAAAAAATAAAATAGTTCAGTGAACTATTTTATCCCGAACCTTGAAATTCAAAAGTTCGGCCGTTGATTTAACAACGTTTTAAGCCCCTCGGATTTTATCCGAAGGGCTTTTTTGATGAGAGGTAAAGCAGGTGGTTTTTAGGTAAAAACTTTCATAGTTTGAGTGTAAGAAATAAAATAGTCTAAAAAAATGATAGCTAAAAATTAACTAGCTTTCTTGTAACAGCTAGAGTGTATAATTTCTATAAAATTAAATAATAATATCACTAAGAGTATAGGTTCAAATAAATAGTAACAATTAACTATGTATGATAAGTAAACAAATTTATTTTGAGAGATTATCAAGACACGTTACTTTAATCAACTTTTATAAACTGGGTCTCTAATTGTATTTATATATATTAATCATTTGACATTGTTGGTACTCTGTTATTCTAACAGAAGATAAAAAACAAACTCAATATCAGATGTTAGAAAATTTCCAGACAAAGAAAACAAGAATATTTAAAAATCGTGAATATAATCTTATTATAAATTGCATTCTATCAACTATTTATAAAAATTAATGCTATTATGTTTTGATATTTGAAAATAATTTGATATACTAGCTATGGTGTGTATGGTTTTTTCATACATCAAAAGAAGGAGGCAATTTAATGAAAATTAAAAGAAAACAACAAGCTGATTTTCGAACCGAGAAGTATACTCGTTTTGGTATTCGAAAGTACAGTTTTGGAGTTGCTTCAGTTGCAATTGCAACTGGATTGATGTTTCTTGGTAGCGGAGCTGTTTCAGCTAATGAACTCACTTCACAAGGAGCTGGAGACCAGGCTATTATTGAAAAAAACGAGTCTGATTCACTTAATGAAAAGCAGAAAAGTGAATCAACCTATGAAGCACCTGCAGTGATTCCAGCTATGGATTCAAAAGAATCTCAAAGCTCAGAAAATAGTAAGGAAACTCAACCAATGCCATCTGAGTCAACAACAAATCCTGTTGTGGATGGTGCTGTAGTAGATTCATTTGAAAAAGTTGAGAATCAACTAGATAAAGCTAATTTAGAAGATAGAAGTGCATCTACTGATACTGCTGCATCTTTGAAACGAACTCGTCGTGATCTTGATTCTAGTGCAGTAGTAAAAGAGGGTGGTGTTAGTATCACACCTCCGAAGGAAAATACTTCAGGCGACTCGTCACATCCAAATGGATATAATAGCTCTACTAAGTATCATGATGGTAGTGATGGCTGGTATACTTTTGTTCAGTTGGATCAACAAGGCAGACATCCACAGTTCTCTTATGTTAATTCGTTTGATGGTTATGTGGTTATATCTTCTAAGTCAGATCGAACACCAAATGGATATACGACTGATGGTACTGTGAAATTAGAATTTTATAACCGTAATAATGAGTTGCAGCAAGAGATTATCATGGATAAAAATACTAATTCAAGTGAATTTGTGTATAAGTATAAAAAGCGTGACCAGAAAATACTGATTAATCGAAATGCTGATTCCATTTCTATCGGTGATATGCCCTTTACTGCTAAGACCTCTAAACAGGCGGCCAACTTTAATATCTTGTATAACGGTCCAGAAATTTCAACTAAACAAGGTCAAGGTATTTTTTATGCAGATGGATGGTTAATCCCTACAAATAATTCGGTTACAGTACGTTTTAAGGATAAAGATACTAATAAGGAATTGGTTCCTTCTTATACCCTTAATGGTTTAACAGGGATGCGCTTTGATACGACTGCAGCAGAGTTGAAAGGATATGAACTAGTAGACAAAGAGATAGTCGGTTCTCCAAATGGATATATATCTCCTTGGAAACAAGTGGGTGATAGCTTTACAAAAATAACTCAACCTAACCTCGAGATTAAATATACATTACTAAATATGGATGGAACTATGAAGGCTGAGGTCTACTATAGTGGTAATAAGATTCATGAAACAACTTTAGGAAAAGGTGAAACAACTAACTTTAATGGTACTGCAGCTAATGGACGTCCTTATGTACAACGTTTAGAGAATCCATTTTTAAATGCAACTAATGAAATTGTATACTACTATAAAGCGACTGCTCCAGTAGAAAATGATGTGACGAAACCAACTAAACAAACAGTAACCTTTGAAGGAGCAGGTGATAAGACTCCAACTGCTAAAGTTCAAAACGACTTCACCTTTACTGGTAAAGAAAAAAATGGTTCGACAACATGGGATCGACCTAGTCACATTTATGGTAAAGAAACAGTTCCAGTAGTTAAAGGTTACTACGCTGATAAGAAGGAAGCTGGATCTAAGACAGTTACTCCAGATCAACCAGAAGTTACGGATAAGGTTATTTATAAACCACTTGGTAAGATCATCCCAGTTGATGAAACAAACACACCTATTCCAAGTGCACCAACTCCACAATACAACAATGATTCACAAGATCCAACTAAGGGTGGCGTGACTCCAACACCAGTCATCCCAGGTTATGTGACAGACATTCTAAATGTAACTCCATCTAACCCAGGAGTTGATACACCTGTTATCTACCGCAAGGCAGAACAAAAAGCTGTTATCAAATACATTGATACAAGTGCTAATGATAAGGAGTTAACAAAAGATGCAGTTTCTGGTAAATCAGGTGAAGCCATTAACTACTCAACTGATGCTAAGATTGCTGATTTTGTTAATAAGGGTTACAAACTTGTAGAAGATGGATTCAAAAAGGCAACTGAAGGTCAAAAGAAATTTGATAGTGATGCATCAACAGATCAAGTATTCGTAGTTAAATTAGAACACGATGTAACTCCAGTTGGACCAAATAACCCACATAAACCAACAGATCCAATCAATCCAAATGATCCAAACAGTAAAAAATATCCTGCGGAAGATCAATGGAAGAAAGATGTAAGGTCAACTGTTAAGTATGTGGTATCAGACGGTAAGGCAACTGCCCCAGCTGACAATGTTCAAAATGCACAATGGACACGTACCTTAAAACTTGATAAGGTAACAGGTGAAGTTCTCTCATCTACTCCATGGGCAGCTAATAAGGCTAACTATGATGCAGTTCCAACACCAGGTTTGACAGGTTACTACGCTGATAAAGGAAGTGTTGCTTCTAAGACAGTCACTCAAGAAAATCTTGAAGAAACTGTCACTTACAAGCCACTTGGAAACTTGGTTCCAAAACCAGAGACACCAAATGATCCAAACTTCCCATCAACACCAGAAGTGAAGTATCCAAATAATCCAACGGATCCAACTAAACCAGGTAATCCAGTTGTGCCTAATGTACCAGGCTACAAACCATACTTGCCAGATCCAAACTATCCAAGCAAACCAGGTGAACCAGGTAGACCAGTAGAACCAGGTAAGGAGCTTCCAAACCTTCCAACAGACCCAGGTGGCAACACCCCAATCATCTACGTACCAATCGCAAATGATGTGAAGAAAGCAACTAAACAAACGGTAACGTTTGAAGGAGCAGGAACAGCTACTCCAGCTGATAAGGTTCAAGATAACTTCACATTCACTGGTAAACAACAAAATGGTACGACAACATGGGATCAACATAGTCACACTTATGGTAAAGAAACAGTTCCAGTAGTTACAGGTTACTATGCCGATAAGAAGGAAGCTGGATCTAAGACAGTTACTCCAGAACAACCAGAAGTTACAGATAAGGTTACTTATAAAGCATTAGGAAAAATTATCCAAGTGGACGAATCTGGAAATGTCATTCCAGGTTCAGTTTCTAAGATTTATGAAAATAATCCATCCAATCCTACAGAAGCAGCGGAAACTAAGATTCCTGATGCTCCAACTGGATACAAGATTAAAGAAGAACAACCACAAGCTTGGGGTTATAATATTGTTGATAAAACGATTGAGCCAAATGACGAGAGTGATTCAGACCGTATTTCACGCGACACCCCAATCATCTACGTACCAATCGTAAATGATGTGACGAAACCAACTAAACAAACGGTAACGTTTGAAGGAGCAGGAACAGCTACTCCAGCTGATAAAGTTCAAGATAACTTCACATTCACTGGTAAACAAAGACAAGTGGATGGAAATACAACATGGGATCAACCTAATCACACTTATGGTAAAGAAACAGTTCCAGTAGTTACAGGTTACTACGCTGATAAGAAGGAAGCTGGATCTAAGACAGTTACTCCAGATCAACCAGAAGTTACGGATAAGGTTACATATAAACCGCTTGGTAAGATCATTCCAGTTGATCCAGAAGGAAATCCAATTCCTAAAGCACCAACTCCACAGTACAATAACGATTCAGAAGATCCAACTAAGGGTGGCAAGACTCCAACTCCAGTCATCCCAGGTTATGTGACGGATACACCAAGTGTAACTCCTAACAAACCAGGAGAAGATACACCTGTTGTCTACCGTAAGGCAGAACAAAAAGCTATTATCAATTATGTAGACCAAAATACTGGTACAACACTTGAAAATGATCAACTTTCTGGTAAATCTGGTGAAGCTATTGATTACTCAACTACAGCTAAGATTCAGAAATACCAAGATCGTGGTTATGTTCTCGTTAGCGATGAGTTCCCAGCAGGAGCAACTTATGACACAGATGCATCTCGTGACCAAATTTGGACAGTAACTTTGAAACACGGTGAAACTCCAGTTGGACCAAACGATCCACATAACCCAACAGATCCAATCAATCCAAATGATCCAAACAGTCCAAGATACCCTGCGGAAAATCAATGGAAGAAAGATGTAACGTCAACTGTTCATTATGTGGTATCAGACGGTAATGCAACTGCCCCAGCTGACAATGTTCAAAATGCACAATGGACACGTACCTTAAAACTTGATAAGGTGACAGGTGAAGTTCTTAACCCTACTGAACTATGGACAGCTAATAAGGCTAACTATGATGTAGTTCCAACACCAGGATTGACAGGTTACTACGCTGATAAAGGAAGTGTTGCTTCTAAGACAGTCACTCAAGAAAATCTTGAAGAAACTGTAACTTACAGACCACTTGGAAAATTGGTTCCAAAACCAGAGACACCAAACGATCCAAACTTCCCATCAACACCAGATGTGAAATATCCAAATGATCCAACAGATCCAACCAAACCAGGTCAACCAGTTGTTCCAGATGTACCAGGATACAAACCATACTTGCCAGATCCAAACGATCCAACGAAACCAGATAAAGATAAACCAGTAGAACCAGGTAAGGAACTTCCAAACCTTCCAACAAACCCAGGTGACGACACCCCAATCATCTACGTACCAATCGTAAATGATGTGACGAAACCAACTAAACAAACAGTTAAGTTTGAAGGAGCAGGCGATAAGACTCCAGCGGACAATGTCCAAGATGATTTCACCTTTACTGGTAAAGAAAACAAAGCTGATGGAACTACAACATGGAATGAGAAGAACCATACTTATGGTAAGGTATCTGTTCCAGTAATTCCAGGTTACTACGCTGATAAGTCAGAAGCCGGTGGTAAGACAGTTACTCCAGAAAATCCTGAAGCAATAGATACAGTTACTTACAAACCGCTTGGTAGCTTGGTTCCGAAATCTGATGATCCGAAATTCCCATCAACACCAGATGTGAAATATCCAAATGATCCAACAGATCCAGGTAAACCAGGTAAACCAATCGTTCCAGACGTACCAGGCTACAACCCATACTTGCCAGATCCAAAAGATCCAAGCAAACCAGGTCAACCAGTAGAACCAGGTAAGGAGCTTCCAAACCTTCCAACAAACCCAGGTGACGACACACCAATCATCTACGTACCAATCGTAAATGATGTGAAGAAACCAACTAAACAAACAGTTAAGTTTGAAGGAGCAGGTGATAAGACTCCAGCGGACAACGTTCAAGATGATTTTACGTTTACTGGTAAAGAAAACAAAGCTTCTGGAACTACAACATGGACTGAGAAGAGCCATACTTACGGTAAGGTATCTGTTCCAGTAATTCCAGGTTACTACGCTGATAAGACAGAAGCTGGTGGTAAGACAGTTACTCCAGAAAATCCTGAAGCAACAGATACAGTAACCTACAAACCACTTGGAAAATTGGTTCCAAAACCAGAGAGACCAAATGATCCAAACTTCCCATCAACACCAGAAGTGAAGTATCCAAATGATCCAACAGATCCAGGTAAACCAGGTAAACCAGTCGTTCCAGACGTACCAGGCTACAAACCATACTTGCCAGATCCAAAAGATCCAAGCAAACCAGGTAAACCAGTAGAACCAGGAAAACCAATCACTCCTGAAAACCCAGGTGACGACACACCAATCATCTACGTTCCAGTTAAACCTGACACTCCAGTAGTCCCTAATCCAGAACCACAAACTCCTGCAAAACCAGATCCGAAACCTTTGGATCCTGAAAAAGTAGTGCAGGAATTACCAAATACTGGTACGGATTCAAATACGGTTATGACTGGACTTGGAATCATTGGAATGGCAACAACGCTATTAGGTTTAGCTCAAAAGAAAAAAGATGATTAAAATCTTTTAAATTTTTAAAGGAAGACCTAATCTATTTCAGTAGAGATAATTCTCAGAAAGTTAAAGATAAGTACTAGAAACAATAATGTTTTAGGTATAGATATTCTTTATTTGAAGTCTTAGACTTAATAAGTATAAAAGTGAACAAGACAGAATTCTGATTTTTAGGAAATCTGTTTTGTTCGCTTTTTGTGTAATGAGCCTACTTTTGTACTAGAATTGTTCTTTGTTGTATAATTGTTATAATAGATAATGTGTGGCTTTAAGATGGCGATCTAAAATGGCAACTAATTGTGCCTATTATAGTTCAGTTTCTTTATTTATAATTATTGAAAAGAATCCAAATGAATAAAGATTTTTAAGCATATTTTTGGTATAATAATACCCAGGAAAAACTAGAGAAAAGAAGGAGGTAGAGATGGAAAAGTATTTATCGGTCACAACTTTGACCAAGTATTTAAAAATGAAATTCGATAAAGACCCCTACTTGGAACGGGTCTATTTAACTGGTCAAGTCTCTAACTTCCGCAAGCGCCCAACGCATCAGTATTTTTCTCTTAAGGATGACCGAGCAGTTATTCAGGCGACCATTTGGTCGGGGATATATCAAAAACTAGGTTTTGACTTAGAAGAAGGTATGAAGATCAATGTTATTGGTCGTGTTCAAGTCTATGAGCCAAGTGGAAGCTATTCGATTATTATTGAAAAAGCTGAACCAGATGGTGTTGGTGCCCTAGCTATCCAATTTGAACAGCTTAAGAAGAAACTGGCAGAAGAAGGTCTTTTTCAAGAACACTTTAAACAATCTTTACCACAATTTTCAAAAAAAATCGGTGTGGTGACCAGTCGAAGTGGTGCTGTTATCCAGGATATCATTACTACTGTTAGCAGACGTTTTCCAGGGGTAGAGATTGTTTTATATCCTACCAAGGTTCAAGGCGAAGGGGCAGCAGAGGAGATTGCCCGTAATATTGCAAGAGCAAATGAACGTGAAGATATAGATGTTCTCATCATTGGCCGAGGTGGTGGTTCTATCGAAGATCTATGGGCTTTTAACGAAGAAATTGTAGTGCGTTCTATCTTTGAATCACGGCTGCCCATCATTTCAAGTGTGGGCCACGAAACAGATGTAACCTTGGCTGATTTTGTTGCCGACAAGAGAGCAGCAACACCGACGGCTGCAGCAGAGTTAGCTACACCTGTGACTAAGTTAGATCTTCTGACCTACCTTAAAAATCAAGAGAAGCGGATGACTACAGCTGTTAAACATACTTTATCAAAGAAAAAAGAAGCTTTGAGAAACCTCAGTCAATCTGTCATTTTTAGACAACCAGAGCGTTTATATGACGGTTATCTACAACGCTTGGATCAGTTACAGCTACGACTGAAGCAAGGACTAAATGCTGAATTGGTTCGAAATCAACAAAAGGTTCAAGAACAAATCCACCGTTTAGAACAATTATCACCAATCATCAAAATCCAGCGTTATCAGGATCGTATTTTCCAACTGCAAAAACTAATGCGTAGCCAGATGGCTGTGACCTATGATGCAAAAGTAGCTGAAGTAAAACGCCTATCAGAAGCTCTCCTCATGCTAGATACTAGTCGAATTGTAGCTAGAGGTTATGCAATTGTCAAAAAAGGAGAAGTTGTAGTGGCTTCTGCGAAAGATTTGAAAGAAAATGACCAAGTATCACTGTTGATGCGGGACGGTCAAGTAGAATTAGAGGTAAGAGATGTCAAAACAAAAGAAATTTGAGGAAAATCTAGCAGAGCTTGAGACTATTGTTCAAAGCTTAGAAAATGGTGAAATTGCTTTGGAAGATGCTATTTCTGCATTTCAAAAAGGAATGCTCTTATCCAAAGAATTGCAGGCAACACTTGATAAGGCTGAAAAGACCTTGGTCAAGGTTATGCAAGAAGATGGAACAGAAAGTGAACTGGTATGAACAAGCAGGAAAAACTAGCTTTGGTCGAGTCAGCTCTTGAAGACTTTTATGGGGACCAACAATTTGCATCCAGTTTAAGAGAGTCTATTCTCTATTCCGTCCATGCTGGTGGTAAACGGATTCGTCCATACTTACTTTTAGAAGTTTTGGACTCCTTACAAGTGCCTATCACTCAGGAACATGCTCAAGTTGCAGCGGCACTAGAAATGATTCATACAGGAAGTTTGATCCATGATGATCTTCCTGCTATGGATAATGATGATTTTCGTCGGGGGCGTTTGACCAACCATAAGATGTATGGTGAAGCTCTAGCTATTTTAGCGGGGGATGCGCTTTTTTTGGATCCCTATGCTTTAATTGTTCAAGCTGATTTGCCGAGTCAAACTAAGGTTGATTTAATAGCTAATTTATCACTTGCTTCTGGAAGTATGGGAATGGTGGCTGGTCAAGTTTTGGATATGGAAGGCGAAGGAAAACACTTGAATTTAGAGGAACTTCAGACTATCCATGCTAATAAGACTGGTAAACTTTTAGCTTTTCCTTTCCAAGCAGCTGGTATCATTGCTGGATTGGATGAAAATCTTCAGAAGCAGCTTAAAACAGTTGGCGAGTTGATTGGCCTGGCTTTCCAAGTAAGAGATGATGTGCTTGATGTTACAGCAAGTTTTGAGGAAATCGGCAAGACACCCCAGAAAGATTTGCAAGCCGAAAAGTCAACCTATCCTGCTTTATTGGGATTAGATCAGGCGATAGCGTTTTGCAATCAAACCTTGGATCAAGCTAATGCGAAACTAGAAGAGATTAGCCGAGTTGTGAGCTTTGATAAGGAACCAATTGTGAAAATAGTAGAAAGTTTGAGAATCAATGGCTAAGGAAAGAGTAGATGTATTAGCTTACAAACAAGGTTTATTTGAAACGAGAGAACAAGCCAAACGAGGTGTTATGGCAGGTTTGGTAGTTGCTGTTATAAATGGCGAACGATTTGATAAACCAGGAGAAAAAATTCCTGACGATACAGAGTTGAAACTCAAGGGCGAGAAACTTAAGTATGTCAGTCGTGGTGGTTTGAAACTTGAGAAGGCGCTAGATATTTTTGATCTATCAGTTGAAGGACAAACGACCATTGATATCGGAGCTTCAACTGGAGGTTTTACGGATGTCATGTTGCAAAATGGTGCTAAACTAGTTTTTGCAGTTGATGTCGGGACTAACCAGCTTGCTTGGAAATTACGCCAAGACCCTCGTGTTGTCAGTATGGAGCAGTTTAATTTTCGCTATGCTGAAAAGGCCGACTTTGAACAGGAACCAAGTTTTGCAAGTATCGATGTCAGTTTTATTTCCTTAGGCCTCATTTTACCAGCCTTGCACCGAGTTTTAGCTGATCAAGGGCAGGTTGTTGCTCTAGTTAAGCCTCAGTTTGAGGCTGGACGTGAGCAGATTGGTAAGAATGGGATTATCAGAGATGCCAAGGTGCATCAACATGTACTGGAAACAGTTACCGAAATGGCAGTTAGAGAAGGTTTTTCGGTCCTAGGATTGGATTATTCTCCGATACAAGGAGGACATGGAAATATTGAATTCTTAGCCTATTTACGGAAGGAAGACCAGGCAAGTAATCAGGTTGTTACTGAAATAGAAAAAGTTGTAGAGAGAGCACATAGAGAGTTTAAAGATGAATAAAAAAGAGAGACTTGAAAAAATTAGAAGATTTGTAACAGATTATCAAATCGGTACCCAGGAAGAAATCGTTGAGCATTTGAAAGAGGCCGGTATTTCTGCAACACAAGCAACAGTATCACGAGATATTAAGGAACTTGGAATTGTAAAAATTCCATTGAAAGACAATACTTATATTTATGAATTACCAAAATCAATCGTTAGAAGTTTGCAATTGGCAGAAAATAACATTATCGATTGTGAATGCATGGGAAATATGATTAATTTGCAGATTATCCCAGGAAATACTGTTTTCGTCAAGAGTCAGTTGACAGATGCTTTTTCTGATCAAATTTTCAGCTGTATTGCTGATGATAATTCCATCTTGATGGTATTTAGAAGTGAAGAAACAGCCAAAGAAATTTTTGAACAAGTTAAAAATTGGTAGGTTTATATGTTACTGGAAATTTCGATTAAAAATTTTGCCATCATCCAATCAATCTCTCTGAATTTTGAAGAAGGGATGACTGTTTTGACTGGTGAAACAGGGGCTGGAAAGTCAATCATCATCGATGCTATGAATATGATGTTGGGAGCGAGAGCTACGACCGATGTGATACGTCACGGTGCACCTAAAGCAGAAATTGAAGGTCTTTTCTCACTTGAAAATAGTCGGATTTTACAAGAAATTTTTGACGAACAAGGTTTGGAATTGAGTGATGAAATCATTATTCGTCGCGAGATTTTGCAGAATGGTCGAAGCATCAGTCGTGTTAACGGGCAAATGGTTAATCTTTCCGTTTTAAAGGCTATTGGTCAACAGTTGGTTGATATTCATGGTCAGCATGATCAGGAAGAACTAATGAGACCACACCGGCATATTCAGATGCTGGATGAGTTTGGTGATGCTGATTTCTTCGAATTAAAAGAAGCCTATCAGACTAGCTTTGATGATTATCGTCAAATGCGCAAACAAGTTCTTGATATCAAGAAGAACCAGCTAGAGCACAAGGCGCGTATTGAGATGTTGGAATTTCAAATGGCTGAAATTGAAGCAGCTAATTTGAAAGCAGGTGAAGATGTTATCCTCAATCAAGAACGGGACAAACTTCTTAACCATAAAAATATTACGGATACCTTGACAAATGCTTATAGTATGCTCGATAATGAGGAGTTTTCAAGCCTAGCAAATGTCCGTTCAGCTATGAATGATATGGAAAGCCTTGAAGAGTATGATCCAGAGTATCGTGAGATTTCAAGCTCCCTTTCTGAATCCTATTATGTCCTAGAAGATATCACCAAACGCTTGGAATCCATCATCGATGATTTGGATTTCGATGGGAATCGCCTCATGCAGGTTGAGAGTCGTTTGGATTTAATTCATACCATTACACGTAAATACGGTGGTAGTGTGGACGATGTCTTACTCTATTTTGAAAAAATTACAGATGAGTATAATCTTTTAACGGGGAACAATCTCTCGTCTGAGGATATGGAAGTCGAACTCAAGAAACTTGAAAAGAATCTTGTGGACCTAGCGGGTCAAGTTGCTCAAGCTCGACATCATTTGGCACAGGACTTAGAAGCTGAAATTAAGCAAGAATTGCAAGACTTATACATGGAAAAAGCCCAATTTCAAGTACGATTCACCAATGGAAAATTCAGCCGAGAAGGAAATGAAAGTGTTGAATTTTATATATCAACCAATCCTGGTGAGGACTTTAAACCCTTGGTAAAAGTAGCATCTGGTGGTGAGTTGTCTCGTCTCATGTTGGCTATTAAGTCTGCTTTTTCCCGCAAGGAAGGCAAGACCAGCATTGTATTTGATGAAGTAGATACTGGAGTTTCAGGTCGTGTGGCTCAAGCAATCGCACAAAAAATTCATAAAATTGGGCAACATGGTCAAGTCTTAGCTATTTCACACCTCCCGCAAGTGATTGCTATCGCGGACAATCAGTTCTTTATCGAGAAGGTGAGTGATGAGAATTCTACAGTTTCAACGGTTCGTTTGTTGAGTTTAGAAGAACGTGTAGAAGAAGTTGCTAAAATGTTGGCAGGAGAAGATGTGACCGAAGCAGCTCTGACACAAGCAAGAGAACTGTTAAAAGGTAAGGAGAAATAGATGACAGACTATTATGTAATTGGAGATGTTCACGGAAAAGCTGGAATGCTTGAGGATCTATTAAAGACATGGGATGGGAAGACTCAACTTATTTTTCTTGGAGATTTGATTGACCGAGGTGAAGATAGTCGCCGTGTTCTAGAGATAGTTAAGGACTTGGTTGAAAATCAAGGGGCAATTTGTTTGTCTGGGAATCATGAGTATATGTTTTTAACCTGGTTAGACAATCCAGAAGAGAGTTACGATCACTACCGTCGAAATGGTGGTGATACGACCATCAACTCTATTTTAGGCCGGCCTTTGGATGCTCCAGTTGATGCTATTGCAGACGCCAAACGAGTTGAGACCGAAGCAGCAGACCTAGTTGCTTTTATTCGTCAAATGCCCTTTGTAATTGAAACAGAACATTATATATTTGTTCATGCAGGTATTGATTTGACCTTGGAAGATTGGCACGAAACTACAGATTATAAGAAAGTCTGGCTCAGAAAACCCTTCCATGAGGCAGAAAATCATACTGGGAAAACAATTGTCTTTGGGCATACTCCTGTTTATGGTTTGTTGGATCAAAAACCTGGCACATCTGAACTCTGGATAACAGAAGATGGTAAAGTTGGTATGGATGGGGGAGCTGTCTATGGCGGTGTTCTTCATGGTATTATCTTTACAGATCAAGGCATGACTGAGCGTCATTATATAGAAAATGACGGTTTCATTGCTGAAGATTAGTACTCCTAACAGGGTATGGTCTTGTCAAAATGTTAAAAACAATTTATAATTAATAGATACCCTGAAAGGAAGAGAATGATGAATTTAGAAGAATTGAAAAAACGACAGGAGAAGATTCGTAACTTCTCTATTATTGCCCATATTGACCATGGGAAGTCAACATTGGCGGACCGTATTTTGGAGGCTACAGAGGCTGTTTCTAGTCGTGAAATGCAAGCTCAGCTTCTTGATAGTATGGACCTAGAGAGAGAGCGTGGGATTACTATCAAACTCAATGCCATTGAGCTTAATTATACTGCCAAAGACGGCGAGACCTATATTTTCCACCTGATTGACACACCAGGACACGTGGACTTCACTTATGAGGTATCACGTTCTCTAGCTGCCTGTGAGGGCGCAATTTTGGTCGTTGATGCTGCCCAAGGGATTGAAGCTCAAACCCTGGCAAACGTCTACCTTGCTTTGGATAATGATTTGGAAATCATGCCAGTTATTAACAAGATTGACCTGCCAGCAGCAGACCCTGAGCGCGTGCGTACAGAGATTGAAGATGTGATTGGTTTGGATGCCAACGAAGCAGTATTGGCTTCTGCCAAGGCTGGTATCGGTATTGAAGAAATCCTCGAGCAAATCGTAGAAAAAGTGCCAGCCCCAACTGGTGATGTAACAGCACCGCTTAAGGCCTTGATTTTCGACTCAGTTTACGATGCTTATCGTGGGGTTATCCTCCAAGTTCGTGTCATGGATGGGGTAGTCAAACCTGGTGATAAGATTCAGCTCATGAGTAATGGCAAAACTTTTGATGTGACTGAGGTCGGAATTTTCACACCCAAAGCAGTTGGACGTGATTTCCTTGCGACAGGTGATGTTGGTTATATTGCAGCATCTATCAAGACTGTTCAAGACACTCGTGTCGGTGATACAGTTACCTTGGCGGTAAACCCTGCTTCAGAACCCCTATCTGGATACAAGCAGATGAATCCGATGGTTTTCGCAGGTCTTTATCCAATCGAGTCAAATAAATACAATGACCTTCGTGAAGCCCTTGAAAAATTGCAGTTGAACGATGCTAGTCTTCAGTTTGAACCCGAAACATCGCAAGCTCTTGGTTTTGGTTTCCGTTGTGGATTCTTGGGTCTCCTTCATATGGATGTTATTCAGGAACGTTTGGAACGTGAGTTCAACATTGACTTGATCATGACTGCTCCATCTGTTATCTACAAGGTCAATCAGACTGATGGTGAGTCTATGGATGTATCGAATCCATCCGAGTTTCCTGATCCTACTAAAATTGCAACTATTGAAGAACCTTATGTTAAAGCACAAATCATGGTACCACAGGAATTTGTAGGAGCAGTTATGGAACTAGCTCAGCGCAAGCGTGGAGACTTCGTGACTATGGATTATATTGATGAAAATCGTGTCAATGTTATCTATCAAATCCCACTAGCTGAAATTGTCTTTGATTTCTTTGACAAACTGAAATCATCTACTCGTGGCTATGCAAGCTTTGACTATGAATTGTCAGAGTATCGTCCATCTAAGCTGGTTAAGATGGATATTTTGCTCAATGGTGATAAGGTGGATGCTCTTAGCTTTATCGTGCACAAGGACTTTGCTTATGAACGTGGAAAACTCATCGTTGACAAGCTCAAGAAAATCATTCCTCGTCAGCAATTTGAAGTTCCAATTCAAGCAGCTATTGGACATAAGATTGTGGCTCGTACAGATATCAAGGCCCTTCGTAAGAACGTACTTGCCAAGTGTTACGGTGGTGACGTTTCTCGTAAACGTAAACTCCTAGAAAAACAAAAAGCTGGTAAGAAACGAATGAAAGCTATCGGCTCAGTTGAAGTACCACAAGAAGCCTTTCTTAGCGTCTTGAGTATGGATGAAGAATAGTTTTTGCTCAAGAATAGTAGAGATTTCAAGAAAAAAATGAGCTAAATATAAAATAATGATTTTTTAAGTGTCAAGATACAGTTATATTTTGACACTTTTCTTATTATCGAAGGACACTTGATGCAAGATCATGTACATATGTTAGTAAGTATTCAACCAAGGATAAGTGCTTCTAGTTTCATGGGTTATTTAAAAGTTAAAAGTGAATTCATGATGTTTGATATACACACCAACTTCAAATACAAGTTTGGGAATCGGCATTTCTGGGCGGAAGGTTATTATGTACTCAATGAAGCCACAATTAGGAAATATATTCAAGAGCAAATAAATTATCCAGTGGATAAATTCTAAACGAGTATGAAAATTTGAGAACGAGTAAAGATGATATAGCACTAGATAAATTAAGTGTAAAAGAATATGAAGATCCCTTTAGGGATAGTGGCAAGTAGTACATATGCCTCTTTGAGAGGCTTGTGACGAGTCAAATGCAATAAGGCTTGAACAAAGTGAAAGCCAGCGTCTTTAGGCGCTGGCTGGTAATTTGGGCTTATAGCGTTCTGGTGCAAACCAGCCGTTAGATGGGGATTATGTTTTTTTGATTTTTTTCAATTTTTATTCTACAATAAAATTATATGAAGAGAAGGCGGTAACAATATGCTTAAGGCGAAAATTTTTTATGTATTTTTATTTTTGATCGTTGTCGAAACTACAGGCTTGTTGTTGTTGAAAAGAGGTCTCGAAATGGGTTATTTAGACACAGGAGCTATTATACTCACAGTTTTTTCATTTGCTTTTTACAACCTATGTTCATTCGGTTGGGTCTGCTCTACAATAAAAAACAATAAAAAATAATTAGACGTATTTTTAGTCAGAACCTCTCAAAAAACGCATTTTCTTGCACCTGCTCCGTAAATGTGTTATATGGATTCTGCGAAAAAGTGATAGTTTTCTAAGCCATGAGAAATGGAAAAGCCCCAGCAGTGCAAGTGCTGAGGCTTTATTTGGGTGGTTGCGAATCACGTCTGGCCCAGTGGCACTTAATCATCGTCTATCTTATCTAGCCAAACGGAGGAAACTAAAATAGTTGGTTCCGATAATTATGGTTATGTAAAAATACCAAAATCATGGATACAGTTCAAATAAATTGAAGGTGGAGAAAATTTCCAGTACTGCGATGGAACTGATACCAATATTGTAACTCTCAATACCTTCAAATCAGATAAATTCGGAATTTCAGAGAGCGAATATGCTGCACTAGTAACAGTTCAAATTTCGAATAGTATCTATGACTCAAAACTAAATAATCCAGACTTTACAAAAGTATGGGGAGCTAAGTCTACTATTGGAGGATATGAAGCTTATGTTGTTAATTATATTGCAAGAAATGGAAAATATTTGATTACAAGTATCTTTAAATCAGACAACGGTAAGTTTCGATATGTATCCCTTGAAGGAGAAGTGAAAACATTAAAAACAATGCTTCAAATGGTTGAAGAAAGTTGGACAACAAAAAAAATAAATAATAGGAGCAGGTTCAGGTTTTAAAAGCCTGCTATTTTCATGAATAAGAGGTGATATAGAGGAATAAAAGTAACTATCTGCATTTCTGTTTGAAAGTGATTGTCGGTATTTTATCAAACAAAAAAATAAAAAATCAAACAAAATACAACAAAAAAACATTGACAACGGTTTCATATAGTGTTATACTTAGACCATAAAAGTTAAAGAAAGAAGGGAGAATGTTATGGGATTAGGTCATTTCTTTGACAAAGACTTAGTGTTTTGCTTAGAAGCGGATAATCAAGAACAACTCTTTGATCAGGTTGCAACTTTATTAGAAGAACGTAAAATTGTTACGGATACTTATCGAACAGCTTTGATTGAACGTGAAAAGTCATTTCCAACAGGTTTAGATATGGAATTTTTAGGGAAGGACTTGCCAAACGTAGCGATTCCTCACACTGATACCATTCATAACCTTACTGAAAATGTAGTTGTAGTACGTTTAGAGAAGCCAGTTACATTTCACAATATGATTGCTCCTGACAAGGAAGTAGAAGTTTCACTACTCTTCTTTATCATCAACAACTCAAGTTCAAGCCAAACAAATATCCTTGCTCAGTTGATGGACTTCTTTACTGGTAATGGACATTTAGCAGATTTAGCTAAGATTACAGAACCAGAAGCTTTATTCCAATATATCTCAGAAGCAACAGCTTAATTAGTAAATTAAAAAATAATAAAACGGAGGAAATCCAAATGATTAAAATTCTTGCTGCGTGTGGTGCAGGTGTTAACTCAAGCCACCAAATTAAAAGTGCTCTAGAAGAAGAGCTTTCTAGCCGTGGATATGATGTTCACTGTGATGCAGTTATGGTAAAAGACGTCAACGAAGACTTGATTAAAGGTTATGACATTTTCACACCTATCGCTGCTACAGATCTAGGCTTCGATCCTGGTATTCCAGTTGTTGAAGCTGGACCAATCTTGTTCCGTATTCCAGCTATGAGCGCTCCGGTCTATGACAACATTGAAGCAGCAATCAAAGAACACGGACTAAGCTAATTATTACTTTGTTAATATTCCATAAAAAATAAAGGGAGGAACATTATGGATATCATTATTGACCTGGCCAATAAACTATTCAAGCCAATCTTGGATATGGGTGGCCCAATCATCATGCTGATTATTTTGACAGCATTGGCCTTACTTTTCGGAGTGAAATTCTCCAAAGCACTTGAAGGTGGTATTAAACTTGCTATCGCCCTTACTGGTATCGGTGCCATCATCGGTATGCTTAACGGTGCTTTCTCGGCATCACTTGCAAAATTCGTTGAAAACACTGGTATTCAATTGAATATCACTGACGTTGGTTGGGCACCACTTGCTACAATCACTTGGGGTTCAGCTTGGACACTTTACTTCTTGCTTGTGATGTTGATCGTCAACATTGTAATGCTTGCAATGAAGAAAACTGATACACTTGACGTCGATATCTTTGATATCTGGCACTTGTCTATCACAGGTCTTTTGATTAAATGGTACGCTGACAACAATGGAGTTAGCCAAGGAGTTTCACTCTTCATCGCGACTGCAGCAGTTGTCCTTGTTGGGGTTCTTAAAATCATCAACTCTGACTTGATGAAACCAACATTTGATGACCTTCTTAACGCACCAAGTTCATCACCAATGACTTCAACTCACATGAACTACATGATGAACCCAGTTATCATGGTTTTGGATAAGATTTTTGATAAATTCTTCCCAGGTCTTGATAAATACGACTTTGACGCTGCTAAATTGAACAAGAGAATCGGTTTCTGGGGATCTAAATTCTTCATCGGTTTCATCCTTGGTATCGTTATCGGTTTGATGGGAACTCCTCATCCAGTTGCTGGTGTTGAAGGTGCTGAAAAATGGGAACTTGTTATTAAAGGTTGGTTGTCACTTGGTTTGACTGCCGGTGTCTGCTTGGAGCTCTTCTCACTTATCGGTTCATGGTTCATCGCCGCAGTAGAACCACTTTCACAAGGTATTACTAACGTTGCTACTAAACGTCTTCAAGGACGTAAATTTAACATCGGTCTTGACTGGCCATTCGTAGCTGGTCGTGCTGAAATTTGGGCTTGTGCCAACGTACTTGCACCAATCATGTTGGTTGAAGCAGTGCTTCTTTCAAATGTCGGAAATGGTATCTTGCCACTTGCTGGTATCATCGCAATGGGTGTAACTCCAGCTCTCTTGGTAGTTACTCGTGGTAAATTGCTTCGTATGATTATCTTCGGAACACTCTTGTTGCCACTCTTCCTTCTTTCAGGAACACTTATTGCACCATTTGCAACAGAACTTGCTAAAGGTGTAGGTGCCTTCCCAGAAGGTGTAAGCCAAACTCAGCTCATTACTCACTCAACACTTGAAGGACCAATCGAAAAACTTCTTGGTTGGACAATTGGTAACACTACAACAGGTGATATCAAAGCAATCCTTGGTGCTGTAGTATTCCTTGCTTTCTATATCGGTATCTTTGCTTGGTACAGAAAACAAATGATCAAACGTAATGAAGAATATGCAGCAAATGCAAAATAATTCGCTCCTAAAAATGTAAATTGTAAAAACTAGGTTGTCAGTTTCCAAGTATGGAGTCGGCAATCTAGTTTTTTTAGGGAAAAAATTAATGGAGGTAACCCTAGTGATTGAATTACAATCAGAACAGTTAAGTGTACAGTTTCAAACTTTTGGTGGTGCACTTTCTTCAATAAAAGACAAAGATGAAATTGAGTATTTGTGGCAAGGAGATCCAACTTACTGGAGCGGCCAAGCACCTGTTCTATTTCCAATTTGTGGATCTGTTAGAAATGATACTGTCTTGTATGATCAAGAAGATGGTTGTCAAGTAAAAGGTAAAATCCCACGTCATGGTCTTGTACGGAAAAAAGATTTTGAATTAGTGGATCAAACGGATAACTCGGTTACTTTTGCTATTGAAGATGATCAAGAAATGTATGAGAATTATCCATATCATTTTCGCTTAGAAATAACTTATACAGTTACTGGAAAGACTATTCGTACACAGTATCAAGTTACTAATAAGGAAACAGATAAAAAGATGCCTTACTTTATTGGTGGACATCCAGGCTTTAACTGTCCTTTATTTGATGATGAAACCTATGAAGATTATTATCTTCAATTTGAAAAAGCTGAAACATGTACAGTTCCGAAACCATTCCCAGAAACTGGAATGTTAGATTTTCAAGATAGAAGTGCCTTCTTAAAAGAACAAAAAGAATTAGATCTAAAGTATGATTTCTTTAGCTATGATGCTGTGACATTAGATGAATTAGCCTCTCGCTCTGTTTCTTTAATGTCACGCAAGCATGAAAAGGGATTGAAACTAGACTTTAAAGAGTTTCCAAACCTCATCGTTTGGTCAACTCTGAATAAAGGTCCTTTCCTTGCCTTGGAACCTTGGTCAGGTTTGTCAACTTCACTCGAAGAGGGCGATCATCTAGAAGATAAGAAAAATGTTCGAATCTTAAATCCAGGTCAAAGTGATCAAATTGGGTTTGATATCGAAATTTTATAAAAATAAACAAAAACAAACATAAAGTGTTGACTTTTTTAAACAATAGTAGTATATTATGTTTAGAAAGAACAATTTGTGTTTGTTTTAACAAGTTGTTCTTCCAATTTCTCCAAGGAGAAGTTACTAAGAGTGAATAGATGATTCATTCTTAATCTAAAATAGTCAACAAAACTACTAGTAACTATTTGGTGATGGTCATTTTCTTTCCAGAACCAAAAATTTTTACTGGTCTATTATAAAAAAGGAGTATACAATATGTCTATTGTTATTGGTGCAGATGCTGCAGGTTTGAGATTGAAAGAAGTCGTTAAAGATTTCTTGGAAAAAGAAAACTTCCACGTTGTGGATGTTACAGCTGAAGGTCAAGACTTCGTTGATGTAACTCTTGCAGTTGCTGAAGAAGTTAAAAAGGAAGAACAAAATCTTGGTATTGTCATTGATGCTTATGGTGCAGGTCCATTTATGGTTGCAACTAAAATCAAAGGAATGGTTGCTGCAGAAGTATCTGATGAACGTTCAGCTTATATGACTCGCGGTCATAACAACTCACGTATGATTACTATGGGTGCTCAACTTGTTGGTGATGAATTGGCTAAGAACATCGCTAAAGGCTTTGTAAATGGTAAGTATGATGGCGGTCGTCACCAAATCAGGGTCGACATGTTGAACAAAATGTGCTAATACTCTTCAAAAATCAAGATAATCTGTCGTTAGATCACTTTAGCTAACTTCAGTTATGCTCGTAGCTCGCTTCCTAATACTCTTTGAAAATCTCTTCAAACCACGTCAGCTTCGTCTTGCCGTACTCATGTACAGCCTGCGGCTCACTTCCTAGTTTGCTCTTTGATTTTGATTGAGTATAAGCTAATCTTGATTTTTATGGAGTAAGGATAAATGATATTAGATTTATATAATTAATCGGAGGGAATAACTAATGAGAATTGCAATTGGATGTGACCACATCGTAACAAATGAAAAAATGGCGGTTTCAGAATTTTTGAAATCAAAAGGACATGAAGTCATCGACTTTGGTACTTATGACCACGCTCGTACACATTACCCAATCTTTGGTAAAAAAGTTGGTGAAGCAGTAGTTAGTGGCCAAGCTGATCTTGGTGTATGTATCTGTGGTACTGGTGTAGGTATCAATAACGCTGTTAACAAGGTTCCAGGTGTTCGTTCTGCTTTGGTTCGTGATATGACAACAGCTCTTTATGCAAAAGAACAATTAAATGCCAATGTTATCGGATTTGGTGGTAAAATCACTGGTGAGTTGCTCATGTGTGATATCATTGAAGCTTTCATCAATGCTGAATACAAACCATCTGAAGAAAACAAAAAATTGATCGCTAAAATCCAACACGTTGAAACTCATAACGACCATCAAACGGATGCCAACTTCTTTACAGAATTCCTTGAAAAATGGGATCGCGGTGAATACCACGACTAAGAGGTGACTTATGATTTTAACAGTCACAATGAACCCATCCATTGATATTTCCTATCCTTTGGATGAATTGAAAATTGACACTGTCAACCGTGTTGTAGATGTTACGAAAACGGCTGGTGGTAAAGGTCTTAACGTTACTCGGGTCCTATCAGAATTTGGAGACTCCGTAGTCGCAACAGGACTTGTCGGTGGTAAACTTGGTGATTTTTTAGTAGAAAATATTGATGATAAAGTAAGCAAACGTTTCTTCTCTATTCAAGGTGAAACCCGTAACTGTATCGCAATTCTACATGGAGAAAACCAAACAGAAATCCTAGAAAAAGGTCCTGAAGTTCAAGAAAAAGAAGGTCAAGATTTCTTGGCTCATTTCAAAGAACTTTTAGAGACTGTAGAGGTAGTAGCTATCTCAGGTAGTCTGCCAGCTGGTCTTCCAGTTGATTACTATGCGAGCTTGGTAGAACTTGCTAATCAAGCTGGCAAGCCTGTTGTTTTGGACTGTTCAGGCGCTGCACTTCAGGCAGTTCTTGAGTCTCCACATAAACCAACAGTCATCAAGCCAAATAATGAAGAATTATCTCAACTTTTGGGAAGAGAAATTTCTAAAGATTTGGATGAGCTAAAAGCTGTTCTTCAAGAACCACTATTTGATGGAATCGAGTGGATTATCGTTTCCTTAGGTGCTAACGGAGCATTCGCTAAACACGGTACCACTTTCTACAAAGTAGATATTCCAAGAATTCAAGTAGTAAATCCAGTCGGTTCTGGCGATTCTACAGTGGCAGGTATTGCTTCAGGTCTTTTCCATAAAGAAACGGATCAAGAACTGTTGATCAAGGCAAATGTCCTTGGTATGCTTAATGCTCAAGAAAAAATGACCGGTCATGTCAATATGGCTAACTATCAAGGTCTATATGACCAATTAATTGTAAAAGAGGTATAAAATGGTTTTAACAGAAAATAAACGCGCTTGTATGCAAAAACTCTCTGATGAGAATGGTATCATCTCAGCTCTTGCTTTTGATCAACGTGGTGCTTTGAAACGCCTTATGGCTCAATACCAAACAGAAGAGCCAACAGTTGCTCAAATGGAAGAACTTAAAGTCTTGGTAGCGGATGAATTGACTAAATACGCTTCATCTATGCTTCTTGACCCTGAGTATGGACTTCCAGCTACAAAAGCTCTTGATCCAAATGCAGGTCTTCTCCTTGCTTATGAAAAAACAGGATACGATACAACAAGTACAAAACGTTTGCCAGACTGCTTGGATGTTTGGTCTGCAAAACGTATCAAGGAACAAGGTGCAGATGCTGTTAAGTTCTTGCTTTACTATGACGTAGATAGCTCTGACGAACTTAACCAACAAAAACAAGCCTACATTGAACGTATCGGTTCTGAGTGTGTGGCTGAAGATATTCCATTCTTTCTTGAAATTCTTGCTTACGATGAAAAGATTGCGGACGCTGGTTCTGCAGAATACGCTAAAGTAAAACCACACAAGGTTATCGGTGCCATGAAGGTCTTCTCAGATCCACGCTTCAACATCGATGTCTTGAAAGTGGAAGTTCCAGTTAACGTGAAATACGTTGAAGGCTTTGGCGATGGTGAAATCGTTCATACACGCGAAGAAGCAGCTGCTTTCTTCAAAGCTCAAGACGAAGCTACTAACCTTCCTTACATCTACTTGAGTGCAGGTGTATCAGCTAAACTCTTCCAAGAAACTCTTGTCTTTGCCCACGAATCAGGTGCAAACTTCAATGGTGTTCTTTGTGGACGTGCAACATGGGCTGGATCTGTTGAAGCTTACATCAAAGATGGAGAAGCAGCAGCTCGCGAATGGTTGCGTACAACTGGATTTGAGAACATTGACGAACTCAACAAGGTTCTTAAAACAACAGTAACTT
This sequence comes from Streptococcus sp. KHUD_014, assembly GCF_051106275.1. Lineage (GTDB taxonomy): Bacteria > Bacillota > Bacilli > Lactobacillales > Streptococcaceae > Streptococcus. Next base: position 1,177,516 of record NZ_CP193666.1, on the reverse strand, counting down.
CATGGACCGAACGTGTCTAAATTTTCTCCCTTTATGTCCTAAAACCTAGCTAAAAAACTTTTAAAAAAAGTTGTATGTAAAGGTTTACAAAATAAAAATCTTGTGCTATACTTAAGTCACAAGTTAATACAAAGTGAGTGTTACTAAGTAATATTAGGCATGATCACAGATGACTCAGAGCTATATTTTCTGAACTCATTTGTGGTCATTTTTTATGCTCACAAAACTTAAATAATAGGGCAAGGAGGTTGCCATGTATCGGATATTAAATCCAATGAATAACAATGTTTCTCTCGTGCGGAATAGTAAAGGAGAGGAGTTGATCGTAATTGGTAAGGGTATTTCGTTCGGTAAGAAGAAGGGAGATTTGATTTCTGAGGATCAGGTTGAAAAAGTTTTCCGGATGAAAACAGAAGAGTCACGAGAAAATTTTATGGCTCTTCTCAAGGATGTACCGCTTGATTTTATTACGGTCACTTATGAGATTATTGATAATCTTTCTAAAAAATATCAATATCCTGTCCAAGAGTATCTATATGTCACTCTGACAGACCATATCTATTGTTCTTATCAGGCTATTAGCCAGGGACGCTATAAGGATAGTAACTTGCCTGACATTTCAGCCAAATATCCTATCGCGTTTCAAATTGCACAAGAAGCTTTTGAAATTTATCGTCAAAAACTGACAGAAAATTTTCCTGAAGACGAAATCATTCGCATCGCTTATCATTTCATAAACGCCGAAGGTGAGAATGAAATCGAAGTTGTTGAGTCAATTGATAAGAGAAAGGAAATTTTAAAGAGAGTCGAAAGCGTTTTGAAGAATTATAAAATCCAGCGAACACCTGAAAATAATAATTTCTACGACCGCTTTATGATTCATCTAAATTATTTCTTAGATTACCTTGATCGAAGTCGGGATGATAATCAATCCTTGCTCGATATGGAAGAACATATAAAGAATACCTATCCAGAAGCATTCGAGATTGGTAGTAAAATTTATGAGGTCATTGCTCAGGAAACTAGTCTTGACCTCTACAAGAGTGAACGAGTTTATCTTGTTCTACACATTCAACGTTTATTGTCATAACGCTTTACTAAAAAATATATAAGGAGAATTCTAGCATGAATAGAGAAGAAGTAACATTGTTAGGTTTTGAAATCGTTGCCTATGCAGGCGATGCTCGTTCAAAATTATTGGAAGCCTTGAAGGCTGCTGAAGCAGGTGATTTTGCGAAAGCGGATAGCTTAGTTGAGGAAGCTGGTAGCTGTATCGCTGAAGCACACCACGCGCAAACTAGTCTTTTAACCAAGGAAGCTGCTGGTGACGATTTGGCTTATAGCGTGACCATGATGCATGGCCAAGATCACCTGATGACAACTATCTTGCTAAAAGATTTGATGCACCATTTAATTGAACTTTATAAAAGAGGAGCTAAATAATGAATAAGTTAATTGCCTTTATCGAGAAAGGGAAGCCTTTCTTTGAAAAACTATCTCGAAATATCTATCTTCGTGCTATTCGGGATGGATTTATCGCTGGAATGCCAGTCATTCTCTTCTCAAGTATTTTTATCTTGATTGCCTTTGTACCAAACTCTTGGGGCTTTAAATGGTCTGATGAAGTAGTAGCACTTTTGATGAAACCTTACAGCTACTCTATGGGGATTCTAGCAGTCTTGGTAGCTGGTACCACTGCCAAATCTTTAACGGACTCCGTCAATCGTAGTATGGAGAAAACCAACCAAATCAACTATATGTCAACGCTATTGGCGGCTATTGTTGGTTTACTGATGTTAGCGGCTGACCCAATCGAGGGTGGCTTTGCAACTGGTTTCCTTGGAACAAAAGGGTTGCTTTCAGCGTTCCTGGCAGCTTTTGTAACTGTAGCTATCTATAAGGTTTGTGTGAAGAACAACGTTACTATTCGCATGCCTGACGAAGTTCCACCGAATATCTCACAAGTCTTTAAAGACGTTATTCCGTTTACGCTTTCAGTTGTTTCTCTTTATGCTCTTGACTTGTTCGCTCGTCAATTTGTTGGTGCAAGCGTTGCAGAATCAATCGGTAAGTTCTTTGCACCTCTTTTCTCAGCAGCAGACGGTTATCTTGGTATTACCATTATCTTTGGTGCCTTTGCCTTCTTCTGGTTTGTCGGTATTCACGGCCCATCTATCGTTGAACCTGCGATTGCAGCGATCACTTATGCAAATGCTGAAGTCAACTTGAACCTCCTTCAACAAGGTATGCACGCTGATAAGATCCTTACATCTGGTACACAAATGTTTATCGTCACTATGGGTGGTACAGGAGCAACTCTTGTGGTTCCATTCATGTTTATGTGGTTGTGTAAATCGAAACGAAATCGTGCTATTGGACGTGCTTCAGTAGTTCCTACATTCTTCGGTGTAAACGAACCAATCTTGTTTGGTGCACCACTTGTTTTGAACCCAATCTTCTTTATCCCATTCATCTTTGCACCAATTGCAAACGTATGGATCTTTAAGTTCTTTATTGAAACACTTGGCATGAACTCATTTACTGCCAACCTTCCATGGACTACACCAGGACCTCTTGGTATTGTTCTTGGTACAAACTTCCAGTTCTTATCATTCGCTCTTGCAGCATTATTAATTGTAGTAGATATTGTTATCTACTATCCATTCCTCAAGGTTTATGATGAACAAATTCTTGAAGAAGAACGTTCAGGTAAAGCTAATGCTGAATTAAAAGAAAAAGTAGCAGCAAACTTTAATACTGCTAAAGCTGATGCTATCCTTGAAAAAGCTGGAGTAGAATCAGCACAAAATACAATTACAGAAGAAACCAACGTACTCGTTCTTTGTGCGGGTGGAGGAACAAGTGGTCTTCTTGCCAACGCCTTGAACAAAGCAGCAGCAGAATACAATGTTCCTGTTAAGGCAGCCGCTGGTGGCTATGGTGCTCACCGTGAAATGTTGCCAGAATTTGACCTTGTTATCCTTGCTCCTCAAGTAGCTTCAAACTATGAGGACATGAAGGCTGAAACAGATAAACTTGGAATCAAATTGGCTAAGACTGAAGGAGCTCAATACATCAAGTTGACTCGTGATGGAAAAGGTGCTCTAGCCTTTGTTCAAGCTCAATTCGATTAACGATAGAGACTCTGAAATAGTCTCCTATCGTTACGGAAATCGCTATGGCGAATTTCCTAATCGCCTTATTAATTCGTCGGTAAAAAGATATCGTTTTTACCTCCTCATGTCACAATTCGGTGACTTGCTACAAGAAGTAAGACGGAGATGGATAGCTCACTAGCTCCTCTCCGCTCGCTTTTCATTTTATTCAATCAAGAAATAGGTGAAAAAATGACAAAAACACTTCCTAAAGATTTTATATTTGGTGGCGCAACAGCTGCTTATCAAGCAGAAGGAGCTACTCATACAGATGGTAAAGGTCCTGTTGCCTGGGACAAATACCTAGCAGATAACTATTGGTACACAGCTGAACCAGCTAGTGATTTTTACCATAAATATCCAGTAGATTTGCAGTTAGCTGAGGAATATGGGGTAAACGGTATCCGTATTTCAATTGCTTGGTCACGTATTTTTCCAACTGGTTATGGTGAAGTAAATCCAAAAGGGGTAGAATTCTATCATAACTTATTTGCAGAATGTCATAAACGTCATGTAGAACCGTTCGTAACTCTTCACCATTTTGATACACCTGAAGCTCTTCACTCAAATGGAGACTTCTTGAATCGTGAGAATATCGAACACTTTGTAAATTATGCTGCCTTCTGTTTCGAAGAATTTCCAGAAGTCAACTATTGGACAACCTTTAATGAAATTGGACCAATCGGTGATGGTCAATACTTAGTAGGGAAATTCCCTCCAGGGATTCAGTATGACCTTGCTAAAGTTTTCCAATCACACCATAACATGATGGTGTCTCATGCTCGTGCTGTGAAATTGTACAAGGACAAAGGCTATAAAGGTGAAATCGGTGTTGTTCACGCCCTTCCAACTAAGTATCCATTAGATCCTAAAAACCCTGCAGACGTTCGTGCAGCTGAGTTAGAAGATATCATTCACAATAAATTCATCTTGGATGCAACTTATCTTGGTCATTATTCAGATGAAACGATGGAAGGTGTCAACCATATCTTATCAGTCAATGGTGGTAGCTTGGATCTTCGTGACGAAGACTTTGCAGCACTTGAAGTAGCTAAAGATTTGAACGATTTCCTTGGAATTAACTACTACATGAGTGACTGGATGGAAGCCTTTGATGGTGAAACTGAAATCATCCACAATGGTAAAGGAGAAAAAGGAAGCTCTAAATACCAAATCAAAGGTGTTGGACGTCGTGTAGCTCCTGACTATGTACCTCGTACTGACTGGGACTGGATTATCTATCCTCAAGGATTATACGACCAGATCATGCGTGTTAAGAAAGATTATCCAAACTACAAGAAGATCTACATTACTGAAAACGGACTGGGCTACAAAGATGAATTTGTGGACAACACTGTTTACGATGATGGCCGTATTGATTATGTGAAACAACACTTGGAAGTATTGTCTGATGCGATTGCAGATGGTGCAAACGTCAAAGGCTACTTCATCTGGTCACTCATGGACGTCTTCTCTTGGTCAAATGGTTATGAAAAACGCTATGGCCTCTTTTATGTAGATTTCGAAACACAAGAACGCTATCCGAAGAAATCAGCTCACTGGTATAAAAAACTAGCTGAAACCCAAGTGATTGAATAGTACAACTAGTTATTAGGTATAGAATTTAAGCGAGGAAAGTTTATGCTGAAAGATTTTATCAAATCAATCTATGAAAAAGTTTATATTATTAACTTTGAACATTGCTCTCATGTACCATCCTTGACCAAGGAGCAACTTGCAAGTCTTGGAAAATGGTATGTCTCGACGGGTAAGGAGTGGATTTGTCATTCAGACTATGAATTTGAAGAATTTCAAAAGCTATTTTTAAATTTTGTAAACGCAGAAGATAAGGATAACATTTTCTTTGTTTCGGATTTTATGCCATTTCAACACTAAAATATTATAAAGAGGAATCTATCTCATACTAGGGGATATTCCTCTTTTTTATCTACTTTTTACCAAAATTTTAAAAATTTTCTTGACAGATTTATGTTATAGGAGTAAACTATTAACTAGTTAAATAACTGGTTAAGCACATAAAGAGGTAACTCACTCGCTCAAATCTTGTTTGAAATATAGAAAATAGGAGGAGTTTTAAAAGTGAGTTATTTTTCTAAATAGATGTTTAACTGGTTAAGGAAGTCCTTTAGGAAAAAGTGTAGTTCTTCTTTAACGAATAAATGAAATAGAAAGTGTATTAAGATGAAAATCAATAAAAAATATGTTCTTGGTTCCGTAGCTCTTATAGCTTTAAGCCTTTCAAGTTATGAATTGGGGCGTTACCAAACGGTACAGACTAGCAAAGAGTCTAATCGTGTGTCTTATATAGAAGGGAATCAGGCTAGTGCTAAGACTGAAAATCTGACACCAGATGAAGTTAGTCAGCGAGAAGGTATTAATGCAGAACAGATTGTCGTTAAGATTACCGATCAAGGCTACGTAACTTCACATGGAGACCATTATCATTACTTTAATGGCAAGGTTCCTTATGATGCTATTATTAGCGAGGAACTCCTGATGAAGGATCCGAATTATCAACTTCGAAATGAGGATATTGTCAACGAAGTCAAGGGTGGTTATGTCATTAAGGTTGATGGTCGCTATTATGTATACCTCAAAGATGCATCCCATTCAGAGAATATTCGTAGTAAGGATGAGATCAATCGTCAGAAGCAAGAACACGGACATGGTAGTGGAACAAAAGTTAGCAATGAAGTTACCCTAGCAAGGGCTCAGGGACGTTATACAACGGATGACGGCTATGTTTTTAATGCAAGTGATATTATTGAGGATACTGGCGATGCTTACATCGTTCCACATGGCAATCATTTCCACTATATTCCTAAGAGTGACTTATCAGCTAGCGAACTTGCTGCGGCCCAAGCCTTCCTATCTGGTAAAGGTGGCCAAACAAGCTCAGTTGGGTATCGACCGTCAACAAATTCTTCTAGCAGCTCATCAGAGGCATCGAATAGTAGTTCATATGGACAAACAAATCATAGTAATGTTGAGACAAATATTAGAAGATGGGCTCCAACTGTTAGTCCACAAGTGGATAATAGTTATCAAGCAAGTCCAAGTGAAGACGTATCTAGTCTTTTGAAACAACTTTATGCCTTGCCACTCAGCCAACGACATGTGGAATCAGATGGGCTTGTCTTTGATCCAGCGCAAATCACGAAAAAGACAGCAAATGGAGTAGCAGTACCTCATGGGGATCACTACCATTTTATCCTATATAGTCAGATGTCAGCTTTGGAAGAAAAAATTGCACGGATGATTCCAGTTGGTAATCAAAAAAAAGTTTCTGTTCCTGGAGCTACTAGTTTACAGCCAAATCCTACATTAAAACCAGTTCCACAGCCCGTCCCAAATCCGCAACCAGCTTCAAGCAATCCAATTGATGGAAAATTGGTAAAACAGGCGATTCGAAAGGTGGTTGATGGTTATGTCTTCGAAGAGAATGGAATTTCGCGTTATATTTTTGCCAAGGAACTTTCAGCAGAAACTGTTGCAGCCATTGATGATAAACTTGCTCAACAAGAAAGTTTGTCTCATGAGTTAGGAGCTAAGAAAACCAATCTTGTATCTGGTGATCAAAAATTTTACAACAAAGTTTATGATTTACTAGCAACAGTTCATCAAGATTTGATTTCCAATAAAGGGCGCCAAGCTGATTTTGACGGTTTGGATAGACTATTGGAACGTCTCAACGATGAGTCAAGTGATAAAGTCAAGTTAGTTGATGATGTCCTTGCTTTTCTAGCGCCGATTCGTCATCCAGAACGTTTAGGAAAACCAAATGCACAAATAGCTTACACAGATGATGAGATTCAAGTAGCCAAGTTGGCAGGCAAGTATACAACAGAAGATGGCTATATCTTTGACCCCCGTGATATCACAAGTGATGAGGGGGATGCCTATGTAACTCCGCATATGAGCCACAGTCATTGGATTAAGAAAGAAAGTTTATCTGAAGCTGAAAGAGCAGCAGGTCAAGCTTATGCTAAAGAGAAAGGTTTGACGCCTCCTTCAACAAATCATCAAAGTTCAGGAAATACTGAGGCTAAGGGAGCAGAAGCGATTTACAATCGAGTAAAAGCAGCTAAGAAGGTACCACTTGACCGTATGCCTTACAATCTACAACATACTGTGGAAGTTAAAAATGGAAGTTTGATTATACCTCATTATGACCATTACCATAACATCAAATTTGAGTGGTTTGACGAAGGACTTTATGAGGCACCTAAGGGGTATACTTTAGAAGAGCTATTTGAAACTGTGAAGTATTATGTCGAACATCCAAACGAACGTCCGCATTCAGATAGTGGTTGGGGCAATGCGAGCGATCATGTTCACAGAAACCACAATAGTCAAGCTGCTAGCAATCAAACAGAGAAACCAACAGAGGAGAAACCTCAGACAGAAAAAATTGAGGAGGAAAAACCTCGCGAAGAAAAAACGAAAAATGAGAAAGTAGAATCTCCAAAACCAAAAGAACCAGAGGAATCAGAAGAAGAATCACCATCGGAACCAGAGGAACCTCAGGTTGAAACTGAAAAGGTTGAAGAAAAACTGAGAGAGGCGGAAGAGTTACTTAAAAAGATTCAGGATCCAATTCTTAAGTCCAATGCCAACGAAACTCTCACAGGATTAAAAAATAACCTGTTATTTGGTTCTCAGGACAACAATACTATTATGGCAGAAGCTGAAAAGTTATTAGTCTTGTTAAAGGAGAGTAAGTAACTATACAACTATTATAGAAGATAAAAAGGGAGCAGAATATGGATTCTGTTCTCTTTTTTATGAAATTGTGTAAAAATTCTTGACATATTTTCTAAATAAAGATAAACTATTTACTAGTTAATTAAATGGTTAAATACTAGTTAAGGAGTTGTTATGAAAAAAAGAAGTATCCTATGGCTCATGCTTGCCTTCCTTGCTCTCGTTTTAGGAGCATGTGGACAAAAGACCAGTCAAGACAAGAGTGATGAAACTAAGGGAATGAAGATTGTGACCAGTTTTTATCCTGTCTATGCTATGGTCAAGGAAGTATCTGGTGACTTGAATGATGTTCGAATGATTCAGTCTAGTTCAGGTATTCATTCTTTTGAACCTTCAGCAAATGATATCGCAGCCATCTATGATGCCGATGTTTTTGTCTATCATTCTCATACACTAGAGTCATGGGCAGGAAGTTTAGATCCAAGCCTGCAAAAATCCAAGGTAAAGGTCTTAGAAGCATCAGAAGGTATGACCTTGGAGCGCGTGCCTGGCTTAGAAGATATGCAGGCAGGGGATGGGATTGATGAGAAAACCTTGTATGATCCTCATACATGGCTAGATCCTGAAAAAGCTGGCGAAGAAGCGCAAATTATCGCTGACAAACTTTCAGAGGTTGATAGTGAGCATAAAGAAACTTACCAGAAAAATGCACAAAGTTTTAGTGCTAAAGCTCATGATTTGACCAAGAAATACCAACCCATCTTTGAAAAAGCTAATCAAAAGACTTTTGTAACCCAACACACAGCCTTTTCATATTTAGCTAAACGATTTGGACTAAATCAACTTGGTATTGCAGGGATTTCTCCTGAACAAGAACCAAGTCCAAGACAACTAACAGAAATTCAGGAATTTGTTAAAACCTATAAGGTTAAAACGATTTTTACAGAAAGCAATGCTTCATCTAAGGTAGCTGAAACTCTTGTCAAATCAACAGGTGTGAGTCTTAAAACCCTCAATCCTTTAGAGGCAGACCCACAAAATGACAAGTCCTACTTGGAAAATTTAGAAGAAAATATGGCTATCTTAGCTGAAGAATTGAAATGAGGAGATTATGAAGATTAATAAAAAATATCTAGCGGGATCTGCAGTGGTCCTTGCCTTAAGTGTTTGTGCTTATGCTTTAAATCAACATCAAGCACCTGAGAAAAAAGATGACAACCGTGTATCCTACGTTGATGGTAAAGAGTCTGAAGTTAAAAAGAATGAAACTCTGACACCAGACCAAGTTAGCAAGAAGGAAGGCATAGAAGCTGAACAGATTGTTACCAAAATCACTGATCAAGGTTATGTGACTTCACACGGCGACCATTTCCATTACTATAATGGTAAGGTGCCTTATGATGCTATCTTTAGTGAAGAACTGGTCATGAAAGATCCAAACTATCAGCTGAAGGATGAAGATATTGTCAATGAGATTAAAGGTGGCTATATCATCAAAGTTGATGGCAAATACTATATCTATCTAAAAGATGCTAGCCATGCAGATAATGTTCGTACCAAAGACCAAATTGAGCGTCAGAAACGGGAAGGCACATCAGATAGAGGAAATGAAACTAAGGAAGTCCTTGCTGCACGAGCTCAAGGCCGATATACAACGGATGATGGTTATGTCTTTAATGTTGCAGATATCATTGAAGATACAGGTGATGCCTATATCGTTCCTCACGGTGGACATTATCACTACGTTCCAAAGAGTTCACTTTCCTCAAGCGAGTTGGCTGCTGCACAAGCCTATCTGGCTGGCAGGAGAAGTCAACCGAGTGTGACGGACTATAAACCGAATCCAAGTGTTGAACCAAGTCCTCAAGCAGATAACTCAGCTACAAACAAACCAGTAGCTCAAGTGGACGACCTTCAAAGTCTTCTTGCTCAGTTATATGCTTTACCAGTTAGTCAACGCTATCGAGAATCTGATGGTTTGGTATTTGATCCAGCTAAAATTACCAGTCGTACACCATCAGGGGTGGCAATTCCACACGGTAATCACTACCATTTCATTCCCTATAGTAGTATGTCTGCTTTGGAACAAAAGATTGCTCGTTTGATGCCACTTTCAGGTCTTGTAACACCATCAAATCCTTTAGAAACTCCAAGCAAACCTAGTGGAGATCATGAGCACAACCATGACCATGAAGATGGAGAGAATCATGATCATGACAATCCCCACGATCACGGATTCGATACTAATCGTGTTATAAGTGAAGATGAGCAAGGTTTTATCGTTTCGCATGGGGACCACAATCATTATTTTTACAAAAAAGATTTGACGGCTCAACAGATTAAAGAAGCTCAGGAACACTTGAAAGGTAAAACCGAAGTTAAGCCTAATCCATCGGATGAACACCATGATGAAGACGGGCATGATCACCACCATGGTGAAGACCACGATCACGCATTCGATGCTGACCGAGTGATAAGTGAAGATGAGGAAGGTTTTGTCGTTTCTCATGGAGATCACAATCACTATTTCTTTAAAAAGGATTTATCAACAGAGCAGATTAAGGCTGCTCAGGAGCACTTGAAGGAACATCATCAGGTAGAACCTGTTAAACCACTTGCAAAAGATGTAGAAGCTTTCTCTCGAGATGCCAGCGATGAAGAAAAGATAGCTTATATCTCTAAAACCTATGGTGTTCCGCTTGAAGCGATCCGAATTTCAAATGGATTCTTTGTATTTGGAAATCCAGACCAGGCTTATGACCCAACTCACATTCACCCTTATGCAGTTCGAAAGGAACACGTTCGCATTCCTCTCCAAACAGGTGATGCAGAGCTTGATTTCCTAAACGAACTCTATACAACCGCTCTACGTGATGGTGTTTCTCCTTATAGCTTGCAGGTTGAAAATGGTAGCTTTGTTATCCCTCATGGTGATCACAACCACTACATCAAGGTTCAAACTAAAGGTTATGAAGTCGCTTTGAAAAACAAAATTCCTGCATTACAGTCAACTTACCAACCTGGTGCCTTTGATGAAAAAGCAGTCCAGTATAAGATTGATCAACTCTTGGCAGAAAGTCGCGAAATTTATAAAGATAAACCAATTTTACAAAGACAAATTGAACTTGCTTTGGGTCAATTTTCTGAGAATATGAAGAAGCTATCAACCAACTCTACTGCAGGTTATTTGGCAGCTTTGGATTTGTTTGATAAGCAGTATATTCACATTGACTCAAGTGTCAAACCAACAGAAATCAGTCCTTTAGACAAGAAATATCAAGCTTTAGTAGATAAGATTAATACCTTAGACACAGATGCTTATGGACTTCCTAAGAAAGATTTATTGACTCAGCTTCAAGAAAATAAACTAGCCCAAGATGAAGCAGGTTTAGATGCAGTTGAAGCTAAGTTACAAGCTTTGCAAGATTTTAATGACCGAACTGGAGTTACAACAGTAGAATACATCAAGTATTTCTACCAACATCTATCTGACGGTCGCTTAAATGACACTCTTAGAAATAAAGTTGCCAACCTAACGTGGACACTTTATCAGTCACAATCCTTCCTTAAGGCAACTGACTTGAACAAACTCTTCCCAGAAATCTACCAAACAAAACTGGAAGTAGAAGAAGCACTGAAAAATGAGCCAGTTGCAAGTAAGCCTTCTGAAACAATCTTAGATAGAGAAAAAGTTGATGGTCATAGTGCTAAAACTGCAGTTTATGAGTTCTTGAAAGGTTTGTTTGATGATATAAAACCTGAGGAACAAAGTAACCATGTCTTAAAAGGTCAGGTGGCAGGACTTTTAACAAAAGCTGTAGAATTGGTAAGCCAAGTGAAAGAAGAAGGTGTTAAAGCTTCACTTGTTGACGAAGTGAAGAATCTGAAAGTTGCCTTTGACAAAGAGGATGCTGACCTTGATGAATTAAATACGCAAGTCCAAGATCTTTTGAAGCGTATTTCACAAACCATTCAGAATGAACGTGAGAATGTCAACCAAGACCCAGAGGTCATGACTCTTTATCAACAGCTTTATAACGGTATTATTGCCCTCCATAGCTATTTGGAGATGAATCATGGTTCAGATGCTGACTTTGAAAAAGTAGATGCTCTGTTTGATAAACTAGCAGCAGCTAGCAAAGACAAGCAAGCTCTTCTATCAGTTGCTCAAGAAATCTTAGTATTGAATCAAGAAATTAGAACAAAAGCTGCCCTAGCTGAAACAAACAAAGAATCAGCAAGTGATAAACAAGATGATTCAAGCTCAAAACCTATAGCGGCAACTCCTGAATCAACAGAAAAAGTAGCAGAATAAGCAAAAGACGAAGTAGCAACGCTACCTCGTCTTTTTTAGTCTTTATAAGCTACAATTCCAATAATAGTGTCAACTGCACGTTCCATTGTTTGTAGGCTAACGTATTCAAAACGGCCATGCATGTTTTCACCGCCAGCGAAGATATTCGGCGTTGGAATTCCCATAAAGGAAATTTTAGAACCGTCTGTTCCTCCACGGATAGGTTCGATAATTGGTGTGATACCAAGGTCTTCCATAACTGCTTTGGCAATGGTTACTGGTGTCATATCCTTTTCAATGACTTCTTTCATGTTGTAGTACTGGTCTGTCAAAGTTAAAGAAACACGATCACTACCAAGTTCTTGGTTCATCTTATCAGCAATAGCTTGCATAGCAACTTTACGTGCTTCGAAGTTTTCTTTTTCGAAGTCACGAATGATGTAGCTAGCACGCGCTTCCTCAACAGTTCCTGTTACATCCATGAGATGGTAGAATCCTTGGTAACCATCTGTCAATTCAGGTCGGTCACCAGCTGGAAGTTGGTTGTGGAAGTCAATTGCCAACTGAAGGGCGTTAACCATTTGTCCCTTAGCAGTTCCAGGGTGTACATTACGACCTTGGAAGTGAAGTTCGGCACCTGCCGCGGAGAAGGTTTCGTATTGAAGTTCACCAAGAGGTCCACCGTCAACTGTATAAGCAAAGTCGACATCGAAATCTTCTGCATCAAATTTATTGGCACCAACACCGATTTCTTCATCTGGTCCGAAGCCAACACGGATTTCACAGTGTTTAATCTCAGGATGAGCAGTCAAGTATTCGATAGCTGTCATGATTTCAGCGATACCAGATTTGTCATCAGCACCTAGAAGGGTAGTCCCATCTGTAGTAATTAAAGTTTGTCCATGATAATTGTTTAAGCTCTTGAAATCCGCTGGATCTAGTTTGAAACCAGAGTTCCCAAGCTCGATAACGCCGCCATCATAATTTTCAATAATTTGCGGGTTAACGCCTTCAGCATTAAAATCTGCTGTATCCATGTGGGAGATAAAGCCAATCTTACGAGTCAAACTAGGATCGTTAGCTGGAAGAGTACCGATAGCAAAACCGTTTGGTAGATAGTAGACATTTTGCAAACCAACACGTTTCATCTCAGGGATGAGGACATTGGTTGCGAAGTCTACTTGACTTTGGGTACTTGGTGTAGTGGTTGAATGTTCGTCAGAACGTGTATTGACTTTGACATAAGTCAAAAAACGCTCCAACAATGTTGGATATTTCATCGTAACTCCTTTTTTCCTTCTTTTAAAACCATTGTATCATAGAAAGAAGAGAAAAACAAAAGTCAGAAGGGAGATAAAATCCTTATGTTATCGTTTACTTATGGCTTCTTTAGTGATACAATAAAAAAGATAAAAATATCACAAGGATGCAGAGATGAAAAAAGCAATTTTAATGATGACATTTGGTTCACCAGAAGAGATTACCTTTGAAGGAGTAGCCGACTTTTTTACCAACATTCGTCGAGGAGTTCGACCTCAAGACCACGAGATTCAAACCCTTTATGATAATTATGTTCGAATTGGAGGAACTCCACTTCAAAAAATTACCCGTGAAGAAGTTGCCTTGGTAGAAGCTAGGTTAGGAAATGAATATAGTGTATATTTTGCCAATAAATTTTCAACCCCTTTTATTCCAGATATAATTCGGCAAATGGAAGCAGATGGCATTGAACAGTGTATTTGCTTGATTTTGGAGCCACACTATTCCTTTTACTCTGTTATGGGGTACGAAAAGTTTCTGGAAAGCAAACAAATTCAGTTTTTAGTTATTAAGGACTGGTATCAAGAAGAAGCATTATTAAACTATTGGACAGCTGAAATTGCTAAAATTTTAAAAGAAAAGGTGAAACAGGATAGCTTTAAAGTCATCTTTTCTGCCCACAGTGTACCCATTTTTGCCTTGGATTTTGGTGATCCCTATATCGACCAGATTTTCGAAAATAGCAAGTTAATTGCTGAGAAATTAGGCTTGAAACCAGAGCAATATACCAACACTTGGCAGAGCGAAAGTGATATTGGTATTCCTTGGATTAAGCCAGATGTTCTGGAATATCTTAGAGAACAGGAAGAACATCCAGAGCATTATATTTTTGTGCCTATTAGTTTTATCAGTGAGCATATTGAAGTCTTGTTTGACAACGATGTGGAATGTCATGACTTGTGTCAGGAATTGGAGGTGAACTACCATCGTCCACCAATGCCAAATACAGATTCTCGTTTGATTGATGCCTTGGTCAATATTATCCGAGCTAATGAACATAAAGAATTTAGAGAATTCCTCCCAGAAGAAGAAACCTTTGATGAATTAGTCCCTTCGGAGGAAACTAAGAATATTTTAGATGAATCACAAGACTTACAAATGCCAGAATTTGTTAAAAAATTAATTGAGAAAAAAGGTCGTGAAAATGTCAAGATGCCTTATTTAATCAAAAAAATGCTTGAAAAAGCTGGCAAGTTACCCAAAGACTAAGTGAAAATAGAAAAGAACTGGTAATACTCTTCGAAAATCAAATTCAAACTGCGTCAACGTCGCCTTGCCGTACTCAAGTACAGCCTGTGGCTAGTTTCCTAGTTTGCTCTTTGATTTTCATTGAGTATAAGGTTTGTTTCAGATTTCTGCTAAGGCAGGATATACTTAGAAGGTGAAAGAAAAGGCGGTGGGACAGAAATCGATAGACAAAGTCTTGATTTCGTAGTCCCAGCCCCGCGAGGATGATTAGGAGCTTTTTGGAGTCTAAAAGACGAACAAAAAGTTCAATCAGCTACCGCGTCAAATTATGATTGATAATAAAAAGTGAGGTCGGGATCTTTTTGTCCCAACCTCTTTTTAGGTGACTAGCATTTTTTTGACCTAGTTTTTTCTTATTTACCCAGACAAAATTGGCTGAACAACTGAGTAATAAGTTCATCTGGTGCAGCATCTCCTGTAATTTCTCCAAGAATTTCCCAAGTACGTGTCAAATCAACTTGAAGTAAATCAACTGGCATTCCTAGTTCGAGGCCTTCGTTTACAGCTTGTAAGCTTTCGACTGCCTTTTCAATTAATGAAATATGACGGGCGTTGGATAGATAAGTAGCATCTTGTTCGACCAAGCCTGCGTTTTCAAAGAAGAGATTATTGATGCGATCTTCAATCTTATCAATGTTTTGGTTTTTGAGGACCGAAATACGGATGACATCTTCAGGAAGTTCGGTAGTTTCAATAGCCTCAGGTAGGTCAGTTTTGTTGAGAAGAATGATTCGATTAGTATCTTGGCTGATTTCAAGAAGTTGTCGGTCTTGGGTAGTTAGAGGTTCACTGGCGTTTAAGACGAGTAGTACCAAGTCAGCTTCCTTGAGGGCTTTTTTGGAGCGCTCAACACCGATTTGTTCGACGATGTCATCTGTTTCACGGATACCCGCAGTATCAATCAATTTGAGAGGTACACCGTTGATATTGACGTATTCTTCAATGACGTCACGGGTTGTACCTGCAATATCCGTTACAATGGCTTTATCTTCGCGCAGGAGGTTATTAAGAAGGCTAGACTTCCCAACGTTTGGACGACCAATGATAGCCGTTGAAATCCCTTCACGGAGAATCTTCCCGCGACGTGCCGTTTTTAAGAGATTGGTTAAGAGTTGTTCAAACTCCAAGGTCTTTTCACGGACAACAGCAGTAGTGGCTTCTTCAACATCGTCGTATTCAGGATAGTCGATATTAACCTCTACTTGTGCTAGTGTATTGAGGATTTCCTGACGAGTATTATTAATCAAGTCAGATAGAGAACCGTCTAGTTGCTTGACTGCAATATTCATGGCCTTGTCTGTCTTGGCGCGGATGATATCCATAACAGCTTCAGCCTGAGTCAAGTCCACACGACCGTTGAGGAAGGCACGTTTGGTAAACTCACCAGGTTCTGCCATGCGAGCCCCTTCACGGATAGCTAATTGCAGGATTTCATTGGTCACGGCAATCCCACCGTGGGTGTTAATCTCGATAATATCCTCACGAGTGAATGTCTTTGGAGATTTCATTGCCCCAATCATAACCTCGTCCATGACTTTACCAGTTTGAGGATCAACAATGTGACCGTAGTTAAGAGTGTGGCTAGCAACCTTGCTCAAGTCCTTGCCTTTAAAGATTTTCTGCGCAATGGCAAAACTATCCGTTCCGCTTAGGCGGACTATCCCAATAGCCCCTTCACCAAGCGGTGTCGAGATAGCTGCAATGGTATCAAATTCCCGTGTAATCATTTCAATTCCTTTATAGTTTATTTGTTTGTATAGACTAATATCTCTTCAAATTGTAACAAATTTTAGTATTTTCTTCAATGAATGTTACTTATAAAGAAAAGCCTAAGCAGATTGCTTAAGCTTTACTTAGTGCGCATTTCACCTTGTGGGAAATAGGTTCCTTCAGGCATATCGTTGATAATGACATGAACAGCAGATTGAGGTGCACCAGTGTTGCGAACAACAGCTTCCGTAACTTCCTTGGCTAGGGCTTTCTTTTGCTCTAACGTGCGTCCTTCAAATAAATCGATGCGTACAAATGGCATAATTGCGTCCTCCACTAGTTTTTGATTTCTTCTATTTTACCACATTTTGCCGTTTAAAGCTTTGAGAAAATATGGTATACTAGAATGTAGCAAAAATTTAGAAATGGACGTAAAATAGAAGCATGGCACAGTTGTATTATCGTTATGGGACCATGAATTCAGGAAAAACGATTGAGATTCTCAAAGTAGCCTATAACTATGAGGAGCAAGGAAAGGGAGTTGTTATCATGACTTCGGCTCTGGATACAAGAGACGGTATAGGCTATGTGTCGAGTCGGATTGGCATGAAGCGACCAGCAGTTGCTATCGATGATACTACGGATATTTTTGGTTTTATTCGAGACTTACCTGAAAAACCCTACTGTGTTTTGGTCGATGAAGCCCAGTTTCTGAAGCGTCATCATGTTTATGATTTAGCTCGTGTCGTCGATGAGTTAGACATACCCGTTATGGCCTTTGGTTTAAAGAACGACTTTCGCAATGAACTGTTCGAAGGATCTAAACATCTATTGTTATTAGCAGATAAAATTGATGAGATCAAAACCATTTGTCAGTATTGTAAGAAAAAAGCGACCATGGTCTTGCGTACGCAGGACGGATTGCCAGTCTACGATGGTGAACAAATCCAGATAGGTGGGAATGAAACCTATATCTCGGTTTGCCGTAAACATTATTTTGCCCCACTGATAACATCTAAAAAGGAACAAGACTATGACAATTGAACTAAGAGATGTTACAATGAAAAATTATTATGATGTTCTGAATTTGGATGTTAAGGAATATCAAAAACAATTTATTGCTACTAACGCAATTAGTTTAGCTGAAGCATATGTCTACACAAAAAATGGAGATTTTGTAGCTCCATTGGCAGTTTATGATAATGATGCAATCATAGGTTTTGTGATGTTAGCTTATGATAAAAAAATCGGAATTAGTAATGGAAATTATTTACTATTTCGTTTCATGATTGATAAGCATTTTCAAGATCAAGGATATTTTAAACCAATTATGGATAAGGTGCTAGACTATGTTCGGACAGCGCCAGCAGGTTTAGCCAATAAACTTTGGTTGTCTTATGAACCAGAAAATGAACATGCAAGATCTTGTTACCTCAGTTATGGATTTAAAGAAACTGGGGAAATATTTGAGAACGAAGTAGTAGCCATATACGATTTAACAATTGAGAAATAAGGAGAAAAAATGAACATCTATGATCAACTACAAGCTGTAGAAGACCGTTATGAAGAGTTGGGAGAATTGCTGAGCGACCCTGATGTGGTCTCTGATACCAAGCGTTTCATGGAGCTTTCAAAAGAGGAAGCTTCTACTCGTGATACCGTAACTGCCTACCGCGAATACAAACAAGTCCTTCAAAACATCGTTGATGCTGAAGAGATGATTAAGGAATCAGGTGGAGACGCGGACTTGGAAGAAATGGTTAAGCAAGAGCTCAAAGATGCCAAGGCTGAAAAAGAAGAATACGAAGAAAAATTGAAAATTTTGCTCCTTCCAAAGGATCCAAACGATGACAAGAACATCATCCTAGAAATCCGTGGTGCAGCTGGTGGAGACGAAGCAGCACTTTTCGCTGGTGACCTCCTAACCATGTACCAAAAATATGCGGAAGCCCAAGGCTGGCGCTTTGAAGTCATGGAGGCTTCTATGAATGGTGTCGGCGGTTTCAAAGAAGTGGTTGCCATGGTTTCAGGTCAGTCTGTTTACTCTAAACTTAAGTATGAGTCAGGTGCTCACCGTGTGCAACGTGTTCCTGTGACAGAAAGCCAAGGCCGTGTTCATACTTCTACAGCGACAGTTCTTGTCATGCCTGAAGTGGAAGAGGTTGAATACGACATTGATCCAAAAGACCTTCGCGTTGACATCTATCACGCCTCTGGTGCTGGTGGACAGAACGTCAATAAGGTTGCGACTGCTGTTCGTATCGTTCACTTGCCAACCAATATCAAGGTTGAGATGCAGGAAGAACGTACTCAGCAGAAGAACCGTGAGAAAGCCATGAAAATCATCCGTGCGCGTGTTGCTGACCACTTTGCTCAGATCGCACAAGATGAACAAGACGCTGAGCGTAAGTCTACAATCGGTACTGGCGATCGTTCAGAACGAATCCGTACTTATAACTTCCCACAAAACCGTGTTACAGACCACCGTATCGGCTTAACCCTCCAAAAACTAGATACTATTTTGTCTGGAAAATTGGACGAAGTTGTGGATGCCTTGGTGCTCTATGACCAAACGCAAAAACTAGAAGAATTAAACAAATAATGAAATTAGCTCAAATGTTTAAAGATTTTGAGGAAAAGTTGATAGCGCAAGGAGAGGAAGCAGAAAGCCTCTCCTTTGTCTATCGTAGCCTGAAAAATCTATCTTTTACTGACTTCGTCTTTGCCCTTCAGCAAGAAGTTACAGAGGAAGAAAAAGAGTTTGTAGAGGAAATTTACACGAAACTGGCAAATCATATACCTGCCCAGTACATTATCGGTCATGCAGAATTTTTTGGGATGCAGTTAGAGGTCGATGAGCGCGTCTTGATTCCCCGTCCAGAGACAGAAGAGTTGGTGGAGCTCATCCTGGCTGAGAATCCGAAGGATAATCTCAAAGTTCTGGATATCGGAACAGGAAGTGGAGCTATTGCCCTTGCTCTAGCTAAAAATAGACCCGATTGGACAATTAAAGCTAGCGATATTTCTCAAGATGCTCTCGATTTGGCTAGGAAAAACGCCGAAATTCAAAATCTTAATATATTTTTAAAAAAATCTGATTGTTTCTCTGAAATTTCTTCAAAATATGATATAATTGTTTCCAATCCACCCTATATCTCTCGTAGAGATGAGTCAGAGGTTGGTTTGAATGTCCTACATTCAGAACCTCATCTGGCACTCTTTGCAGATGAGGATGGCCTAGCAATCTATCGCAGAATTGCTGAGGAAATCAAGAATTATCTAGGAGATGGTGGTAAGATTTACCTTGAAATTGGCTACAAACAAGGACAAAGTGTCCCTGAACTTTTTAGGAAACATCTTTCTGAAAAGCGAGTTCGAACTCTGAAAGACCAATTTGGCCAAGATAGGATGGTTGTCATTGATGATGGAGAAAATTAAGCACGAGCTTGAAAATGGTGGAGCTGTTGTTTTGCCAACGGAGACAGTTTATGGACTTTTTGCAAAAGCATTGGATAAAAAGGCTGTTGACCATGTTTATCAGCTTAAATGTCGTCCAAGAGATAAGGCTCTCAATCTCAATGTTGCTAGTTTAGACGATATCTTGAACTTTTCTAAGAATCAGCCAACTTATTTACAACAATTGGTTGAAAGTTTTTTGCCAGGCCCTTTGACCATTATCTTAGAAGCTAATGACAGAGTTCCCTACTGGGTCAATTCAGAATTGGCTACAGTTGGATTTCGGATGCCTAGTCATCCTGTTACCTTGGACTTGATCCGTGAGTTTGGTCCTTTAATCGGCCCATCTGCCAATATTTCAGGTCATGCTAGCGGTGTTAGTTTTAAAGAGATTCTGAAAGATTTTGACCAAGAGGTCTTGGGACTTGAAGACGATAATTTTTTAAAAGGTAAAGATTCTACTATTTTAGATTTAACTGGTAAGAAGGCAAAAATTATACGGCAAGGTTCAATCACTCAAGAAGACATTCTTGCCAAGCTACCTGAAATTTCTTTTGAGGAGGTATGATATGCTACGTGATTTGAAAACAACAGATGTTGCAGCTATTTGTGAGATTAACAAAGAAGCTTTAGGCTATTCGTTTACTTTAGAAGAAACGTCTAGTCAACTAGATAAGTTATCTCAAGACTCTCATCACTACCTACTGGGTTTCGAGGATTCGACCAGCCATGACTTACTTGGTTATGTTCATGCCGAGGTTTATGAATCCCTTTATTCAAAACCAGGTTTTAATATCCTAGCTTTAGCTGTTTTGCCTCAAACACAGGGTCAGGGTATTGGAAAAACTTTACTCCAAGGATTGGAACATGAAGCAAAAAAACGAGGCTATAACTTTATTCGCTTAAATTCTGCAGACCATCGTTTAGGTGCGCATGCTTTCTATGAAAAAGTTGGTTATACCTGCGATAAGATGCAGAAACGGTTTATTCGCATTTTTTAGTTTGGATTTTATATTCTTGTTGTAAAAACAAACTAAAGACCTGTCACACTATAAAGGAGAAGACCTATGATTTTTGACAAAGATGATTTTAAAGCTTATGATGCAGATCTTTGGAATGCCATTGCTAAAGAAGAAGAACGCCAACAAAACAATATTGAGCTAATCGCCTCTGAAAACGTTGTTTCTAAGGCTGTTATGGCGGCTCAAGGGTCTATCTTGACCAATAAATACGCCGAAGGTTACCCAGGACGTCGTTATTACGGTGGTACTGATGTAGTAGATATCGTTGAAAGTCTAGCTATTGAACGTGCAAAAGAAATCTTCGGTGCCAAGTTCGCTAATGTCCAACCCCATTCAGGAAGCCAAGCCAACTGTGCAGCTTACATGGCTTTGATTGAGCCAGGTGATACGGTCATGGGAATGGATTTGGCAGCAGGTGGGCACTTGACTCACGGAGCTCCTGTCAGCTTCTCTGGTCAAACCTACAACTTTGTTTCTTATAGCGTAGATCCAGAAACTGAGCTCTTGGACTTTGACGTTATCTTGAAACAAGCCCAAGAAGTAAAACCTAAACTCATCGTAGCTGGTGCTTCAGCCTATTCTCAAATTATCGACTTTTCGAAATTCCGTGAAATTGCGGATGCTGTTGGGGCTAAGCTCATGGTAGATATGGCTCATATCGCTGGTTTGGTTGCTGCTGGTCTGCACCCGAGCCCAGTTCCATACGCTCATATCACCACAACAACGACCCACAAAACTCTTCGCGGACCACGTGGTGGTTTGATTTTGACCAACGACGAAGATCTTGCTAAGAAAATTAACTCAGCTATCTTCCCAGGTATCCAAGGTGGACCTTTGGAGCACGTTATCGCTGCTAAAGCTGTGTCTTTCAAAGAAGTTTTGGATCCAGCCTTCAAGGAATATGCAGCAAATGTTATTAAGAACAGCAAGGCTATGGCAGATGTCTTCTTGCAAGACCCTGATTTCCGTATCATTTCTGGCGGAACTGAAAACCACCTTTTCCTAGTGGATGTAACTAAGGTTGTAGAGAACGGAAAAGTTGCTCAAAACTTGCTGGATGAAGTCAATATTACCCTAAATAAAAACTCAATCCCTTACGAAACCTTGTCACCATTCAAGACAAGTGGGATTCGTATCGGAGCAGCAGCAACAACTGCACGTGGTTTTGGTGAAGAAGAAAGCCGTAAAGTGGCAGAGCTTATCATTAAAGCCCTTAAGAATGCAGAAAATGAGGCTGTTTTAGAAGAAGTGAGAAGCGAGGTCAAAGCCTTGACAGATGCCTTCCCATTATACGAGGACTAAAAATTTTATGGACATTTATATTAAGAAAGCCATTATCCATCAGTTCAGTCCTGATGACACGGACTTGTTTCTAGCGGATAAATTTCTCAATATCACTCCAAAAATCGAAGAATACCTGCGCAAGAAAATTGAACGTGTGTATTCAGATGAAGCTAAGACTGGGATTTTCGAAGAAGAAAATCCCTTCTTCAATCATATCACAGACGATTTATTGGAGACATCGGTGACGCTGGCTAACCTCTGGAAAGAGGAGTTTAGCATTTCTGAAAATCTTAAGACCAATGACTTGGTTTTTGTTCAGTTTTCTAAAGAAGGAGTGGAACATTTTGCTTTCTTGCGAATTGCCCTGCGTGAGACCTTAACCCATCTGGGTGGAGAAGTTGACAATCCAATCAAGCTAACTCAAAACAATCTTCCAGGATTTGGTACAGGGGCTGACGAAGCCTTGGTGGTTAATCTTCATAGCCGAAAATATCACCTGATTGAAAAACGAATCAAGTATAACGGGACTTTTTTGAACTATTTTTCTGAGAATCTGATCCAGGCTCAGCCAAAGATTTCACCCAAGAAGTCAATCAAGGAACTTGAAAAAACAGCTCAGAGAATTGCAGAAACCTTTAATACAGATGATTTCCAGTTTCAATCCAAGGTCAAGTCTGCTATTTTCAACAACCTTGAAGAAAGCAATGAATTGTCTCCAGAAAAATTGGCAAATGACCTTTTTGACAACAATCTCACTGCACGTCTTAGCTTTATTGACCAAGTCAAGGAAGCAGTGCCAGAGCCAGTTCAGTTTGATGAAATCGATGCTAGTCGCCAATTAAAGAAATTTGAAAACCAAAAGCTTTCTCTGTCAAATGGGATTGAATTAATTGTACCCAATAATATTTACCAAGATGCTGAGTCGGTAGAATTTATCCAAAATGACAACGGAACCTACTCTATCTTAATCAAAAACATCGAGGATATACAAAGCAAATAATGTTTAAATTTATAAGAAGGGTCTTGCTACTTGTTCTTGTATTATTTACTGGCTATAAACTTTTTCACATATATCAGGATGTTAAGCAGGTCATGACCTATCAATCCTTGGTACGAGAAGTTTTAAGTGAGCAAGATACGCCAGCTAATGAAGAACTAGTCTTGGCCATGATTTATACCGAAACCAAAGGTAAAGAAAGTGACGTGATGCAGTCCAGTGAGTCTGCTAGCGGTACTACAAATACAATTTCTGACAATAGGAGTAGTATTCGTCAGGGAATTCAAACCTTGACTGAAAATCTTTATTTAGCGCAAGAAAAAGGAGTAGATGTTTGGACTGCTGTACAGGCTTATAACTTTGGTCCAGCTTATATCGATTTTATCGCTCAAAACGGGAAAGAGAATACACTTGCCCTAGCCAAACAATACTCACGAGAAACAGTAGCTCCAATTTTAGGAAATACAACTGGAGAAACCTACACTTACCTTAATCCTATTTCACTCTTTAGCGGGGCTGAACTCTACGTTGATGGGGGAAATTACTATTATTCGAGGCAGGTTAGATTGAATCTCTATATCATTAAACTTTTTAATTTATTTTAAGCACTTAGAAAATTCTAGGTGTTTTTATAAGCTTTCTTTAAGGCTAATAGACTATCCTAGATAGGAAAAGGAGGAACGTCTCATGCGAAAGAAATTCTTTCTGACTAGCGCTGCTGTTCTTTTGGCAGTTGCAACTTTGCAAAGTGCTCAAGCAGCCACTGATGTTCAAAAAGTAATTGATGAAACCTATGTGCAACCTGAGTACATCTTGGGTTCTTCGTTAACGGAAGATCAAAAAAATCAAACTTTAAAAAAACTTGGCTATAACGCCTCTACAGATACCAAAGAACTGAAGACTATGACACCAGATGTCTACTCAAAGATTATGAACGTCGCAAACGATTCAAGTCTTCAACTTTATTCATCAGCAAAAATTCAAAAATTAGGAGAAAAATCTCCACTTGAGGTCAAAATTGAAACCCCTGAAAATATCACTAAAGTGACGCAAGATATGTACCGTAATGCGGCCGTTACCTTGGGTGTTGAACATGCTCGTATAACCGTAGCTGCACCAATCCCTGTAACAGGTGAAAGTGCCTTAGCAGGTATTTACTATTCATTAGAAGCTAATGGTGTTCAACTTCCTCAAGAAAATAAAGACCTAGCTCAGGAAGAGCTAAAAGCCTTGTCAGACATTAACGATGAAAACAAGGACAAATCAGGCTTTGATGCCAATAAACTGAACGTAGCCCTAGCCGATATCAAGGCTGCAGTCGCTAAGGCTAAAGAGTCTAAGGGTGAGCTTACTGAAGATGATGTTCGTAAGATTGTAGAAGATACATTGAAAAATTATAAGCTAGATCAGGTTATAACAGGAAATCAGATCAATATCATCATCAACTTTGCCTTTAATCTTTCAAAGAGTGATATTCTGAATAATGAAGACTTCACAAAAACCCTAAAAGATTTGAAACAAAGCATTGTTGCGCAAGCAGGTGATAGTTTCAGCAATATTGACCTTAACTTTGATGCTAATAAAGCATTGGAGGACGGGGGCAATATTCTCAGTGCTATTTGGCAAGCAATTGTAAACTTTTTCAAGAGTTTTGGTGCTTAGGTTAATTCATGGTATAATAGATGGTAACAGAACAGTTGCCGTCTTTTTTTCGGCACATAGAAAGTGAAAAATATGTTAAAGAAAAATGATATTGTAGAAGTTGAGATTGTCGATTTGACCCATGAAGGAGCAGGTGTTGCCAAGGTCGATGGCTTGGTCTTTTTTGTAGAGAATGCTCTTCCGACTGAAAGAATCCTTATGCGTGTCCTTAAAGTCAACAAGAAGATTGGCTTTGGTAAAGTCGAGGAATATCTTACACAATCTCCACATCGTAATCAAGACTTAGATTTGGCTTACCTGCGTTCAGGCATTGCTGACTTGGGACATCTAGCTTATCCAGAGCAACTCAAGTTTAAAACCAAGCAAGTAAAAGATAGTCTATATAAGATTGCTGGAATCACGGATGTAGAGGTCGCAGATACTCTTGGTATGGAAGATCCTATCAAGTATCGTAACAAGGCTCAGGTTCCTGTTCGTCGTGTCAATGGTGTTCTGGAAACTGGTTTCTTCCGTAAGAATTCTCATGACCTTATGCCATTGGAAGATTTTTACATTCAGGATCCAGTCATTGACCAAGTTATCCTTGTTTTACGAGATTTGCTTCGTCGTTATGACTTAAAACCATATGATGAGAAGGAACAGTCTGGCTTGATTCGTAACCTTGTTGTTCGTCGTGGACATCATTCAGGTCAAATCATGGTTATCTTGGTGACAACTCGTCCTAAAATTTTCCGAGTAGAACAGTTGATCGAACAATTGATTAAGCAGTTCCCAGAAATAGTATCAGTTATGCAAAATATCAATGACCAAAATACCAATGCCATTTTCGGGAAAGAATGGCGTACGCTTTATGGTCAAGATTACATTACAGATCAAATGTTAGGCAATGATTTCCAAATCTCTGGACCAGCTTTTTACCAGGTTAATACAGAAATGGCAGAGAAGCTTTATCAGACAGCTATTGACTTTGCGGAGTTAAGTGAAGATGATGTGGTTATCGATGCCTACTCAGGAATTGGAACTATTGGTTTATCTGTCGCTAAGCATGTTAAGAAAGTCTATGGTGTCGAAGTCATCCCAGAAGCGGTAGAGAATAGCCAGAAGAATGCTACTTTAAACAATATCACCAATGCCCACTATGACTGTGACACAGCTGAAAATGCTATGAAAAATTGGCTCAAAGAAGGCATCCAACCAACAGCTATCCTAGTCGACCCACCACGTAAGGGCTTGACTGAAAGCTTTATCAAAGCAAGCGCTCAAACAGGAGCTGATCGGATCACCTATATCTCCTGTAACGTCGCTACCATGGCTCGGGATATCAAACTCTATCAAGAATTGGGCTACGAATTGAAGAAAGTACAGCCGGTGGACCTTTTTCCGCAGACGCATCACGTGGAGTGTGTCGCTCTGCTCATAAAAGCCTAGAAACCTTTGAACGAAAGGGATAATGAAAGCCTTGATTGCAAGGCTTTTTGTTATGTGGTGGGGAAGTATCAGGGTGTGGAATTTTTTTGGAGTGAGTAGAAGTGATAGCTAGAAATTATCCAATTCTATTTCCATTTACCCTATGGGTATGTGTTTGTTTCCATTGACAAGGAGTTTGAGGGAATAGAAACATACCCACCTTTCAAAGTCGTCTATATGGTTGCTATGGAAATAGTGGTAACAATTGAATGTAAACTGTTAGAGATGTTATAATTTTTTTAGAATTGAGGTGAATATGAATAATCAAGAATGCTTACTAACGATTTTTCTGCGTTTGCAGTCAGGTGCTCATCTTTCTAAGTTATAGCTAGCAGATGAGTTTGGAGTTAGTGAAAAAACGACACAGAGAGATTTTTCTCTCCTTGGTAGTTTCTACTCTTGCAGCGGAACTTGCATATGATGCAAAATACCATACACGTTATCTAAATGGAAAATCCTTATTTAATAAAAAGGACATTTTGGTTATATAAAAGATTTTATTAGAAAACCGTTCTTTGAACAAAGAGGAAAATCAGTCTTTAATCGATAGTTTATTAGCTTTAATTTCTAAAGTGGAACAAAAAGAGGTTTATCAAATTATTGCGAGTGAACTACTAAATTATGCGCCATTGTCTGATACTCAAAATAGAATTGTTAGAATCTGGGAATGGTCGGAATTGATACGAAAAGAGTAGGTTCTAGACATCCGGTATCAATCGCCTTATAATACTGAAAAACAACATACGTTTCTTCCCGTATCCCTATAATATGAAGTACATTATTTTTATGTTGTAGCATTTAACTTGATGTTTGAGTCGTATATGACACTAAAATTGGATAGAATTATAGATTGGAAAGTATCAAAAGAAAAGAAATCACTGACAAGTAATTACTTTCAAGTACATATAAAGGTTGAAATAAGAGCAGTAAAATGTTATGATAAAAAGAGAAGGTAGATTTAGGTATGGATAATGAAGATAAAACACTTCGTCATAGCCTTCAAATCAGGTTTCGAAATGGAAGCATGAGATACATTTGATTATTTTTGTATTGAACACATCGTTTTGTTGTGTTATTCTATAGGTTGATATAAATAAAGATGTAGGAGGAACCGAAACTATGACAGCATCAATGCGTATTAGATAAGCTGGCAGTAAAAAAGGCAGAATCTATCCCAATGATAGGCTTTTTTGTTGTGCTTATTTATACGATATTGAGCATTCATTAGTTGAGGTGAGGATATAGGTTATTTAACTATACCTTTATTTAACTATGTCTTTAATATGAATGTTTCCAGATTGTATGTATGCAGACCAAAAGCCACATTGTGGTTTTTGGTCTGCATTTTTTATTGCCTAGAATACTATTTAAAAAAGAAATTTAAGCAAAATAATATGCAGGAGATAATAGAAATGGAAAAATATATAAACTGGAAACTTAAGTTTTATACTATATGGGCAGGGCAGGCGGTATCTTTAATCACTAGTGCCATCCTGCAAATGGCGATAATTTTTTACCTTACAGAAAAAACAGGATCTGCGATGGTTTTGTCTATGGCTTCACTAGTAGGGTTTTTACCCTATGCGGTCTTTGGACCAGCCATTGGTGTATTAGTGGATCGTCATGATAGGAAGAAGATAATGATTGGTGCTGATTTAATTATAGCAGCAGCTGGAGCAGTGCTCGCTATTGTTGCATTGTATACGGAGTTATCTGTATGGATGGTTATGGTAGTATTGTTTATCCGTAGCATTGGAACGGCATTTCATTCTCCGGCTCTCAATGCGGTTACGCCGCTTTTAGTACCAGAAGAACAGCTTACGAAATGTGCAGGTTATAGTCAGTCTTTGCAGTCGATAAGTTATATTATTAGTCCGGCGGCTGCAGCATTGTTATACTCCGTTTGGAAATTAAATGCAATTATTGCTATCGATGTATTGGGTGCTGTGATTGCATCTATTACGGTAGCAATTGTAAGTATTCCTAAGCTGGGCGATCAAGTGCAAAGTTTGAAACCGAATTTCTTAAGAGAAATGAAAGAAGGAATTGTCGCATTGAGACAAAACAAAGGCATATTTGCCTTATTACTCTTAGGAACGCTATATACGTTTGTGTATATGCCAATTAATGCACTATTTCCTTTAATTAGCATGGAATATTTTAATGGAACACCTGTGCATATTTCCATTACCGAAATCGCTTTTGCATCTGGAATGCTAGTAGGCGGTCTACTATTAGGAAGGTTGGGGAACTTTGATAAGCGTGTATTGCTAATAACAGGTTCATTTTTTATAATGGGAGCCAGTTTAGCCGTTTCAGGATTACTTCCGCCAAGTGGATTTGTTATATTTGTAGCTTGCTGTGCAGTAATGGGGCTTTCGGTACCATTTTATAGCGGTGTGCAAACAGCTCTTTTTCAGGAGAAGATTAAGCCTGAATATTTAGGACGTGTATTTTCTTTGACCGGAAGTATTATGTCATTTGCAATGCCAATTGGATTAATTCTTTCTGGATTCTATGCTGATAGAATTGGTGTAAATCATTGGTTTTTACTATCAGGTATTTTAATTATTGGCATTGCTATAGTTTGCCCAATGATAACAGAGGTTAGAAAACTAGATTTAAAATAATATAATATTGGAGGGATATTTATGTATCTTATTTTCATGTAATTCTTCCTGCTAAAATCGCAGGGTTTTCCCTGCGTACAAGCAAATGAAAGCATGCGATTATAGACAGGAGGAAATGTTATGGAATTGATATTAAAAGCAAAAGACATTCGTGTGGAATTCACAGGGCGAGATGTTTTGGATATAGATGAAATAGAAGTATATGATTATGACCGTATTGGTTTAGTAGGAGCAAATGGTGCAGGAAAAAGCACTTTATTCAAGGTGCTTTTAGGGGAATTAACTCCTCCAGGATGTAAAATGAATCGTCTGGGTGAACTTTCCTTTATCCCTCAGTTGGATGAAGTAAGTTTGCGGGAGGAAAAAGATTTTGCATTAGTAGGCAAGCTCGGTGTTGAGCAATTAAATATTCAGACCATGAGCGGTGGGGAAGAAACAAGGCTTAAAATAGCACAGGCCTTATCAGCACAAGTACATGGTATTTTAGCCGATGAACCTACCAGTCATCTAGACCGTGAAGGAATTGATTTTCTAATTGGACAGCTAAAATATTTTACAGGTGCACTGTTAGTTATTAGCCATGACCGCTATTTTCTTGATGAAATAGTAGATAAAATATGGGAACTGAAAGATGGCAAAATCACTGAGTATTGGGGAAACTATTCTGATTATCTTCGTCAGAAAGAGGAAGAACGCAAGAGCCAAGCTGCACAATACGAACAATTTATTGCGGAACGTGCCCGACTGGAAAGGGCTGCGGAGGAAAAGCGAAAGCAGGCCCGTAAATTAGAAAAAAAGGCAAAAGGTGCTTCAAGGAAAAAAAGTACTGAGGGCGGAGGGCGTTTAGCTCATCAAAAATCAATGGGAAGTAAGGAAAAAAAGATGCATAATGTCGCTAAGTCCCTAGAACATAGGATTGCGGCCTTAGGAAATGTAGAAGCTCCGGAAGACATTCGCAGAATTCGTTTCAGGCAAAGTAAAGCATTGGAGCTCCATAATCCATACCCTATAGTCGGTACGAAAATCAATAAAATATTTGGGGATAAGGCACTGTTTGAAAATGCATCTTTTCAAATTCCTCTAGGAGCAAAAGTAGCGCTAACTGGAGGTAATGGAACAGGAAAAACAACCTTAATCCAAATGATCTTAAATCATGAAGATGGAATTACTATTTCACGTAAGGCCAAAATAGGATACTTTGCACAAAATGGTTACAAGTACAACAGTAAACAAAAAGTCTTGGAATTTATGCAGGAGGATTGTGATTACAATGTTTCGGAAATTCGTTCTGTATTAGCATCAATAGGAATTAAACAAAACGACATAGGAAAAAGTTTAGCTGTTTTAAGCGGTGGTGAAATTATGAAATTATTGTTAGCTAAAATGCTTATGGGTAGATATAACATCTTACTAATGGATGAACCCAGCAACTTCCTTGACATACCAAGCTTAGAGGCTTTGGAAATATTAATGAAGGAGTATGCTGGAACTATAGTGTTTATCACCCATGACAAACGGCTACTCGATAATGTGGCTGATGTGGTTTATGAAATTAGTGATAAGAAAATAAATCTGAAACATTAAATTTAAGGTAGTCGCTAGTCAGTATAGTCTGTTCTGGCTAGTGGCTTCTTTAATTTGAATTTAACTAGCCTCACAGATAAATTCTTTTAATACGCTATAAATCGTTCAGGTGCAATTTATGAAATTTGAAGTAATTTTCCAAAAAAGAATAATATTAAATATGAAAAATGGAGTCATCTTTTGATGAACTCCTATTTTTGTGTTAAGTATGTAGTTGTTTTCTTGTAAGAATAACGGTAGATTAGCGGATTTTCATCTATGGTACTTATCTCAAAAATGAAGAAGTGATCGCGGTTATCTTTGGACTTCTCCTTATTCAGGACAAAGTAATTCTTGCGAGAAGTCGCCATTGTTTTGAGGATATCATCGGTCAGGAAGGTCAATGGAATATTCATATTGGAGTAGCGGTAGAAGTCACGTTCAAAATCTTGGTAGCTCTCGCTGTAATAGTCCATTTGCAGGTGATTACGCTGAAACTCAAGCTGATTCATAGAGGACCTCCTCTTCAAGTTCAATACTAATTATGTCTTTCAAATTCAAATTGATGTGACCTGTTGTAGTTTTTATCAAAATGAAATCTTTGTTCAGACTTGGTATTGTTCCAGTATAGGAAACTCGCTTGTTTTTTTCAACGACATGAATGCGTGTGTGCAATTGCCCAGTGTACACTTGACTGAGGAGTAATAATTTCTTCTCTAGTGATAAATCAGACATGTACGTTACTTTATTTGCATCGTCATAAAGAGCAGATGTATGTTCAGATAGGAAAAAGCCCATCCATTTTTGCATCTTTGTATCCTGGTACTCTCTTGCTGACTGAAATGGTAAGTATGAACGATCAATCATATCAAATCCTTTCTATGCAGACGCAACGATATTTTTATCAAATTGTATCGTAAAACCTTGAATTCCCCCACCAGTATAATGCTCTTTAAAGCGATTGATTACCTCAGTATAGATCATCATAGATGAGCTTGTTGGCTTAATACTAAATGTAAATTCCAAAGGTAATCGGTTTTCTGATTTAGCATGTACTAGTCGTATCGATATTTCAGTTGTTTTAAGTTTTCTCTGGCGAAGTTTTGAAGATACTGTTTCAACGACTCCGTGTAATATCCTTTCAATCACCTCAATATCATTACATCCTTTACCATGGATTTCTGAAAATTGTACAGTATTTGTTTCTTGTTTCATTTTAATCCCTCCAATCCACCAGCGGAATGACCGCCGATAAGTTTGCTACGTTCAATATTTCTGGAACCTTCGGTTAGGACGGTTCCTTTTTGTATGGCCAAAAAGCCAAACTGTTCTCTGACAACATCAATTGCTGTCTGAAGTCTATTTTCTTTTTCAATTTGTTCTACATCGTCAAATAGTGATAGTAGAGTATAATTTTCATCTACGAAGCCACTATAAGATACACCGATTTGTCTCACTGCACCAGAGTTGTATTTCTTTCGGAATAATTCTAGTACATGACCAACCATTGTTTTTGGAAGATTTGCTGGGTCAATTTTTTTCTGAGCATTTATAGATTTTTTCATCTCAGTCCTAGAATAGCCAATATGAATAGAAACAACAGTAGCTTTCTTGTGTTCTGAACGTAGACGATTAGCAACCTGGTCAGCCATTTCAGCTAATACGATTTCAATTTCTCTTTGGGTTCTGTAATCTCTGGGAAGTACTTGTGAGTTACCCAATCCTCGTGATTTTGGTTTATAAGGTTCATGGACGTTGCTCTCGTCAACTCCATTTGCGTGAAACCAAAGTTGAACACCGACTTTACCGAATTCTTTTTTGAGAATATCAGGATTGAAATTGGCCAATTCCTTGATTGAACGAATACCAAGTTTTTGTAAATGAATCTCGGTTTTACTGCCAATCCCCCAAAAGTCGGTTAAATTCGGAATTGACCATACCTTAGTCTCTACATCTTGGTATGACCAGTTAGCCCTCATTGTAGCTGTTTTCTTAGCTTCATTATCCAGATCTAGTTTCGCTAGAAGAGGGTTGGAATTGCTCATTCCAACAGTTGAAATAATACCTGTTTTACGGTAAATATCTCTCTGAATCATAGCCGAAACATTATCTAACTTATCTTTCCTTGACATTGACTTGTCAGAAATAAAGTAAGAAAGTGAGCTAGTAAGGTCGATAAAACCTTCATCAATTGAATAGGGGAGAATGTCATCTGGAGCAGCATAGTCTTGAAAGATATGTTGAATCTCTAAATTCTTTTCAATATATCTGTCCATGCGAGGAGGAACAATGAGTGTACGCTTTGCCCAGTGTTCGATGAAAGATTTATACTTTGGTGTTACGTCTATCCCCTGTTTCCACGCATTCTGGTAGCTGAATTTACGAGTGTTTATATCAAATGGCAAGTCGTAAGAACGCCCTACGTTTGCTTTTCCGAATACTTTCTTAAACATAGGAGAGGAAGCCAGTATTAATCCTGCTGAGTTATCTGCTCTGCTCATGACACACAATGATGTGTAGAGCGGATGCAAACCTCTATCTACACATTCAACTGAAGCGTAAAAGGACTTCATATCGAGGAAAGCTATGTCACTTTGAGGTTCTATAGTGTAGTCGATATAGCCCATAGGGTTATCTCCTTTTGAGTTTTTCTAGCTCTTCGATAAGTTCACCGATGTAGTCTGTGATGTCGTATTCAAATTTGTCAGGAGTAAAGATAATACGTTCGCCCTTTATGTAAATCATTTCTTTAACGTTCATAGATATTGTCATCCTCCTCGGTCATAGCAATCAAAACAGAATCTTCTATCAAAAAAGCGTAAGGATAAATTTTTGCATCTTCATTTTGAGGAATAAGAATTTCATCGAATCCTTCATTTTCTAGTCGCTCTTCAAAGTTGTCCATATTGAAAATTTCAACTTTACAATCAGGGTTGAAGCCATACGTTCCAAGTTCTAAGATATCTTTTAATTTCATGACTATACTCCCTCGACAGGCATAAAGTGACCTACAACTAGACCAACAATTCTAGGTTCATCCTCGTAAGGGATGAACTTCTCTGGATAGTCCTTATTCAAGGATACCATCCTGAACCCATCTTCTTCACGATAGAGTTTTTTGATATAGACAGAGTCATTCCATGATAATGCATAGACCGCACCATCATAGTCGAAACCGTTGGAGCGGATAAGTGCGACTTCTCCACTCTTATATACAGGCTCCATAGAATCTCCCTCAATCCACGCAGCAATATCGTAGCCGTATTGTTCCTCATTGGAGTAGACTGTTTCAGTTTCATACTCATCAAAGAATCCTTCACCAAGACCTGCGGATAATTGAATATCAGACAGTACTTGGACAGAGAAGAGTGGAGTGACGTTTGAAGTTTTTTGGGAAAGAAGAAGTTCCTCAACATATTCCTCTGCCTTTATTTGATTGTTAGGAGATAACTGAAGATAGTTATTAACGATATTGTACTCAGATTCGAAATAAGTGACTGGGACATCTAGGATTTTTGCTAGAGCAGTGAGGTGTTTTTGATTAGGTACAGTTTTACCACTTTCCCAATGGTTATACGCGACACGACTTATCGCCAACTCTATTGCAATATTGTTTTGAGAAAGACCAAATTCTTCTCTTTTTGCTTTTAAACGAGATTTTGAAAACATAAGTCCACACCTCTTTGTTAATTTATAAATTAACAAAATTATATCAAAAAGTAAGATAATTTCAACTAGAAAGGTAGAAATGATGTTGGATTTATAAAACTTGAAAAAACAATGTTTTTATGATACTATAATTAAACAAAAAATATTAAAGAAGGTGACATTATGCATGGTGGTCCGAGAAAAGGAGCAGGAAGAAAGTCGATTTCTAATAAGAGAAAAGCTTATACTATATATCTAAGCGATGAGGATTCTGAAAGGATTGAGAGTTTACCGTTGCCAAACAGTTCAACTTTTTCTCAAAAATGTAGAGAATTAATTGGTATAGGTATTAAAGAAGTAGAACAAAAGTTTGTCAGAAATAAAGGAGAAGTAACCTTCATTGATTTATTTAGTGGTCTTGGAGGTATCAGAATTGGCTTTGAGCAAGCATTGCAGGAAAATGGATTGATTGGAAAATGTGTGTTTTCTAGTGACATCAAGCCTGCTGCGATAAAGGCATATACTAATAATTTCGGTCATAATCCTGAATGTGATATAACTAAGTTAAATCCATCAAGCTTACCGAATTTTGATTTTCTATTAGCTGGCTTCCCATGTCAAGCATTTTCACAAGCAGGACTAGGTCTAGGTTTTCAAGATACGAGGGGAACATTATTTTTTGACATAGCAAAAATACTATTAGAGAAAAAACCCTTAGGATTTGTTTTGGAAAATGTGGAAGGCTTAGTGAATCACGATAAAGGTAATACTTTTAAAGTTATCACTCGGACTTTGGCAGATTTGGGCTACTCAATAAGTTACAGTGTTTTAAATGGTAAGGACTTTGGTTTAGCTCAATCTAGGAAAAGAATTTACATAATTGGGTTTAAATCTGATACTATTGAATTGTTGGAAGATTTCGAATATTCTCATTCGGTACTGCAGGATGTTATTGACTTCAATACTCCACCAATTGATAGTGAGTTTTCCAAAAAATTATTATCAAAATACGATTTAAAGAGCGTGTATGGTAAAGCGATAAAGGATAAACGAGGTGGGGAAAATAACATACATAGTTGGGATATAGGTCTTAAAGGCGAAATATCTGAGGAACAAGCAGTTTTATTAGACAATTTATTAAAACAAAGGAGAAATAAAAAATGGGCCGAAATAATTGGTATTAAATGGATGGACGGAATGCCACTAACATCGGATATGATTTCCACATTTTTTAAATCACCTAATCTTACAGATATGCTAGATGATCTTGTAGAAAAAGGATATTTAAGTTTTGAACATCCAAAAAAACTTGAAGGTAATAAACGAGTTCCAGACGAAACCTTAGAAAAAGGCTACAATATAGTAACCGGTAAGCTTTCTTTTGAATTTACAAAAATCTTATCGCCCTATGAGACAACGCCAACCTTAGTAGCAACAGATGTTCATAAACTTGCTGTTCCTGTACTTAATGGTATTCGACCTTTAACGGTAAATGAAGGTCTACGATTATTTGGTTTCCCGGATAATTATGACCTCAGTTTCCTAAAAGAAAGTGAAGCATTTGACTTACTAGGTAATACAGTATGTGTTCCAGTAATAAAAGCAGTATCGAATAAATTATTAGAAACCTATAAAAAAAATAGAGTATGACTTGTTAGCATACTCTATTTTCATTTTAGGATACTATAAATAACTCATAACTCTTTCGTACCATTCATCTGGTGTAAATGGTAAATCAGATACATGCTCAAAGTGTCTGTAGGCATCTGCAACAGCTTCAACAAACTCGAAAATATTTTCAAAATGATTGTCTTCATCTCTATAGAAGTTACTAGGTCTCATCGCATATGGATTTCCACGTTTTACCTGAAGTCCAATAGGGTAGTTTCTAGTGTTGTTAGTAATTTCCCAAATGTGTTTGAGGTAAACCCTCTCTAGCGTAAATCCTTGTGTGAAACCATCATTTGCAGGCCTGTAACCTAAAATAAAGTATCGCGCATTTAATTTTCCCGGTTCAGTAAAAGTAGTATCAAGAAAGCTAAAAAAATTTGCTAAATCAAAAGCTGGAGCATTATTTATGTTCCATGCTTTAACTTCTACATCAATTGGATTTCCATTAAAATTTGCTACAAAATCAGGAAACTCTTGTGTATGAGCACCTGGCTGTATATCTACACCAAGGAATGTGAACCAACTAGGAAGCCATTCTTGTAAGCAGTTACCAATAACATCATTTCCAGAATAAATATGCGCTCGATTTGCAAACGTAATTGAAATTGCACCTGCTTGTCCAACAAGTCTTTCTTGGGTCAATTGGAAAAGTTCTTCAATAGTTTCGATATTGTCCATGTTGATTACTCCTAAAAAATTATTCTAGTTTTGCTTTGTTTTAATAAAGTGATCTATACTTGCTTTGATATCTAATAATTCGTCAGTAGATAAAGTTTCCAAATTTTTTAATATTAATTGCAGAGATCTATATTTTTGTGTGAGAAGTAAGGCCTTCCTAAACTCTTCAAGTGAGTTGAAATAAGAGGTAGAATTATCAAAATCCTCCCAATTTTTGGGTCTTAGATTGCCATCCTTTTCACGGTATTTTGTCAATATTTTAGATTTTTCATTTCTTCTTCCTACAAATTTATACAAATAATCAATATAAATATTATCGATAGTAATGATGGAATTATCGTCAATAGAATATTTTACGAATATACAAAAGATATTGTTATTGAATTTATCGATTTTCTTAGTGTAAGAATTAAGAGTCCCTAAATCATTAGCAGGTTCAGTAATAAAAGTACCTGATTTGTTATATAGACCACATTTATACTCTAATGCATACTTATTACCTCTTATAGTTAGAGTAAGATCGGGAAAATAATTTTTATTGGGGGCTCTATAGGATTTGAATTTAATTTTTTTATTTCTAAGATATTCTTCGATAATGTCAGAAATGTGATCCTCAATCATTTTTCCAAAATTTTCGTAACTGTTCAAATCATGCTCGCTTATCTTTTTGGGGATTTCTTTGAGTAGAAATTTTTTTAAATTCTTTAGCATTTATACCTCCCAATGAGTTAATTCCAATTAATTATATCATAGTTTATAAGCGCTTGCAAAATGTGGTATAATTTTCTAGAAAATAATTGTAAGTGTTCTCGGAGGTAACTAGTGTTCGATAAATATATTTTTGATACTTACCAGGATTTAATCATAAAAACTGTTAGAGGTTTCATTTTCAATAATAAGGATAATACTGATTTATCTACATACATGGTACCTGAACCAAATGGATATATTGAGTTTGATGATTTCGAACTTTATAAGATTTACTATGAAGTAGTTGATAATTCTAAACTGAAACTTGAAATTATTGTGATTGCGGATGTTATTGTTCGTCAGTACATCAAAGGGGAAATGGAACTTGATACGAAATCGAAGTACGTTTCAGTCTATGTAGATATGGAGCTTGATTCAGGTATAAAGGTCTTTAATATTTACAACGCAGAGTTTAAATCTGACCAATATAAAAAAAATAGAAATTTGATGCTTAGTAGGGATTGGGTTCCGTACATCCCTAAGAAAGAATTTGATAACATTGCAGAATCATTTCTAAAGAAATATTATCCTGTAGCACTTAGGCAACCAACTCCTATACCAGTTGAGTTAATCGTAGCGGAGATGGGACTTTCAATACATCGAGAGAAGTTAACATTAGACGACTCAGTTTTTGGAAAAATGGTTTTTAAAGATACTAAAGTAGAGGTGATTGAAAATGACCAACCTGTCTCTAAGCCTTTTAACAAAGGAAGTATCTTGGTAGATAAAGATGTTGTCTATAAGAGAAATGTTGGTTCTTTCAATAATACAGTAATTCATGAGTGTGTGCACTGGGAATTACATAAAGTATTTCACGAAGTAAGAATGATACTTGATAACAGACACTCGGTATCTAGTAGTTGGACAGAGGAAAATCAAGCAGATTCTAGCATGTGGTCTCCACTTGATTGGATGGAGTGGCATGCTAATGGGATTGCTCCTCGAATCCTTATGCCAAAAGTTCAAACGAAAATTAAGATTAGAGAGTTATTTCAAACTTTAACCTTAGTGAATCCTGATATCAGTCGCTCTGAACTTGTACGTGAAGTGGTTGATGAACTTGCTGAATTCTTTAATGTATCCAAGCAGGCAGCAAAAATTAGAATGATTGACTTGGGATTCAAAGAAGCAAATGGAGTTTACAATTACTTAGATGATAGGTATATGCACAATTTCGCTTTTGAGCTTGAAGCTTTTGATAATGGAAGTAGCTATACAATCACATCGAATGATTTATGTTTTGAGTATTGTTTCAATGAATCATTCAGAAAAATCATCGATGGAAATAAGTTTCTTTACATTGATAACCATCTTTGTTTAAAAGATAAAAAATATATTTCCATGACAAAAGATGGCCCAGTTATGACTGATTATGCTTATGAACATATGGATGAATGTTGTCTCCTTTTCAAGGTAAAATCTAAGAAATTTACTGCCATCTCTGATGAAGACTATTATGATTATGTATTAAATCGTGGGGTCACAAGAGAGAGCGAAATAAAAGCTGACTTTGTGGAGATTTTACAGAATCCGAGCTTAATGGATCAGTTACCACCTTTAGAAATGGTGAAACTTTCAAAAAATATTTCTGATTTATTAAAGGAATTACCTTTTGAATTTTCAGGGACATTACGAAGACATAGAGAGCGAAAAAAATGCTCTCAACCATTATTGGCTAAAATTGTTGGTATTACGGACAGAACTCTAAGAGATTATGAAACAAAAGAAGATAATCTACCTAGGCTTGAGTTAGCATTGGCATTTTGTTTTGCTTTAAAACTTATGCTACCTATTAGTGAGGATATGCTTGAAAAGGCGGGACATAAATTAACTAAAATTCACCAGCATCAAGTTTATAAAATGTTACTAACGACAAGTTATTACAAACCATTAGCTGAAATTAATACAATATTACAAGCAGCACAAATGAAGACACTATAGACCATCAAATTTATGATGGTCTTATTTTTTTATCAAAAAAGCGGAGATTCAATTTCCGCTTTTTGCTCATTAATTGATTATTTCAAGGCTTTATCTTATTAAAAACATTATAACCAATAGGGTTTAGCTACGGAAGTCTAGACTACCTATTTTTAATAGTTTTAATGTTCTATACTAATACTGTAAAGATTAATCCTACATTCTAATGTCTTCTTAAAGATACTTTGTAACGAGGAATTTTTCCTACGTTATCGGCTTTAACTGTGTCTTTAAGAAATAGCAGTTCAGCTATAAAGCCAGCTGACCATGATTTAGCAAAGGAACTGCTGATGTGGTCAGAAATAAAATTTAATAGTTCTTTTGGCATGTCCAATTCCTTTGTGAACGAAGGAATAGGTGACAAGACATGTCAATTAATGAACAAAATCGAAACTCAAAATACACTCCAGATCGCTATCAAAGTGAAAAGTCTTATAATGGTGTAAAACCTACTGATTCACAAGTACTAGCTCCATTCGTAATTAGAGATAGAGCGATGCTAGTTAACAAGGATGTAAATCGAGATAATCTTAAAACTTTTAACATTTATGGCAAGCGAATTCTTGTTGGATTTGTACCTATTGAACGAGATGAGTTTGCGAATGCCCTTCGTGTCTTTAACATGGATACCAATGAATACTTGAGCCGTCATTCTAAAGGAAAGCATGATGATTTATCTTTAGATGAGATGTTCGATAAAATGGATAATGATGAGAAATTTGGCTACGATCCAACTGGAATCCCTTCTCACGAGGAGAAACTGATGCTTATTGAAACACTAGAAGAATTGATTGATGTTGTATACCAACGTAATGAAAAGTACGGTAAAATCCTAAAGCTAATCTACCAAGATATCACGATTAGTAAACAAGAGATCATTGAAAAACTTGGTCTGAAAAAGACCCAAGGATATGCTGCTATTAAGAAAGCACAAGCAATGGCAAAGGAGGTCTATAATGAACTAAATCAATAATTGGAAATCACCATCTCGACTTGAGGTGGTGATTTTTTGCTAATCTTTCTGATAGAATAAGCATTCGTATCCGTCGGCACGAAGGTTAATATCAGACAACCAGTCTGGCGCATTACCCATCAACGCTGCAATTTCATCAAGTTTTTGTTCCATTGGACATTCGATTATTACTTCATCATGTACATGTCCTACAATCTTGAACTCTTTCAGCAGTTTTAAGGAATAGGCAAGTATGTCACGACTGATAGCTTGGACTATGTTTTCCACAAATTTTGGACCATAACTTTCTAACCTCTCCCAACGTTTGGCAGTTCCAGTTCCTTCGTATGTGACAGACTCTCCACCGAACTGGTTCTCGGTAATTCTTGGCTTGATATAAGATAGTTTACGACCAGAAGGAAGGCTGATGAACAAAATGCCACTTTTAACTTCAAATTGAATGTTATGAACAGATGTTGGAATTAGGTCCTTTACAGCAGTCTTTACGGCATTATCGACATCCCACCAGAAGAGAACGATATTGGGATTTGCCTGACGCCAAGAGTTTACTAGTGGTTGGAGTTCTTTCTCAGTTAGTCCCATATCAAGTGCTCCCATGGCTTTGAGTGCACCGACTGAACCACCATAGCCACAAGCAAGCTCCGCAATTTTTCCCTTTTGCCTTAGATCAGAATTTTGTCCATGCTTCTCAACAGGCACACCAAACATTTGTGAGGCAGACATACAGTAGATGTCTTTCCCTTGTTCAAATACCTTACTACGCCATCTCTCACCAGCTAAGTGGGACAGTACACGAGCTTCGATAGCTGAAAAGTCGCAAACAATGAATTTCTTTCCTTCACTTGGAACGAAAGCAGTACGTATTAGTTGCGATAAGGTATCTTGAGTGTCATAGAGTAGCTCAGTAGCTTCTAAGTCACCAGTTCTAAAAAGTTTTCTAGCTTCCTCTAGGTCAGAAAGGTGGTTCTGAGGTAGATTCTGAAGTTGTACCAAACGGCCAGCCCATCGACCTGTACGGTTAGCTCCGTAAAATTGAAACATTCCTCTTGCTCGACCGTCCTTACAAACACAGTTCATCATCGCTTGGTATTTGGAAACACTTGATTTGGTAGCTTGCTGACGAAGTTTGAGAACTTGAGCAGTTGTTTCATCAACTGTTTTGAGAAGTTCTTTCACAGCTTTTTTGTCTAGAGAATCTGTTGCTACTTCGTGTTCTCGTAACCAGCCAATCATCTGCAGAACAGAGTTGGGATTTTCAAGGCCTGTTAAGGTTTTTAGTTCTTCTTGGATTTTAGCTTTGCTCTCTGAATCAATTTTGATAGCCGACTGAACAAAGTCAATGTCAATACCAATTCCACGGTCATTGATAATCTGATCTTGGTGGTACTCATCCCACATAAAGGCAGGTACTGG
The DNA here is from genome assembly GCF_051106275.1 of Streptococcus sp. KHUD_014. GTDB lineage: Bacteria > Bacillota > Bacilli > Lactobacillales > Streptococcaceae > Streptococcus. Next base: position 1,135,870 of record NZ_CP193666.1, on the reverse strand, counting down.
GAAGTTTTTTAGCCGTTCCTTGATGGCCAATTCGACCTCAACATCACGTCTGTTGTAATCGATAAAAGTAGACCACTTGTCAGGCGCGTGATGAGGGAGGTTACGTGTCCGTCCACCGTTAATTTTCGTCTGCTTACAAGGTACGCAGAAGTAGCGAATGAGGTCAGTCCCCTCTCTCATCTTTTGGTCTTTGAGTTTGAGAACTGTTCCAACTCCCTCAAGGGAGAGTGGAAGTCCTAAATAGGCTGACCAAATCATGCTACACCTCCATGAAATTGGTGAGAGAAATCCATCTGATAACAATTCGGGATGAAGTTTCTTGAGCCAGTTGGATAGACAAATTCGTTCAAATGAAGCGTTGAAAGCCCATTTGATAACATTATCGTTTACTAAAGCTTCAAGAATATCTTGTGGTAACTTCTCCTTAGTTAAGTCGTAAACAGTCACTGGTCTATTATTGACAGATACAGCAAACAAAAGGATTTCAAAACTGTCATCTTCCGCATAGCGATAGACACCAGATTTTCGTAGGTCAATCTCACAATAGGTTTCGATGTCAATGCTGAGTTCTTTAATTGGCATAGTACGTCCTTTCTGAAAAAGGTGACAGAAGTACTGCCACCTAAAGTTCTATTTATTTTTTCGACTGAGTGGTGTTTGGCTAAGTTTTTCTTTATTTTGCTTCGCCTTTCGTTCCAATTCATTTCGAATATCATCTCTAATAGTCATATACCCGAAGTATAGTCCGATAAGCACCCAAAGTCCCATAATTGTACAAGTTAAAATAGTATACATCATCAATCTAATTCTCCATTTCTAGTTCAAAAAGTCATCATCATCTTCAGTCGCAAAATCATCCTCAGCAAGAGTGCGTCCTCCGAGCGGCTCACCATCACGTAATTTTTGTAAGTTATTCAAACCGCAAGCAATACCTTTGTTGCCATTAGAATTGAAAGCATAGAAGGTAATAGAAGCACGACCGTAGATACCTGAGTACAATTCTGAAGTATCAATGATTTCTTGACGATTGCCATCAACCACACCAGGTTTATGCGGAGAGTTAGCATTTACGAAGTAAGCATTTTTGTATGCTTCATCATCAGGGCGTTCAAGGTCACCGTCACGAAGTGGAGTTTTCAGAGTAGATAATGCAGGTACAGATTTGCCATTGCCTTTGAGTTTTGACTCACCTTCTTTGTAAGCTTGCTCAATGGCTGCTTTAATCTTGTTAATGGTGACAGTATCCTCTTTTGGAATAATGAGTGAGGCACTATACTTGGGAGTGCTACCATTGATAGATTTTGGTTCGTTGGCATTTAAGTAGCTGAAGCGAGTGTTTGGTCCTGTAATTACTTTAGTTGTCATATAGTTATTCCTCTTTAAATTCATTTTTTGCTAGGTTCATCTCTTGACGGCTATCGTCAATTGGAACGAGTGTTGGTTTACCACTTGGTTTTATTACGAGACCACCAAGTAGGTCGTTAAAAGTTTTCTTGCCAAGTAACTTTGTCATGGCAGTGATAGTGAGCAGCTTCTTCTCATAAGGATCATAGCCTGCTTCAATCACAGCTTGGCTAACGGCTGACTCATCTGAGAATTTACGAACTGAGCGACCTTCAACCAGTTTGTATCCTGGGATAGGATATCCATCTGTGGCTTGATTTAATGCATAAGCTTTGATGTCGTTTGCCCATGAAATCAACAAGTCTAGTTTAGGCAAAATCTCTGCAATGTCCTCGTTATCAAGAGTAGCTGGATTTGCAAACTCCATCTTGGCAAGAGCCAAATTATCCTCCGAACGTTTGCGACAGATATTCTTTAGTTTACAGAATTGGCAGTGTTTACCAGACTGCATATCTCCCTCACCTTTGAATGCAAGTTCAGCTTTTGGAGCGAGTACATTTTCAGCCCATTTAAGCAACTCAGTCTTTTCTATCTCAAAGGTAGATATGTTATGTTTTCGTGGTTGAAAGATAGTCATGGTAACTTTATCAAAATCATAAAGACCGTCAAACATCTCAAGAGCACCAAGTGCATAACACATCATTTGCGGGTTATAGTCTGCATCAACTAGAACACCAAGTCCGTGCTTATAATCAATAACCTGAAGAAGTCCGTCTGCCACAATAAGGCAATCTCCAGTTCCAAATCCTTCAGGTACCCACTTAGAAAAGTCCAGTCGTTGTTCGACAAGAACTGTAGGGTCACGTGAGTAGCCTCTGGCTTTCTCAATTTGTTCCACGACATAATTGCAGTATTCTTCTGCGCAATCCTGCATTTCATGATTGTAAAATGCTAAATCCTCAGTTGGATCACGCGCATTCCTACCTAAAGCTTTCTCGACTAGATAAGCACATAACTCGTGAGCATCCGTACCTTCAAGGGCAAACTCAGAGTTTACATCTGGCATATCTTCAGTTAACCGAACGGAAGGTGGGCAGTTCAACCAACGATGTGATGCAGAAGCAGATAGAATGGCGTGGTTAGTCATTACCAATCCCTCCAGCTTCTTCAAGGACTGTCGCAAAGTATTTAGGGTCAAGAGCTGATAGAGAAGAAGCACCGTAAGCATTTAGAAGAGCACGAACCTCATTCTTAAAGCCATCTTTTGCCTTTATAGCAAGGACTGCACGGACATCCTCCAGTTGAATTTCCCTTTTTGATTCAGATTTTGGTGATATTGGTTCAGGAACTGTTTCATTATCATTAGATAGGAGTTTTTTGAACTCATCCACCAAGCGAAGGTAGTACTTTGCGGTTTCTTCCATATCATGAATTAGTCTATTCAGTTCTTTCATTTTGCTCATTGTTTTCTTCCTCCTTTATCTTACGAGCGAGTTGCTTTGAGATGACGCTGATGGCAGTTAGAGTATCGACCAGTTCATCATTGTGATTCACAGTTATTTCTTTAGTCATTTTGTGACCTCCTATCTTATTAGGTAGAGATGTGAACAGTAATTCCGGTTTTTATTAAAAATTTTTTTGAATCGATGTTTTTCATCTCTTACACCTATATAGGTAATACTGGGTTGAAATTTTCCGCTTTTTTATAAAAATTTTTTTAATTTGTTATGCAATAAAATAATCTTCCTCTAGCTATATAAAGGAAGATTATTTTTTTTGAAAAAATTTTTATTAAGAGGCGGAAAAATGAGTCGTAGTTCTACCTATTAAGGTAGGAGGGAAAATCTCCCCATATCATTAATTACATTTGGAGGGCGCATAATGCAATTTAC